>JBBDNJ010000307.1:0-11427 GCA_040877705.1 Binatia bacterium | reverse complement strand
GCAATATCGCCGACGTCACCATCGCCGTCGCCAACGGCGACCTGTCCAAGAAAATCACCGTTGATGTCCATGGGGAAATTCTCCAACTCAAGGAAGCCATCAATACCATGGTCGACCAGTTAAATGGCTTTGCCGCCGAGGTCACTCGCGTCGCGCGCGAGGTCGGCACCGAAGGCAAATTGGGCGGCCAGGCCCTGGTTCCTGGAGTCGCCGGGACGTGGAAAGACTTGACCGACAATGTCAACGTCATGGCGGCGAACCTAACCGCCCAGGTGCGCGGCATCGTCAAAGTCGTCACTGCCGTCGCCAACGGTAGCCTTAAAGAAAAGCTGACGGTAGAGGCAAAAGGCGAAGTCGCGGCCTTGGCGGAAACCATTAATAACATGACCGACACGCTGGCTATTTTCGCGGAACAGGTGACCACCGTTGCGCGCGAGGTCGGTGTCGAGGGCCGCTTGGGTGGCCAGGCTAACGTGCCGGGTGCTGCCGGCATCTGGAAGGATTTGACCGACAACGTAAATTTGTTGGCCGCCAATCTCACCACCCAGGTGCGCGCTATTGCCGATGTCGCGACCGCGGTCACTAAAGGCGATCTTACCCGTTCGATCCAGGTGGCGGCCCGCGGCGAAGTTGCGGAACTCAAAGACAACATCAACGCTATGATCCAAAACCTGCGCGCAACCACGGAGCAGAATACCGAGCAGGACTGGCTCAAGACCAATCTCGCCAAGTTCACCCGCATGATGCAGGGACAGCGCGATCTGACCACTGTCGGGCAGATGTTGCTCTCCGAGCTGGCGCCATTGGTGAGCGCCCAGTACGGCGCGCTTTATCAGATCGAGGGCAGCAATGGGGATTCACGGTTAAAGATGTTGGCCAGCTACGCTCGTGAAGCCACCCAGGATATAGCGGCGGAACTGCCTGTCGGCGTGGGTCTGGTAGGCCAATGCGCCGTAGAGAAACGGCGCATCTTGCTTGCCGACGTGCCATCCACCTACGTTCAAATTTCCTCCGGTCTCGGCCACGCCCAGCCGAGAAATCTGATCGTATTGCCGGTGCTCTTTGAAGCGGAGACCAAAGCCGTTATCGAGCTCGCTTCACTGGCTGAATTTACATCGACGCACCTGACGTTTCTTGCCCAACTGACCGAAAGCATCGGCATCGTTCTCAATACGATCGAGGCAACGATGCAAACAGAAGGACTCCTGCAGCAATCGCAAAAACTTGCCGGCGAATTGCAAACCCAGCAGACGGAGTTGCAACAAACCAATGAAGAGCTGGCCACCAAAGCTCAACAGCTCGCCGAGCAAAACGCCGAGGTCGAGCGCAAGAATCAAGAAATCGAACAGGCGCGCCATGCCCTGGAAGAGAAGGCCGCGGAGCTGGCTCTGGCGTCCAAATATAAATCCGAATTCCTTGCCAACATGTCGCACGAGCTGCGCACGCCGCTCAATTCCATTCTCATTCTGGCGCAGCAGCTCGCATCGAATCCCGACAGCAACCTCAATATCAAACAAGTGGAATTCGCCAGAAATATTCACGCCTCAGGCGGCGACCTGCTGAACCTTATCAGTGACATTCTTGATTTGTCTAAGATTGAATCCGGCACGGTCACCGTGGAACCCGAAGAAATTCTTTTCACTAAGGTGCAAGAAGCCGTGGAAAGGAGCTTTCGTCATGTGGCTGAAGCGCGGCACCTCGGGTTTAAAATCGAGATGGATGCCGAACTTCCCGGGGGCATGGTTACCGACCTCAAGCGCCTCCAGCAGGTCCTGAAAAATCTCCTGTCCAATGCCTTCAAATTTACAACTCACGGAAGCGTGATGTTCCGCATGAGAGTAACTACCGCGGGCTGGAGTCCGGACCACGCCATCCTTAAAAACAGTTCCAGAGTCATTGCTTTTCAAGTCAGCGATACCGGTATCGGCATTCCTCCCAATAAGCAGAGAATCGTTTTCGAGGCGTTTCATCAGGCCGACGCCGGGACGAGCCCCCGTTACGGCGGCCCGGGACTCGGGCTGGCGATCAGCCGGGAGCTGGCGACACTCCTGGGCGGAGAGATCCGACTCGTCAGCAGCCTCAATGAGGGAAGCACATTTACCCTTTACCTGCCGGAAAGTTACTTCGCCTCACTGTCCACCGACTTCCCCACGAGATGGACGGCGTTTAGTCCAGCTCCGCTAATTGTACAACAGCCGCTCAAGCAGGAAGAGATCGCCGACGACCGCGAATCCATTTTAGCGGAAGATCCGGTCGTGCTCATCGTCGAGGACGATCCTCATTTCGCTAATTTATTATTGGATCTGGTGCGCCAGCGAGGTTTCAAAGGTATAGTCACGGCCAAGGGATCGATTGCCCGTAATTTGGCGCGTGAATTTAATCCAATCGCGGTTATGTTGGACATTTTCCTGCCCGACATGCTCGGATGGACGGTTTTAAGCCATCTCAAACAGGACCCGGCCACGCGCCACATCCCAGTGCAAATCGTCAGCGTTGAAGAGGAGCGCCTGCAGGGACTCGGGCACGGCGCTTTTTCCTACCTGATCAAACCGGCAAGCACCGGCGAGCTGGAAAAAGCCATCGACCGCGTGTTGGGCTACGCCCGGTCGGGCGGCAGAAAGCTGCTGATCGTCGAAGACAACGAGGTGGAACGCAAAAGTATCGTTGAACTGCTCTCCAATGATAAGGTGGAAATCACTACTGCACAAAACGGCGCCGATGCATGGAAAAACCTACGTTCCAGGAAGTTCGATTGTATGGTTCTGGACTTAAAGCTCCCGGATATCTCCGGCTTCGAATTGCTCGAGCGCATTCGCCGCGAATCGGATCTACAGGATCTACCGATCGTCGTGTTTACGGGCAAGGATTTGACCGAGGAGGACGAACTTCAGCTGGCGCAGATGGCTGAAAGCGTAGTCGTTAAAGGCGTGCAATCTCCCGAGCGTCTGCTCGATGAAACGTCATTGTTTTTGCATCTCGTTACAGCCGAACTGCCTCCGGCCAAGCAACAAATGTTGGAACGGTTACGGCATAGCGATGAGGCGCTTAAGGGTAAGACGGTGCTGGTCGTCGATGATGACGTGCGCAATATCTTTGCTTTGACCAGCTTACTCGAGCAACACGGCATCCGCGTGATAAGCGCGGAAACCGGTAAAGAAGCAGTCTCCCTGTTAAATCGCGATCAAGGGATCGATGCCGTGCTCATGGATATTATGATGCCGGATATGGACGGCTATGAAACCATGGGCATTATCCGCCATACCCCGAAACACAGGCTCCTCCCGATTCTCGCTCTGACCGCGAAGGCCATGAAAGGCGACCGCGAAAAATGCCTGGAAGCGGGGGCTTCGGACTATATCGCCAAGCCGGTCAATACCGAGGAATTGCTCGGATTGCTCCGTATCTGGCTTTTCGGCAAACAGACAACCCAGGGAGTCCTTTATGATGAACGAATCAACGGCGAACATCCTCGTAGTTGACGATGACGTGAAGACACTCTCGGCCATGGAGGCATTGCTTTCAGGGCCGGGGCGGAACATTTTCACGGCTTCTTCAGGTACCGAGGCGCTCCGTCATCTGCTGCGAGAGGACTTTGCCCTCATTTTGCTGGACGTGCGGCTACCGGTGATGGACGGTTTTGAGACTGCCGCGCTGATTCGCCAGCGGGAGCGGTTTCGCTACACTCCGATCATTTTTATTTCCGCCATCGATACTCTGGAATCGGATGTCTTCCGGGGAGCCGCCAACGGAGCTGTGGATTATCTGTTCAAGCCGGTCGTGCCGCAAGTGCTCCACTCTAAGGTTTCGGTCTTCGTCGACTTATTTCATAAGAACGAGCAGTTGAAGCAGCAAGCCATCCGCCAGAGCGAGGAGCGGTTTCGGCTAGTTGTGGAAAGCTTGCAGGACTATGCTGTCTTTATGATGGATCCAAGCGGCCGGGTCTCTAGCTGGAATCTGGGCGCCGAGCGGATAGTCGGCTGGAAGCAGCAAGAAGCGACCGGACAATTATTCGGCAGCTTTTATGCCTCCGAAGACCATGAGAAGGGGTTACCGGCCCAAGCGCTCAGGGAGTCCGCAGTCGCGGGCCGCTATGAAGAAGAAGGCTGGCGCCTGCGCAAGGACGGCTCACGGTTCTGGGCCAATGGGGTGATCACTGCGCTGCGTGATGATCGTGGCGAGCTGATTGGTTTTTCCGCAATATTTCGCGATCTCACCAGTCGCAAAAACACCGAAGAGCAGCTTCGAAAACTCAATGCCGATCTCGAAGAGCGATACGTGGAAAACGCGGCTGAGTTGGCTCATACGATCGGCGAACGGGAGAAGCTGCAACAACAGCTTCTTCAGGTTCAAAAAATGGAAAGTATCGGCACGTTGGCCGGCGGGATTGCCCATGATATTAACAACATTCTCAACATCATTTCCGGCTATGCCAATTTGATTCGGGAGAATACAGTCAATAAAGACAAAAATTCCGAGAATGTCGATGTGATCATTGAGACGGTGGAACGAGGGGTTTCCTTGGTCCAGCAGCTGTTGGCCATGGCGCGTAAAGCGGACACGAAATTCGAGCCCGTCAAAGTGACTGGCGTACTGCAGAAGCTACAAGGCATTCTCAATGATACTTTTCCCAAGACCATCGAGATAACGTGGAATTTGCGCCCGGACCTGCCGCCGATCATGGCCGACCAGAATCAAATTCACCAGGCCGTCTTCAACCTGTGCTTGAACGCTCGCGATGCGATGCCGGAAGGGGGAAAGCTCAGCATAACCACGGAGATCGTTAGCGGAGGCGAACTGCGCAAGATCTCCCAAGAAGCCCGGGAAGAACGGTATTGCTGCATAACCGTGAAGGACGCGGGTATCGGCATGGATGTGACAATCAGAAACCGGATTTTCGAGCCCTTCTTTACGACTAAACAGCTGGGAGAAGGAACCGGTTTAGGCCTCGCCGTGGTCTATGGGATCGTCGGTAAACATGGCGGCATCATCGACGTCGAGAGCGAACCGGGTCAAGGCGCAACCTTTCGCATCTTTCTACCCATTCCAAGAGACCAAGCTGAACTGGAGAATGTTCAAGCGCAAGGTATTGAGAAAAAACCTGAAAAAACGGTTGGCGACGGTGAAATGATTCTTTTCGTCGACGACGAACCGCATCAAGTACGTTTGATGCAAATACATTTGCAGCGCGCCGGCTACAGGGTTCTCACGGCGGCGGACGGCGCTGAAGCTGTCGAAATGCATCGACGCCATAAGGACGAGATCGCGGTCGTGGTCCTGGACTTCGGCTTGCCAAAGTTAAATGGCTGGGAAGCTTTCCGAAAGATGAAAGAAATCGATCCTTCCGTGAGAGCAATATTTGCTACTGGATTTATGGCTTCTGAGCTGGAGTCCGAGTTAGCCAAGGAGGAGCTGAGCGGCGTCATCATGAAGCCCTATCAGTTGGACGAGGTGCTGGAAAAAATTGCCGGCGCCACCAAAGCCCATGACGCAAAAACCGTCCTTGAAGTCGCCACGGGCCGGCGAGCAGACTTCAGTAGCGCGGTCCGCCAGAGACCTGATCTAGAGGAATCTTAAAAAACTCATTCGCCGCAAAAATTCCGTTGAGCCGGTCAACCGGGCGGAAAGAATGCCCTTCACTGCGCCGGCTCTATGACGGAAGTCAGTTCCGCATGGATTGATTTTCAAGTTCAGCTCTTATCAGTTCGGGAGTATTTCCCCCGTGTATCTTTGGTCATGTTCTTTTGGACAATGGCAATGAGGATCAGGAGAAACGAAAGAAATCGAACAAAATAAAAAAACGGTCGTCCCTCATTGGGATCATTGGTTAATCCCAGCGCGGCTCGATTCATCCCTTCGACCAGAAAAGAAATAGCAAAAAAAAGAAAAAAGCGGTCGCCGGTGTCTCGCCAAAACCGGAGGAAAAATAACCCTGCAATCAATGAAGCCATCGAAACGGCGCCCAATAGTAGAAGATCCATACGTCACCCTCAGTCGACATCCCAAATTATTCCATACAACAGAACCATCATCGCAATCAGCGCGAGCACCAGACGCCAGGTAAAGAGATTCACATCCGGCCCAAGCAGTAACTTGTCCGCGGCTAATAAGCCGTTGTTCAAGGTCAGTCCTAAAAAGCACAGGCTGCCCCAGAGCAGCAGCTTGTAACGGCTACGATAATAGCCCCGCAGCAGCAAACAAAAACAGAAAAAAGCCGTAATCGTACAGAGTGTGTAAAATAGACCGGCCATATCATTTGTCCTTTCTCAGCCTGAAGGCATCAGCAAATTCTTGAACTCTTTTTTTCGGTTTGGAGTGGATCAAATTGGTGATCGGCACAAGATGCTTGGAGTAGATTTGGGCCAGGCGATCCACCATCTGTTGCAGTTCCATCGAAGCCGGCTGGTATCGGTATACCGGAGACTGCCCTGCCGTGGCCGTGACAAAACCGTCTGCATGAAGATGAGTCAACAGCTCAGCCGTCTGCCTTTGGTCGATGTAGAGCCTGTTTGCCACAGCTTGGCAACTCCATTCCTCGTCCGGCTTGCTGCGAAGCAGCAGCAATGCCTCCAGATGTGCGACAGAATCGATTCTGTCGAGCACAAATTGCCGTACGTCGTGCGGGATCAATTCATAATTCATGAGCGAATTTCACCTACCGGCAATAAATTACGGTTGTCGATTGCTCCGGGAAATATTCCTTATCGCCACTTTTAAAAGCAAGACGTTTGCTTTGTCAATCTTGTGAACGTGATTATCCAAAGACGCAGCGTCAAGCATCGAAGCCTCGAAACGGGAAACAGGCCGAGGAGCTGATGTTTCAGATGGGAAGCTCTCGCCTATAAGCAGGCCAAAACCCAAGCAGATAGATTTTATCGTCAAGGAAATCTTTACGCGCTCGCCTGCAAGAAGTCCTCGAAAGGGCGACGATTTTTATGTCGCATTCGATTTGCTCCCGATCAGCACGACTGATTGCTCGAAGAACGGCATTTTTACCTGTTTAAAATAAAGACCTTTGTATGACTCATTTGCACTCTGAATGACTCTTCTGGTCAAAACCTGCCAACTCCGCGCGGGTATGAGGTTTGCATTTTACGCGCAAAATGGCGACAAAAGCTTCCTATCGAAGACTGCGGCACGCGGATCTCTGGCACTTCTGCTCGAACTGCGAGAATTGGCCTGACTCGGGCTATGAGGAAAAAGACGGCGACGATCCGCCTTTGGATGGCTTGTGTGCCAAGTGTGTTGAGAAGCAGAGGGAAGGAAAATGCCAGTGGTCCACTGTAACACTGACGACAACTCCGCCCCCTGCCAAGAAGATCCTGATAATCGAAGACCATCCCAACGTTCGCCGTCTGCTCACAATCACATTAGGTCATCTGGGCTACGAAACCCTTCAAGCTGCAGACGGGCGCACCGGAATAAAAATGAGCCTGGCGGAAAATCCCGATCTAATTTTAATGGACATCTCGTTGCCTGGTTCCAGTGGCTTCGAAACGGCACGAAAGATAAAAGCGAATCCCAAAAGCAATCAGATCCCCATAGTTGCATGCTCAGGCTGGAACAGCGAAGAGATAGTCACACAGGGACTGGAAGCAGGGATCGTGGAATTTCTCACCAAACCCATCTCTCCGGAAGTACTCGTTGCGGTGATTAAAAGACTTACTGAATAATATTTCCCCCCTCGCTGCGTGAGTTTACGACACTCGCCCTTTCGGGGCCTATAAGTCCACCGGCAACACTCGTGTTCATGAGCAGCAACATACGCAGAAAGCCCTTTGACAGTGATGTCAAAGGGCTTTTCGGGTCTAACTGGCTCCCCTTCGTGAACGAATATCGAACTTTATGTACCACACCATCACCCGAGGTGAAAGTGATTTTCAGACAGCTCGAAGTAGGTTTCCCATGCTAATTAACGGTCGGCTCCAAGGGAGTTCAATAAGAGAGGGTTCGACTCCCTCCCTTCTCCGCCATAAAACATTTGAAACGTCGGCTAGTTAGTAATCTCGGACGAACGCTGTAGCCCATTGGTAGCCCAAAATTTGTATCACGCGTGCCCTCGTTCTGTGTCTTGGATTTCTGATTTTCCTCTGAGCTGCCCAAAATTGGCCACGTTGAGCCTTCCGAGTTGCGACATTTTCACACACTCTCTTCCCCATAGAGTCCTGAAATTAAGCTTCGCACATTCGCAAAATACGGGTCGGCCAACTCAAATCATTCCTGGCAAATCATTCCGTTTCGAGCCCGTGAAAAGCATCCGAATCGAGAAGCCCCAGATAGTGATTACCACATATGGCAATTTTGAGCCTGTGCGAACTGCGCGCTTGATTATGGGATCTTAAATAACGTCCTGGCATTCTCCGACCGAATTAACTCTTTGTCCGCCTCTGAGATCTTCCGGTTAGCGTGCAGCAACTGGACGTCCTTGAATTTCATCCGTCCGCCCGGATCGTCATGGGGATAATCCGTGGCAAAAAGAAAATGCTCGGCGCCAAGGAACTCGATCGCCTCCGGAAGCTCCGGCTCCTCGGTCTCGATGGTAAAGTAGAAGTTGCTCCTGAAATAATGGCTCGGAGCGAGTTTATTCTTCTCGGACGAGACTTCAGGAGGAACCACCTGCTTGGTGCGCTCTTGCACCCTGCGCTTCCCGCGCGGCGTCGGGTTCTCGTCGTCGTAGTTGACCGGCGGCCGCTCGAACTGCCGATCCATCCTTTCGACGAAAGATTTGATCCAGGCAGTGCCGGATTCGGTATGAATCACCTTGAGTTTGGGAAAATCGTCCAGAAGACCGCTGGTGATCAATGAAGCGAGGTTCATGTGCCCATCGATGGGGGCGAGAAAATCGAGGCCCTCTTTCTGAAACTCGAAGTGACTGGCGTTCCTTTGATCGGCAGGTGACGGTCGCGCGACGCAGCGACGCGCGCATGCTGGAGGTAGCCATCGTTAATAATCGCCAGTGGTAAACCCGACCGGGTATCAAAGAAAAACACCAGACCGTAGTAAAGATACTGCCAAGGCGCGCTCGTCTGGTACCGCGCGCTTTTGGAATCGGGAAGAGCTTCGGAAGTCCTTCGAGGCCGACCTCGCCTCCGATTATCGGGCAGTCCATACTCTGCTACTCCGTCCGGCCCCTGAGACGGGAGACGAAAAAGCACCAGATCCTCGCCCAGGATTCTTACCCTTTTCTTAGGCGTCTCCTCGGTAAGCTCTGCAGCCACAGCCACCGGATGCCAGTAACGGCGCAACAGGTTCCCGCAGGGTGTTCCGGGACCGACGCGAGTTACAAGATCATTTGTCTCTCGATCTAACACGAGAATATCTCCTTAATCGTGATCGTGTCGTTGCATTCGTTATCCGCCATAAGACACGCCATTGAAATCCTGGGCCGTCAGTTTCTAATATCCTGCAAGAGCCAGTCGGTCGGAAACTCCCTTCCTAACCCTTTCTCTTTAATCAGCCGGTAGGTCAGCCCACCGACGGAGGCAAACTGAATTCCCTGAATCTGATTTCCCGCAAGAGAGATGATTTGTCTTGCGTTAACCCTACCCTGAGCGCTTCCGGCAAAGAGATCTTTGAAACTAATGGTTTTGCGGGAATCCGTCCGTCGAGACCTTTTCACCTCGGGAATTCGCGCCAGATCCGCCGGCCTCCCTGCGACATAAGCGCGGTGGTTGCCGGAGATGCGTTGCGCATGCGACGCTGTGTCTTCCGACGTTCCGCTAGAAGAACCGACATTGGGCGCAAAAGTCGCAAAGAGATCGACCCGTTTGAGAGTCTCTTCGTCAATTTCGGTGGTTCCTTTCACGGTCGTGATCAGCGCGCCTTCTTCAATATATTTTCCTTCGACCACCGGAACCGTAGAGTCCGTGCAGGTCGCGACAATCTGCGCGCCTTTGAGTGCATCTCTCGAAGTGGCAACAGGCTCCACTTCAATCCCCAGCTTTTCCTCCATCTCTTTGGCGTACGCAATCCGGTTTGCCGCCGTCGGGCTATAGACTTGCACGCGCTTGATCTTTCTCACTTCACAGAACGCAAGCGCGTGACTGCGCGCCATGCCGCCTGAACCGATCATGGCGACAGTCGTAGCGTCCTCGCGCGCAAGATATTTGGCGCCGAGCCCGGCGGTCGCCCCGACACGCAGGTGCTGAATAAAACCGTCATTCATGATCGCCAGCGGTTCGCCATTCTCCAGGCTGAAAAGCAGGATAAGACCACAAAACTTGCCAAGTCTCTGACAATATTTTTCTTGCGTACTCACTCCCTCTTTACCGCCAACCCAGTACGCGATGTCTGACTTGATGCGCGTGGCAAACACACTGAAGCGGCGGCTTGTGCCCTCCATTGAGCCCCACTGATAGTAACCATTGGGATCACCGGCAGGCGCCCATACATCGATCCTGGGCCTACAGGTCGCATCGCCGTCGTAGTATTCCCTGACTCCCGCTTCGATGCTCTCCAGACATTCTCTCATCGTGAGCACCTGTTCCGCATCTTGATTGCTGATTAACAATGCCATACTAAACCGTCCTCCAGGCAGCTCTCCGTGACTGATTTCGCCGCGGCTTAAATTCCGGAATCCGTTTGATATTAACCGCGATAGTTCATTAGCTTCGAATCTATCATCATGGCGCGTCCCCAATACGTGACTAAATTTACGCACTCGGATATTTCGGAACCATGTCGGGGCGATAGATCCACTGTTTTAATGGCCGACCTTCGGCTAAAGCCCGAAGCTCTCTTTCCCAAAGTTTTCTGAGAAACACGATCCCTAAGTCACCTCGCCCTAAATGTTCCCTACTGCGTTTCGCGATAACCCCCTGCCCGGTTTGGGCAATCTCGTCCTCTATAACGACGTAATCCGTGCGGTGCGGGTCGATATCATCCAAGCGCAGTCGGCCGGCTAGTACAGCTCTGACCAGCTCCAGGCGATCCGAAGCTTCCCGGGCTCTTTGCTCTCGACGGCGTTCCAGCCACTGTCGTCCCTGCTCACCGGAAAAAGGCATGATCCGTAATTCAAAGTGAATATGACGATTATCGTCAACCGGAACTTTGAAAATCAGCGAGTCAACCCTTTTTACGTCCGGATCTACAACCTGCCCCTTGATATAGTTGATATTGGGCATGCCAAAGAAGAAAAGGACTTCCGTGCCGTCGGGATATCTGGCGTACCTTCGCACTCCCCAATCCGACTCCTCCACTGAGACCACCGGATCGCCGGTAACGGCCCGGTCCCGCGCCGATTCGCGGTGCCGGCTGTGCACGAACCGAACATGAGTGTTATCGAGAGAATTTTCGATGTTGTTGTAGTAGTTGCAAATGCGCTCGAATCTGATCGCATCAACAATACACTGCGGGTCCTCGAACTTCGGGAATTGATCCTCAAAAATGCGCGAAGGATGGCATTTTTCGACGCGCTTCCGAGGAGAACCA
>JBBDNJ010000306.1:0-11497 GCA_040877705.1 Binatia bacterium | reverse complement strand
CGTCATAGGTATTTAACGAATTTGAATTTTCTCACTAGAACGAAATCACCCTGGGGGTAAGATCCTAACCCATTGTCTTTACAAGCGATTATGTTAAACTTGAAGAGTTGCCAGAAGCCTAAAGGAGGTTAAATCTTGGACACACCAGCCATCAATGATCTGAATATCTGCGTCGCCACTGAGAACGGTTCGGGGAGTGCTTCCTCTAACAACATTCTTTTCAAGGCGATTTTCAAAATGGGCATACCCTGCTCATCGAAGAACATGTTTCCCTCGAATATTCAGGGCCTGCCCACGTGGTATCAGATACGCGCCTCGGGAGACGGCTATCTGAGCCGCAAAGATGTTATCGATGTGATGGTCGCATTCAACGACGCGACGATGGCCAAGGACATCCACCGGGTGCGCGACGGCGGTTTGGTTCTTTACGATGATTCCATAACCTTGCCTGCTAATCTAAAGCGTGACGGAGTCCAGTACATAGGCTTTCCCGCTAACAAGTTAGTGGCCAAGCTGGTCCCGGCCTCTCCGCTGCGCGCTAAGCAACGCAACATGGTTTATGTTGGTGTTTTAGCCTACCTATTTGGCATCGACATGGAAGTCATCAAGGCCGTCCTGGAAGACACCTTCGGGAAAAAACCCGCGGTGATCGAGTCCAACCTCATCTGTATCGACGCCGGTTATCAGTATGTAAAAGAAAAGGAGTTCACACAAAACATTTCGCGGCTGCAGGTAATTCCGAGTGGCAACAAGGGCAAAATCCTTACCGAAGGCAATACCGCTGCGGCATTGGGATCGATTTATGGCGGCGCCTCGGTGATCTGTTGGTATCCGATTACCCCTTCGAGTTCACTAGCGGAAGCAATGGAGTTTTATTTGCCTAAATTGCGCAAACCCAAAGACGGCAAAAAGACCTATGCCATAGTGCAAGCAGAAGATGAAATCGCCTCGGTGGGGATGGTCGTCGGTGCCGGCTGGGCGGGCGCGCGCGCGATGACCTCGACGTCGGGACCTGGTCTGTCACTCATGAACGAATCCATCGGTCTCGCCTACTTCGCTGAGATCCCATGCGTATTTTTCATTATCCAGCGCGGTGGTCCGTCGACCGGTTTACCGACCAGAACTCAACAGTCGGACATTTCGCTAATGTATGGGGCATCCCATGGCGACACCCGTCACGTCATTTTGATTCCCCATGATATGAACTCTTGTTTTGACTTGGCACGACAGAGTTTTAATTACGCAGACCGCTTCCAGACGCCGGTTTTCGTAGCCATGGATCTCGACCTAGGTATGAATATCTGGTCGTCGGAACCGCTCAAATTACAGCAGGAACCATTTGATTTAGGTAAACGCTTGAATGCCACCCAACTGGAAGAATGGGCCAAGGCCGGAAAGAAATTCCGCCGCTATTTTGACCAAGACGGCGACGGTATCCCATACAGAACCGTGCCCGGCAATGAAAATCGCATGGCTTCATATTTTACGCGCGGTTCCGGGCACGATGCCGATGCCAAGTATTCAGAAGACGAAAATGACTATAAGTATATCCTCGACCGGCTACGTAAAAAATTCGATAGTGCCCGGAAATTTGTTCCCAAACCCATCATCGAAAGGGAAAAAGGAGTCAAGACCGGTATTATTTGCTACGGTTCCAGCTACGAGCCAGTACGCGAAGCTCGTGATAGGTTGAAAGCGGCTGGATTGAAAACCAATCACATGTTGATCCGCGCGTTACCGCTGACTAGCGAGGTTAGAGATTTCTTGGTGGAGCATGATACGATCTATCTCGTGGAGCAGAATCGCGATGCTCAAATGGCGGCGATCATAAAAGACGAGCATCCCGATCTGGGAATGAAGATCGTCAGCGTACTGGTATACAACGGTCTCCCGGTAACGCCTAAAGGGATAGTAAGTCAGATTTTTGATGCGGCTCAGGCGGCCCAGCCCAAAACCGCTTAAGCACAAGGATAGGAAAAATGGCAGAAACAAAACTCAACCGTATTAACTTGTCCGAAAAAGATTATGAAGGCGCGCCCTCAACCATGTGCCGGGGCTGCGGCCATGATGCGATTTCAGCATCGGTCATACGCGCATATTACGAGAGCAGCATCGATCCGCGTAAAGTCGTTAAGTTAAGCGGTATCGGCTGTTCGTCTAAGACGCCTGCCTACTTTCTGAGTCAGTCCTTTGGTTTCAATGCCGTGCACGGCAGAATGTCAGCGGTGGCGACCGGCGCCAATCTGGCAAACCATACCCTCATGCCAATCGGTGTTTCCGGCGATGGTGACACCTCGGCAATCGGGTTGGGCAATTTTTGCCATATGATGCGGCGCAACGTGAACATCACTTATATCATCGAAAATAACGGAGTCTACGGTCTGACCAAAGGTCAGTTTTCAGCCACGGCTGATGTTGGGTCGGTAATGAAGGGCGGGAAAGTCAATGATATTCCAGCCATTGATCTTGCCGAGCTGGCGATCACTCTGGGGGCGACTTATGTGGCCCGGAGTTTCTCCGGCGACCGGAAGCAGCTGACCCCGCTGGTCCAAGGCTCTCTGCATCACAAAGGCAGCGCCATACTGGACGTTATCAGCCCCTGCGTGACGTTTAACAACCACGAAGGGTCCACCAAGAGCCTCAAATATGTTAAAGGTCACCTTGACCCTATTCACGAACTCGACTTCATTCCGCCGTATGAGAATATTGAAGCGGACTATGACGAAGGAACCGACCACGAAGTGGAGTTACACGATGGTTCACGAATCGTGTTACATAAGCTGGGTAAAAACTATGACCCCACTAATAAGGCGCAAGCGATTCAGGCCATTCACGCCGCCATCGCCGAAGGCAAATTCTTGACAGGTTTGATCTATTATAACCCCAATCGAAAAGAGTTTGCCGAGGAATTAAACCTGTGTGACACTCCGTTATCGGAACTCACCCAGGAAGACCTTCAGCCGTCCTTGGACGCTCTCGATAGAATCAATGCCGATATGATGAAGTAGTAGCTTCGGCTTGCAGAAGAACAAAAAGGCCTGGCAGCTCACTCCTGTCGGGCCTTTTTTGTGCACGTGATGGAGCCGTCTTATAAACCAGCAGCCCGTTTGCCCGGCATTTCACTCCAATTTTCAATAATTTGATTTGAAGAAGCGACCAATCCAAAGTGGCGCCGGATATTCTCCAGCGTGCCCAAATGCAGCTTTGCTTCATAGGCCGCTGAACAGTCGTCAATCAGCGTCACGTAATAGTCGTACATATAGCCGTCACGCGCAGTGGTTTCGACACACACGTTTGTCGCCACGCCGCAGACCAGCACGCTCTGAATACCGCGCGCCTTTAACACCGTATTGAGATCGGTATTGATAAAGGCGCTGTAGCGGTGCTTGATGACAATTCGCTCGCTCGGCAGCGGCGAAATCCCGTCGTAGAACTCGTCTCCCCAGGTCCCTTCACGGCAAGTATTTAAACCGCTCTTTTGGGAGGTGCGATAGATCCAAGACGGCGTGTCGGTCCATTCACTATGTGTTGTTTTAATGTAAATAATTGTGAGGCCCACGCGCCGGCCCTCTTCGATAAGGCGCATGAGATTCGGTACCATGGCCATGGCCGCGCCAACATCATCGCCGCGCTTACCTGCGCTTCCCTCGGGGCTGACAAAATCATTTTGGACGTCCACGACAATTAAAGCGGCATAGCGTGGATCGCAACGTTCCTTTAAGGTTTTCAAAATCTCCATAAACTCCTCCTCCCTCTAATGATCATGTTTCTTCTGAAGTCCGCCGTGGCCCATGGCCATGATCTCCGAACGGGTGATTTTCTCGCCGGCCAACAGGCGCGGCAGGAGAATATCGAAAGCGCTGAACGGATCGTGCAGGACACAACCGGAAAGACCCAAAATGGGCGTGTCGTTTAGGTAAGCCATGAGAAACATCGAACCGGGCAATATGGGAAAGCCGTGCGATTCGATTTTGGCGCCGCTGCGGCGAATACCTTCCGGAGTCTTATCGTCGGGGTCAACGGACATGCCGCCGCTGACCAGAATGAGTTCCGCACCGGCTTTTTGAGCGTCTTGGATGAGTTTGGCAATTTGATCCGGGTCATCGTTAGCGAGCTGCTTATCGGCCAAATCGGACCCCATTTCTTTCGCCTTTGCTTTCACCACGGGTTCAAATCCGTCTGTGATTCTGCCGGTATAAACCTCGCTGCCGGTAACGATTAAATGAATACGACGCGCCGGCATCGGCAAAACTTGTACGATGGGTTGATCTTTGCACAAGGCTTCGGCCCGCTGAATCAAATCCTCTTTTACGACCACTGGAATCGTTCGTGTGCCAGCGACCACCTCACCTTTTCTAATGTACTGGGATGACGGCAGCGTCGCCAGCATTATGTCGCCCAGAGAATTGAGACGATAGAGCAGATCCGCGTCTATCTTCAACAACCCGGAAATCTCTGCGATTAAATTGACTCGTCCCTCACTGGGATCGGTCAACTTGAGATTGGAACCAGCGGCAGCTTTCGCCAATCTACGCGCCGCATCTTCTTCATGTAGCTCATCTTGCTCGAGCTCCATCACGTAAAGGTTACGTTTACCGACATCAAGCAGCTTCGAAATATCTTCAGTCCGTACAATGTGCCCGCGGCGGAAGGCTGGCCCCTTGTGCTTGCCCGGTACGATCTCGGTAATGTCATGAGCCAGCGGAAGCCCTACGGCTTCTTCGACCGGTATAACTTTGAGCATCGTGCGATCTCCTTAAAAATCCCTGTAGCAGATACCATGCAATTCTTCCACCCGGCACTGGCTTTGTCTAGGCGTCCTCTTGGTACTCGCAATTAGACCGGGAAATTTAACGTCTTGTCATTATGGCTTCGAAGATTAGGCTTTCCGAATATGCCAAGCCATTCGCGAGGAAGGAGAGTGCTGCCGAAAGATTAGTTCCGAAAAGGTACCCCGAGAGTAACTTAGATCTGGTCTGATAGGAACAGTGTTCGATCTAGAAAGACGCGGCATCTTGCCAAAACACTAGCCGCCCAGGGAAATCATTTCGATCTTCTTATGGCTCTTGGGGTTGTAGTTCGACGAACGAAGAGCTTCCAAGCGTTCGGCGGAATAGCGGTCCGCCCGCATATGCCAAATCGAAGTTATAAATTCAGTGATTTCTTTATCCGATGCGCCGCCACGCAATAATACTTTGACGTCATGGCCGACGTCGGAAAAAAGACAGGTCACGAGCTTCCCATCCGCGGTGAGTCGCACTCGCGTGCAGCTCGAGCAGAAAGGTTCGGTGACGGAAGCAATCACTCCGATATCGCCGCGACCATCAACAAATTCGTAGTCCACCGAGGGTGCGCTTCCCTGTGCGCGGCCCGCTTCTTTCAGCGGATATCGAGAATTGATTGTCTCAATGATTTCTTTCTTGGAGACAAGTTTTTCGGAAGTCCAGCTATTGGAATTGCCGACATCCATGTACTCAATAAAGCGTATGGCAAAGCCGTGATCGCGGGAAAACTCCACGAGATTCAGCACATCGTCTTGATTGATACCTTTTTCGATCACCGCGTTGAGTTTGATCGGATGCAGATCATACTTCTTAGCGGCAAAGATACCTTCTAAAACCTTGCTCAAATCGCCGCGCTTAGTGATGCGCGTGAACTTTTCCGGGTCCAGGGAGTCGATACTGATATTCACTCGCTTAAGTCCCGCCGCTTTGAGCGCGGCGACCTTTTCCGCGAGCAGCGCGCCGTTGGTAGTCAAGCAAAGATCTTGGAGTCCATCGATGGCTGAAAGTTTAGCCACAAGTTTATCGAGATTCTGCCGTACCAGCGGTTCGCCGCCGGTAAGGCGAATCTTCTCGACGCCGAGACCGACAAACAAGGTCGCTAAACGCGCGATTTCTTCGAAGGTAAGGATCTCTTTCTTGTTAATCCACTCGTATTCGTCCAGCGGCATGCAATAACTGCAGCGGAAATTACACCTATCCGTCACTGAGATCCTGAGATCTTTGATCGGCCGCTTTAGAGCATCCAACAACATCGTATTTAACTATGCAATAAAGGGTTTAGAGGCGCAAGCCGGGTTCGCATGCGGCAGGTTGAACTTTGCTGACTTTGGGTGATCTGGTATCCTACGCCGGCTATGAGTCTGCGCCAGCAACAAGTGGCGGTTTTTCTAGGCACGGTTGTGTTTATTTTCGGTCTATTCGCCGCCGGTGTTTGGTTGATCGCGCAACGTCTCACGACCGAGGCCACCCTCCAGACGGCGCTCTTGATGGCGCGCCAGGTGGAGATCGCGCTTGCCGATAGTATGCGGCAGCGTCCGGTAGTTATCCAATCCAGGCCATCGAGGACGCAATCGTCCTCTTTTTGGAATTTTCTGGGCAATATTTTTCCCGGCAATATCCCGGGAACCAGACAACAAACGATGGGTCGCACGCCATCGCGTCATACCGAAGTAAAAGGACTGATGCGCGCTTTCGTCGACCGCAGCGGCAGCATCGAAGCGATGTGGGTGCTCAACGCCGAGGGAAAGGTCCTTTATAGCTCGGCCGGCGACGAAAACGATGAGGCGTATAAAGGTGCGAATCCGCATGAAAGCTTGCGCCGCGGCGTTACCACGATCAACCCTCGACGCGACGGTAAGTCTTACTACTACGACGTTATGGTGCCGTTGCAGATGCCGGTTGGCGTTCGCGGTCCCGGCGGCCTGAGAGTCTGGATCAACCCCGCCGATTGGACTGAGTTCCTGGCCGGCATGTGGCGACAATTGACTTTGCTCTTTGGGTTGGGTGGCGGTGTCGCGCTGTTGAGCGCATTTCTCACCACCGCGCTTTATACGCGGCGCTTTCGTCTTATCAGTGAAACTCTGCGCCAAGCCGAGGCCGGCACTTATGCGGCTCGGCCTGAGTATGCCAGCCACGATGAAGTCGGCACCAGCTTGGATTTAATCGACCGCTTGGTGATGAAGCAGCGCAAAAGCGCCGGCGCACCGGCGCCGGTGCAGCGGCTGGCGGTGGCCGCGCGCACTTTGGCCCACGAAGTCAAGACACCTTTGAATGCGTTGGCAATCCACCTCGAACTTTTGCGCAACACGGCGCAACCGATAGAAGACTCAACCGGCGCAGGCCATCAGCAACAACGCTCCATTGCCGCGCTCGATGCAAGTATCCGCCAGGTGGATCGGTTGGTACGGGATTTCACTGATTACTCGGCGCCGGTGAGTATGGAGCGCAATACTATTGATGTGGCAGCGGTGTTGAGGACGAGTTTGGAGGCCGTCGGATCCTCTTGCGCAGCCCAAAAGATCGCCCTCAACCAAGAACTAATCCCTGGTCCCTGGCAGATCGCGGGAGACGCAACACGGTTGCGACAGGCTTTCGATAACCTTCTGTGCAACGCCATGGAAGCGCAACCCGGTGGAGGCGAGATCCATGTAGCCGTAAACAGGGATGGAACTCAATTGACCGTGGATATTAGCGACGCCGGACCGGGAATTTCGCCGGAACGTCAGTCAGAGCTTTTCGAATTTGGAAAAACTACAAAGATCGGTGGCAGCGGTATCGGCCTGCCGCTTAGCCAGCTTATAGTCGAGGCACATGGCGGCTCATTGGCCTACCAGGGCCGCAACGGCGCGGGTGCGACGTTTCGCTTAACGCTTCCAATCGAGGCAAGGTGATTATGCCTCGCCCGCGCGCCACTGTTCTCGTGGTCGATGATGACGCCGCTACTCGCGATGGCCTGACGGCGCTACTGGAAAGCTGGGGCTACAACGCCTCTGCCGCGGCCGATGGAAAAACCGCCCTGAAGCGCTGCAAAAAGGACCTGCCGCACGCTATCGTCACCGACCTTATGATGCCCGGCATGAACGGGCTTGAATTCGTCGAAGCTCTCGGTGAGCGGGTGCAGCAGATCGCCATCGTTTTTGTGACCGGTCAGGCGACCGTCGACACCGCCGTGCAAGCGATAAAACTCGGCGCCTATGACTATTTACCCAAGCCGCTCGAGCCGCAGCGATTACGCACCGTACTGGATAAAGCTTTAAAACAGGTTTTGCTGGCGCGCGAGACGGGCGCATTACGTCGGCGATTGGAATCGCCGCTGGGTTCATATGGCTTGCTGATCGGCAAATCCGCACCGATGCGCCAGCTCTATCAACAGATCGGACAGATTGCCGCCACCGATGCGGCAGTTTTAGTAAGCGGGGAAAGCGGCACCGGCAAAGAACTGGTCGCCCAAACACTACACGACATTTCACCGAGGCGCGAAGCTACGTTTTTGCCGCTTAACTGCGCGGCGATTTCAGCAACTCTGATGGAGAGCGAGCTTTTTGGCCACGAGAAGGGCGCCTTCACCAACGCCATTGAGAGACACCAGGGCTGTTTCGAACAATCCGACGGCGGCACGCTTTTTCTCGACGAGATCACCGAGATGGCGGCGGAAGTCCAAGCTAAATTTCTTCGTGTACTAGAGGAACAGCAGGTGCGACGAATCGGCGGTCATGCCAATATTCCCGTGTCGGTAAGGGTAGTGGCTGCAACCAATCGACCGCCGGCAAGCGCCGTTAAAGATGGAAAACTGCGCCAAGATCTCTTTTACCGCTTGAGTGTCTTTCATCTCGAGCTGCCGCCCTTGCGCCAACGTGGAGAGGATATTGCTCTGCTGGCACGCTATTTTTTGGAATCCTTCGCGAAGAAATATCAGCGCCCTGACTTATCGTGGTCAACTGACTTTACTCCCGCCCTGCAGGCGCACCCTTGGCCCGGTAACGTGCGCGAGTTACGCAACGCCATGGAACGCCTATCGATACTGGCTCCAGGCCCAATTCTAACGGCCAGCGACCTCCAGCAGTTCTGTCTGAAAGCCATCGTCGAAGAAAGATGCGACCTCACGCCGATGTCTCTAGCGGAAGCCGAGCATCAAGCTATAGAAAAAGCTTTGACTGCGAGCGAAGGTAACAAAACCCAAGCTGCCCGCTTGCTCGGCATCACGCCGAAAACTTTGAATGCTAAGCTCGCGCTTTACACCAAAGTGTAAAGTTCTCCTACCAAGAATTTTTGCCGCATAGGGGATTGGCCGGACCTTTCGCAGCAGCCGTTTTACAAGGAGGTTTTCGAAATGGCATCAGATCATTATGTCGAAGTCATGGCTTTACTGAACGCAATCGTCCGGCGCTTTAATGACAATATAGGCAAAATTGATATGACCCGGCTTGGCCAGCCGTTATTAGCCGGCGATCTTACGGCAGCCGTGGCGACGAGCACCATCGAAGCTAAAAAAGCTTAAAGGATTCGTTATGAAAACAACAAGCTACGTATCGGTTCTGACCATCGCAAACATGCTGCTGGCCAGCGTAACAGGCTCGGTGGTTGCTGCTGGACAAGAAAAGGATTCCAGCCAGGCCAGCGGCCGGGCCTCCGCCCACGCCAGTAGCAAAGGGACTACCAACGGTAATGCGCAGTGGTCCGCCGATCCGGATCGTGGCTGGGTGCGCGCTGACGAGCGTCACCAATCTAATGCCCAAAACGATTCGAGTGCTCCCAAGCAAACTCGCGGGAAGCATAAAAAGGGCGGGAAAAGCAAGAAAACTTTTGAGAGCAGCAACTGAAGAATCTGTAGCTACGAAAGGAAATCAGTCAAATGCATACGCATAAAAAACTCTTCGGCAGAACTGGAATGCTGATTCTGATGGGGACCATGATTGTAGGCGGCTGCGCCGGCGGGTCTTTGTCTACACGTGAGAAAGGCGCGGGGATCGGTGCGTTGGGTGGGGCCGCGGCGGGAGGAATCATCGGCGCGGCAGTTGGCCGCCCAGGCGCGGGCGCTGCGATCGGCGGAGCTTTGGGTCTTGGCACCGGCGCGCTGGTAGGAGACCACTTGCAGGGTCATGAAAACACCAATTACCAGCAGCAACAGCAAATTCAAAGTAATCAGGCTGAGATAGACCGCAACCGCCAGAGTATTCAAAAACTCCAGCGCCAAAGAAATGAATACTAGGCCACCTGGTCGAACTACTTTCCTTAAAATTGGAAAGGCGCAGACGGACATTTGCAATTGCCCGAGCGCCACGCGGCGAAAAAGAGATGGCGCGGCCCTTTAAGACAAGAGCCGCAGAACATCTCTCGCGACCCAAGTTTTTGACGAGGGCAAAGTTTTTGTGATTGACACCTTTTATCGGCGCGACTAAGTTCGTCTCATCAAGTGGTTAAAAACCTTTTACGGTGAGGAGAACCAGCAATGAATGCGATCGATGCGGATGGACATATCGTTGAAAAAAATTCCGACGTTCGAAAATACCTGCCGGAGCCCCATTGCAAACGCGCCGGTTCACTCTTGCCGTCCGACGGCATGGATACCGGTATGGGGGGCCTTGTCGGCGGCCTCGAAGACAATGACATTGCGACCCGGCTCGGGGACATGGATAAAGAGGGAATCGAGATTTCGGTGTTGTTTCCCACCAGCAGTTTTGCCGTCAATAGTTTAATCGAGCGCGACTATGCGGTCGCCTACGCCCGTGCGTACAATGATTTCATCGCCGAAGTGTGCCGGCAAACTCCCAGGCTCAAGGGAATTGCCCTGTTGCCGCTGCAGGACCCCGCCGCGGCGGTAAAGGAGGCTCACAGGGCGGTCACGAAACTTGGCCTATCCGCTATCGCCGTAGCCACTCAGGGAATGAAGGAACACTTAGGGTCGCAGACCTTCTGGCCGATTTATGAAGAGCTCCAGCGGCTCAACATCCCGCTGTGCGTCCATAACCGCCGAGAAGGGCCTGCCGGTGAAATCCGTTTCGACAGTTTTATTTACATGCACACCATCGGCCGGCCAGTTGAGACCTTTATCCAGTTCGCCGGCCTGATGTACGGTGGCGTCGCGGAGCGGTTTCCGAACCTGCGCATCGCTTTTCTCGAATGCGGTGTCGGCTGGATTCCTTATTGGATGGAACGAATGGATGAAGAATGGCAGAAGAGAGGAAAGGTGGAAGCACCCCAGTGCAAGAAAAAACCCAGCGAGTATGTCAAACACGGCAATTGGTATTTTGCCATGGAACCGGAGGAGGAATCGCTCCCCTACGTCATCGAGCGAATCGGTGACAATAAAATTCTTTTCGCCTCCGATTATCCGCATTGGGATGGCATCTTTCCCCATGTTGTCTCGACGATCCGCGGTCGCAAGGACATTTCGGATCAGGCCAAGGCGAGAGTCTTAAGGGAAAACGCCAAACGATTTTATGGCTGGCAATAAGCTTGGCTGAAAGAGGGAGCAGCCTATGTGCCTAATCGATTTATCCGCCATCTGGTGAACGCCTTCTTATCCGTACTGATGGGTTACTCGCCCTGATCAGCGCCGCCATCTTGGATCTTTTTCGAGAATGCGTCGCATTCTTGGAAGCCGGTTGCAGTGGAATCATTTTATGACCGATCGGCTCGTCGATCAACGGATCTCAAATAGTAGATACCCACGGGCTTACGCCCGTGGCACTTGAAATGCGAAACCCAGATCA
>JBBDNJ010000305.1:0-11502 GCA_040877705.1 Binatia bacterium | reverse complement strand
GCGAATCGGGTTGCCAGGAGACGGATCGGGGGTGGCGCGTTTGCGCGCGTGCACGCACATGACGGTGTTTGCCATGCCCGCTTCGATGGCCATGACGGCGTTCTGGACCATCGCAATCGGTGTCGCGCCGCCAAGAGCGAGGTCGGTAGCGTAAGTGGGGCTCATGCGCGCCATATTCGCCATGCGGACGGCGTAACTTCGGTGCGCGTCGTTGAGCGGTTGGTTGGTGATGAAGCCGTCGACGTCGGAGGCTTTGATACCGGCGTCGTCGAGGCAGGCCTTGATGCATTCGAGATGAAGCGAATGCGTGCTCGCCTCGGGTCGCTTGCCGACTTTAGTTTCGCCGACGCCGGCGATGGCGTACCGGCCGCTGATATGACTCATAGCTACCTCCGATCAAATCGGCATGTGGAGATATAGGGTTGGGAGGGTGGGCCCCATCAACTGCTTTGCAATCTATAGCTACACCCGTAAGATTCTGGCGGCTGAATTTTAGCCGTGGGCTAATTCTTTAGCAGCTTTTTCATGCGCTCAATGACGTCCGGTGGCTGGGCAATCACCTCTTTCGCCAGCTCTGCCAACTCCTCCCCGCTGATCGAATTCACCACCCATCGTCTTTTCTTTAAGGTTTCCAGTAACGCCGGATCTTTGAGCGACGTGTGATAGGCGTCACGCAAGATTTTCACCCTGTCGGGCGGCACACCCGGTGTCGCCACCATCGGCCTGCCAAAGACTGCCGGGGCCAGCAGTACCGTGGCCACACGCCGGGTTGCCTCGGGCGTTTTGTATTTGTCCATTAACTCATAAATGGATGGGACATCGGCAACTCTGGTATCTCTTTTTTTCGGCGTTTGCATGATCGGCCGAATGAAGCCTTTTTTGTGCCATGTCAAAAATGGCTCGCGGGCAAAATAGGTGCTGATCGTCAGGTTGCGGCAGTGCAGCTCGCCGCGCTCGATGCCAAGGTCAATCTCGCCGCCGCCGGGATAACCGCTGACGATGTTGAACTTGATCCCCAGACCTTCGTCCAAGAACTTTGGGATGTAATAGCCGGAAGTGCTCGTTCCCGTGGCGCCGCACTTGGGCGGCTGCGCGGCCGTGCGGACATCCTCGATGGATTGGTAAGGATTATCCGTCCTCATGATCAATATAAACTCGGTTTGCTCCGGCGTGCCTATCCAGGTGAACTTTGACCAGTCAAACTGAACTTCTTTGCGTCCGGAAAGCTGGTCGAAATACATCGAAGGACCGAATGCCCCCATAGTCAGACCATCGGGTTTGGCTACGGAATAAACGTAGTTGGCGGCAATAATGCCGCCCGCTCCGGGCATGTTCTGCACGATGAAGTTGGGATTTCCCGGGATGTACTTGCCCATATGTTGGGCGAAGATTCTTGCCCATAGATCGTAAGCATCCCCGGCGATATTACCGACCACGATCCTGATGGTTTTTCCTTGATAGAAAGGAACCTGAGCTTGAAGGTTGGATATCGACGCTAGAAAAAATAACAGCGCAAATGCGAAACTTTTCATATCAGTCTCCAGACTGCCTGGAACCCAGGCGTTAAAACCTTATCACTCAACGTTTGGCTGTCCGTTACTGCAGATACTGCTTCCATAGCGTTGGTCTCCTTTCCACATCGAAGGAGTGCTCTACATCCCAACTCTATCCGCCGGACAGTACGCGCGGATCATATGACCGGGTCAATGAAGGTGTCAAGAGAAATGCTCCTGGCCGAGCCAGAGAGCAGTAACCAGGATCAGGGAAACACACAAGTCACCCATTGCAAGGCTGCGGTCAATAGCCAAAATGACAGTTGTTAGAGATTGTCACTGGCTGAGTACGCGCAAGAAGGTTTTGAGGAGAAGTTAGTCGCGCTGAGGTTTGAGTTGCTGGATTTCGTCTGCCGCTATCCTCCGCTTTGCCGTAGCGCGCGCTATCTCCGCTCTTTTCTCGGTGAGGTAAACCAGATGTTCAACTTCGATGACATCCTTCTCCTTCGCCCATACGCGCTCAGCTTTTTCGAGAGTCAAACGGGTTTTTTCCAAAGCAACCGGGGCGCGTCCGACGACTCCCGGGTCTCGCCGAGCCCGTTCGTAGGCGCCGCGTGCACGCTCTAACGCCGGATTATGTACCGTGGCGCATCCGGCGGAAAAAAATACCAGTAACGTGAGCGCGGCTGCCCGCGCTTTCCATTCCTGCAAGATAGTTTTCCAGCCCATCATTTACTCCCTGGCGTTGCCGTGGGCGATCCGCGTCTTGCGGCGCTCTCTATTTCCTGGCGCAGCGCATCGCCGCGTTGTCGAAGCTTATCCGCAGCCAGGCGCATAATCTCGGCGTCGGCCTTTGCTTCGGCAAGCTCCGCCTCTACCTGGGCGGTTTCGGCGAGACGGCGGGCCTCGTCGTTTTTACCGGCGGCCAGCGCCTTCTTGGACGCTTCCAGTTTGTCCATGGCCCTTTGCAAATCTATCGGAGCCAATTCGTTAGCCCGGGCCTCAGTGGCCGTGCGCAATGTGAGTTCGGCCCTTGAAAGCGCTTCAGTGGGCGGCTTGGTCGTGCTGCAGCCGAGAGCTTGGAATGTTACTAAAAGAATTAAGCAAGTGATGACCGGTAAGGGCGGGCGCGTCTTCGGCCGCCACATCATGCCATGCTTAAGATCAAAGATCGTGCCCATGACTTTCCCTTCCCCAAGTTCGTTGGATGTTAGCGAGCTGAGATTGAAGTGGCTAAGGCTAAAATATTCGCCTTTGCTGATTAAAAATTTGGCAAACAAAGCATTGGGAGTCAACATAGCTAAGCCCGGAAGGCTTCGCCAGCGCGCGCCGGAAATTGCCTTCCTTTTTTCGGACTCTCGACTATTGCCAGCCGATGGGCTCATAACCCTTTTCGCTCAGACATCGATTGACGAAGCTCTTATAGACCGGACTAGGGTCTCGTTTTCTTATCAGCCCTCGTAGCAATCCGCGCGTGACGCCGGCAGCCCCTCCGCCCGCCGCACCTACAGCGGCGCCCCTTCCCGCGTGTCCGACAACCGCGCCTCCGGCGGCTCCGGCCGCCGCGCCAATGGCCGCGCCCGCGCCGCCGCTTAGCGCGGCGTCTTTCATTGTTTCTCCAGTGCCTGCGCCGCTGGACACGTACTGCTCGGCTTGTTCCATACAGTCATTGATGTCCTGGTCCGCTGCGGCGTTTCCCGCCCGTTTCAGAGAGTCATTCGGATACAGGACCGGGCGCTGTGACGAACAGGCGGCGAGTGTCAGCGGGAAAAAAACGATTATGAGCAAGAGCCGAATTGTTTTTGTGATTTCGTCCATCTTCTTATCACGAATATCTGTTGGCTGCCATGCTTGCAAGCCGGGTCCGGGTAGCCGATGGACGAAGCCGCAGGTACCAAAATCCACCTCGCGGCAAGATTCGATAAAGGCTTGCGAGCCGCAAAAGTAGCCGACAAGACGTCCCAGGCAGCGCGTGTTGGCTAAAGCAGAGCCTGCGAAGGCGAATGCCGTTGGTTAAGAACCGGTGGCGAATTCGCCGAGCGTTTGGCTGAACCGTGCCGCGTCGAGTCCATAGGAGCTGAAGTCTCCACTGAACGCGGTCAGAGCCCAAAGCGCATTGTCTCGATACTTGCGTTCTTTTGTCGCTCCGGCAAGCGCCAGGAAGAACGATGCGGCTGCGCCGTTTTGGCCGATCAAGGTGAGGCGGAAATGCAATAAAGCCGGGCCCGGCGCACAGATATCATAATAGCCTCCATTCGGATTGCGCAGCCGCGCCAGGATGAATTCCGCTAATGACGTCGCGCGCTCTAGATACTTACTCTCTCCATTGGCTCGGTAGGCCTTTAGCAGCGCCATTCCCATGTGCACCTGATCGTCGATCAATCCTGACACGAGCGCCGCGCCATCGACGTAATGAGCCATCCCTCCGTCCTGGCTTCGGCAATGTTGCCAGAGAAATTCCAGCCCCTGCAGCGCGCGTTCCTGGTAACCGGGCTTTACTAGAACCGTCGCGGCCTCAAGATAGGCTATCATGGCTTGTGCGTTGGCATCGATGTAAACGCATTCATCCAGAATCGAAAAAAATTCATCTCGCGCACCCGCTTGCATGGTTTCGCTGCGGAGGAAATCTTCGCAACCATAGAAAGTCCCGTTCGGCGCATATGAAAGCTTGCCGTTTAAATAGTCGATAAGGCTTTCGGCCATGCGCGCATAGACCGGGCGTTGTGTAATGCGAAACGTGCGCAAGCAGTTGCCCAGAAGACCGGCTTGTTCGGCCAGTAGTTTCTCCCGGTGCGGCCGGCTCCAGTCCTGGCCGGAGCAGGTGCGGAAGTATCCGCCCGCTTCACGATCGTGCATCGGACTCTCTCTCATACGGTCTAGTGTCAGGCAAACATGGTCGAGATATCGAGAGTTCTTAGTCGCCTGATAACGGGCGAGTAAAAAATCGTTGGCTTCGGGGTGGATAAATTTCTGACCGCGGCCATAGCCGCCGTGCACCGGGTCGGCAAGCTTCATTATTTCATCGGTTATAGCCGCCCCGGCGGAAACATCGGGCTGTGCGGCATCGACTCGTTCATTGGCCGCACTCGCGTTCTCCCGCGCCTTTTGACCAAGCGCCCGAATTTCATCTTTTTTGTCATGGTAGGCCGTATATACGCGAATCAGAAGATCGCCGAACTCCTCGTTCGGAAGATAATTTGCGACCGCAAGCAGATCGCCGCCGGCAGTCATGAATGCAATCGACGGCCAACCATTTCGATTATAACGGACATCGACATCGGGTCGTTGCGCGTTATCGGCTCGCACCGCGACAAAGTAGGCATTCAACAAGGCCAGGTTGTCATCGTCGGAGAAGGCGCCTTCGTCCATGCGCTGGCAGAAACGGCACCAGAATGCGGTGAGAAATAGCATCACCGGTTTGTCCTGGCCGCGGGCGATGTTAAACGCCTCCTCGCCCCATTCAAACCAGTGAACAAGATGTGCCCGGTTCGGAATCGGTGAAAAGCGAATCATAGGCGTTTTCTATTTAAACGTAGCGTCGAACAACTTTCTTATCATCCTTCGCGATGGAGAAGAATACCAACAAAAGACGATGGCCGAATCCTTTTCTACGCGTTGACAAAAGTGTTCGGCCGGCCATAAGATCCTGTCGAACCTAAGAGTCTTCGTCATCAAGACTAAACGTTTACGAACGGAGAGAAGAATGCAGTTGACTCTCGCGCATCATCCGATCACACAAATCCGATTCGGAGCCCAGACGCGACTCGAAGGCACGGTGCTCGTCGTCGATGACGCGGAATTGCGCCGTTTGGTGCTCGAAGAGGAATCGGTTGCCGCTGTGGAGTTTGACATCGTTCGCCCCGGCGACAAGTGCCGCGCCGGACCGATCTTCGACATCGTCGAACCGCGAGCAAAAGAACCCGATTCCGGTCCAGATTTCCCAGGGATTCTCGGCGCTCCTACGACGCAGGTATGGGCACGACCCACGTGCTTCAAGGCGGCGCAGTTTCAGTTCTGGCTGAGATGTCGCCCGGCGCGAGGGAAGAAGCGCGACGGGACGTGTTCTGGAGATGAGTGGATCGGTGGTTGCCGCGAGCGATTATTCGTCTTTGCATCATCTGCTGGTCATCCCTCGCACCCGGGCTGAATTGGCCCGCCAAGCCGTGTTGAAGGCCTATCGTATGGCCAGCCTGAAGGTTGCGGTTCACGTTGCCCGTTGCGCGCTAACTAAAACTCCAGCAGCGGTGCACAGCTTTGCGCCGATTGGCCCCGCCGCCGAAGGACAAGATGGCCTTCCTCGAGTGGCGTACGTCGGCCAGATTTTTTCGCGCCAGCGTAAGCCTGGGGTGGATGAGCCGATTCTCTATGGCGCCAACACCGACGGTATGCTGCCCGTTGTGCTTCATCCCGACGAATGGCTGGACGGAGCCATCGTCCCGTCGCTTCATTCGTGGTTCGGCGGCACCGAAACTTATTTTTATCAAAACCATCCCGTGATCCTAGATCTCTACCGGCGCCATCAGGCGCGGCAAATTAATTTTGTCGGAACGATCGCGACGATCGCAGGCTCCGACCATTTCGATCGGGAGCGCCACTGCCAGGCGGCCGCGAATCTGGTCAAGTGGAACTTGCAAGCCGACGGCGCTGTGCTGACCAAATATGGCGGCGGCTTGCCTCATGCCGACTTGGCGGAGACAGCGCGGCTGCTCGAGGGCATGGGTATACAAACCGCGGTGATGGTTTCGGATTCCTCTAGAGACCGTCGTGTCGAGTCGGCGCTGCTGTTCAACTTTCCGGAAGTCAACGCCATTGTTTACAATGGTGGCAACGGCACGGAATGGGACATGCCGGCGGTAGACCGCGTCATAGCGGCAACCCCGGAGTTGGCGGAACTGCTGGACGGGCCTATTCGGATCGAGGCTTCCAATATCGTCGACGTTACCAACCAGCAGGGCGCATCGCGGATGAGATCACTGGTCTATTAGAATGTATTTGATGGCCGTTCAACGGTTAAAGAGCTTGCCCCCGGACTCGGATCTGGGGGTTCAAATCGTTCAAAACGTTCAAGTCGTTCAAATTGTTCATTACCTTTGCCGGAGGAGTGGAACATGCGAGTGGTGCACTATCTGAATCAATTTTTTGGCGGCATCGGCGCTGAGGAACATGCAGGCACGCCGCTGGAGGTGCGCGACAGCGCGGTCGGACCGGGCAGGCTTTTAGAGCCGCTCTTGGGTGACGAGGCGCGCGTGGTTATGACTTTGATTTGCGGCGATAACTATGCCGTCGAGAATCAGGAGACGCTAACGGCCTCGGTTCTAGAAAAGATCCGGCAAGTAGGCGCGAATCTTTTCGTCGCCGGACCCTGCTTTGATGCCGGACGTTATGGAATGGCGGCCGGCGCGCTCTGCGCCGCCGTTCAGTCGGAGCTGAAAATTCCCGTCATTGCCGGGATGAGCGAAGAGAATCCCGGTGTCGACCTGTACCGGGACGCGCTTTATATCGTCGACTCCGGCAGCAGCCCTGTCAAGATGCGCGAGGTTTTGGGCAAGATGGCCAATCTTGGAAAAAAGCTGATCGGCAAGGCCGCCATCGGCTTGCCTGCCGAGCGAGAAGCAGAAGTAAAGCGCCGGCGCGCCGGCGGCTCGCCGTTTAAAATCTTTAATTACCATTCACCAAGGATGTTTGACGCGCTCGGTCATCCTGTGGCACGATCGGCGCGATTTATTTCGACCGCAGAAAAATATTTTTCGTAAAATTCCAATAATCAAATCAAGAAAGGGAGTCTCATGGAAAAGACAACAATAGAAAAACGTAAGGCTTTGCGCGCTTTGCTGCAGGGACCGGGATGTTCGATCGCGCCGAGCTGCAATGACGGCATCCAGGCGCGGCTGGTCGAATGGCTTGGATTTCCGCTGGTTCATATTTCCGGCAGCGGGCAGCATCGCGCGCTCGGCTTTGCCGATGCCGGAATGCTTACGCTCACTGAGATGATCACTCGCGCGCGGGAAATCGTCGACGCCGTGCAACTTCCCATCGTCAGCGACGCCGAAACGGGTTATGGCAACGCGGTAAATGTGGCGCGCACGGTGCGGGAATTCGAACGCGCGGGGGTCGCGGCCATTCATATCGAAGATCAAATGACTCCCAAACGGGCAGGTCACGAAGGTTTCGATGTCGGCCTGGTCTCCAAGACAGAGTTCGTCGCCAAAATCAAAGCGGCGTTAGATACGCGGCGCGATGAAAATCTGGTCATCATCGCGCGCTCGGAAGCAAAAGATTCTTTGCAGGAGCGGCTTGATCGTGTCGGCGCCTGTTGCGACGCGGGGACCGATGCCGTGTGGTTGAGCGCGCGCACCGAGGACGAGATCACGGCCTTCGCCAAGCTCGGCAAGCCGCTGGTCGGCGTTCCGCCGCGCCAGTTGATGACGATCGATCGCTACGGCGAGCTTGGCGGCCGCGTCGGCTGTATTCCCACGGTCCTGCAAGTTGCCGCTTTGCACGGCATGCGCCAATGCTTGGAAGAGCTGAAGAAAAGCGGCACCGAAGCGGCCTATTTCAAGGCGACACCGGGCATCGACGACACCCGCAAATGGTACAGCAATCTGGGCAATAAAGAACTCAAGGAGCTCGAAGCCAAGTACGGGGCTACTAAGTTCAATCTGATCAAGTAGGCGTGCTTCCCAGCCCTTGCTCGCTATAATTCTCAATTCCTCACATAAGTCGCACGGAGTAAAGAGGCAAATCGATCCACTCTCTAGCTAGTAGCCGGTGACAGAGCACCTCTGATTTGTTCCGGCGCGGCTCAAGGCCCGGAGTTAGTATCGGAACGCAAAGGATGTGAATCGATGGAACGCAAAATGAAACTAGGCGACTACATGGTTGCCTATCTTAAAAGGATCGGCGTTTCTCATCTGTTCGGTATTCCGGGCGATCTAGTGATTAATTTGTTTCTAAAATTCGGCCGCCCGAAAGGACTGAAGATCATTACGCTGTCGCACGAGCCCGGCGTCGGCTTCGCCGCGGATGGCTACGCTCGGAGCACAGGGCGCATCGGCGTCATATGCGTTACCTACGGTGCCGGAGGGCATAATATGGTCAATCCGGTGGCCGGCTCCTTCTCAGAGCGCGTGCCGATTCTCGTCATCAGTGGTGGGCCGGGCGAAGAGGAGAGGAAGCTCGGCGTGCTGATCCCTCACCAGGCGAAAGAGATTGAATCGCAACTGCACATCTATCGCGAAGTGACCTGCGCAGCGAAAATCATTGATGATCCACTGCGCGCAGCCAAAGACATCGATGAAATCATTCGCTCGGTCTGGCTCCATCAACAGCCAGGCTATATCGAGATCCATCGCGACATGGTTGAGAAAGAGATCTCCGTCCCGAGCGAGATCGTCGCATGGGACGGCGAGCTGCCGTACCCGCACTCGGACCGGCACAAGCTCAAGGAAGCCGTCCGTGAAACCGCGGAGCGCTTCAACCGCGCTGAGAACCCCATCGTGTTGGTCGGCATTGAAGCCTATAGGTTCAAATCGGCCAGGGATATCGTCAAGCTCGTCGAAAAAATGGGGGTACCGTGTTGCGCATCGGTATTGGCAAAAGGCGCTTTCCCTATGAATCATCCGCTCTACATGGGCGTGTACGCGGGCGGCGTCAGTCCAGCCGGTATCCGCGCGCGAGTCGAGAGGGCGGACCTGATCATTAGCCTGGGAATGTTTTTGACTGACATCGAGACGGGCGGAAGCCAACCGCCTGAGGCGTTGCGCAACCGCTCCATCTGGTCCGTGGAAAACCGCGTCAATATAAGTTTCCATACTTACACCAATATTACGCTGCGTGATTTTGTCCATGAGCTATTGCGCGCCACGCTCAAGCGCCATCGAGAAAAAGTTATCTATTACGATAACCTGCCCGAGCCGAAGAAAAATGCCGATAAACGCATCCGAGTCGCTGACGTGCTGCATGAGATCAATTATTTTCTCGGGCACCGTAAGGGATTCATGGTGGTAGCCGAGTCGGGCGACTCGTTATTCGGCGGTATCGACATTAAAGTTGGCAACGACGGGCTGTACCTGGCTCAAGGTTTCTATGCCTCGATGGGATTCGCCGTACCGGGCGCGTTAGGTGCCCAGATCGGTACCCGGCTGCGGCCGCTGATTTTAACTGGCGATGGCGGCTTTCAGATGACCGGTGCGGAGATTGCTCACGCCCTGCGCTATCGGCTCAATCCGATGGTTATTCTATTAAACAATGGGGGATGGGGAATTTTTCGACCGATCTCCAAGCGCCATGATCTGCTGGCATTGCCCTCGTGGCGTTATGCCGAACTGGCGCGATTGTGGGGCGGGCAAGGCTACAAAGTCGATACTGCCGCCGAACTCCGGGAAGCGTTGGAAGAGGCTGCTCGGTGCAAAGAATTTACCCTCATCGAGGTATCGATAGGCGCACGCGATTTATCGCCGATCACGATCAAATATATCCGGGCGTCCGCCAAAAAAGATCAGATGAAAAGCCGGACGTAATTTGTTGTAGAATTTTTTCGAGGTTAACCTATGAGTACCGATCAGAACCCATTCGCAACTATTCCCGATGGATCGAAAACCACGGCTGCCGCCGCGGCATTTGTCGAAAACGTTTGTCTAAAAGATATTCCCGCCGAGGCGATGCGCGTCGGCACGCGCTGCTTGCTCGACGGTCTCGGTCTTTTCGTTGCCGGATCGGAAGAGCATTCCGTGGCGATTCTTATTGAAGACGCGGAGCAGATGGGCGGCAGGCCGGATGCGCTTTTATTGGGGCGCGGCGCTACCAAGGTTCCCGCTCCCACGGCGGCACGCGTGCTCGGCACGGCAGGTCATGCGCATGATTGGGACGATAGCCAAGTCAGCTTCGATCCCGGCCATGTCTATGGACTGCTCACCCATCCGACGATTCCGCCTTTGACCAGCGCGCTGGCGATGAGCCAGAAGCTCGGCCCGATCGACGGCAAGACGTTTATGCTCGCCTTTCTTACCGGCTTTGAAGTGGAGTGTAAAATCTCCGAATGGATGTTGCCGCAGCATTACGTCAGAGGAATGCATTCAAGCGGTACGGTGGGTACCTTCGGCGCCTACGCGGCAGCGGCAAAGCTGATAGGATTGAAAGGGGACAGGCTGCGCAGCGGCTTCGGCATTGCCGCCAGTTCCGCCGCCGGCATTCGCTGCAACTTCGGCACCATGACCAAGCCGTTGCACGTAGGCCGTGCCGCGGAAAATGGCGTGACCGCGGCGCTGCTTGTGGCGCGCGGCTTCACGGCGGATCCGGATGCTCTAGACGGCCCCTGGGGCTTCTATGCCGTGCAGGGCGGTGGCGTCAGTGCGGAAAAAGTTTCGCAGGGCTTCGGCAAAGTGTGGACCATCGTCGAGCCCGGAGTGTCGATTAAACCTTACCCATGCGGCGTGTTGACTCATCCGACCATCGACTTGATGTTGAAACTGGTGACTGAGCACGACGTGAAATCGGATGACATTGAAACGGTCACAGTGTACGCCGGTACAAACATTCTAAAACCGATTCGTTACCCCATTGCCGTCAACCACCTGCAAGCGAAGTTTTCTTTGCCGGCGGCGCTCGCGATGATCGCTCTTGTCCGCAAAGCGGGGAAACGGGAGTTCTCCGACGAATTTGTCGGTGCCGATTCCATGCAAGCCATGCAGCGGTGCATATCGACGGAGCTCGATGCCGAGATCGAGAAGATGGGCTTTGACAAAATGCGGTCCCGAATCGCCATTCGTCTGAAAGACGGCCGCACCTTTGAAGGTTGGGCTGACGAGCGGTACCGCGGCGGCCCGGAAAATCCGCTGAGCGATTCGGATTTGGAAGCCAAGGTGCGCTCTTGCTGCGAAGGAATCTTGCACGAAAAGGCTCAATCAAAGTTGATCGATGCCGCCTGGTCGGTTGCGCAGGTGAAGGATGCTGGGAGGTTGATGGAGATCATTAATAAACTGCCGTGAACAGAGGAGACTTTTGGTGGCTG
>JBBDNJ010000304.1:0-11513 GCA_040877705.1 Binatia bacterium | reverse complement strand
AGGTCATCGCCAGGCTCAACCCAAAAACCGGGGAGATCGAAAATCTCGAAGTATTGTTTTTCTCAACTCGGCTCCTTCGCAGCGATTTGTTTGAACTGCCCATCACGGCGGACCTGCGGTTAGTGGAGAAAAACTAACAGAAAAAAGAAGCGCCTTGCCAGTTCTTTGCCGGTTACTTCGCAGAGGACTCCATTCCCGTTTAGGGGTTCTATTCTGCTACTTCTGGGTCGGACCAGCACAACATCTTGATTCCTCATAATAACTTTGCAAAATAGGCATGGTTTACAAGGCTTAGCGGACGCTTTTTCACATTGAAAAGCGGAGACATAGCGAGGTCCGACCTCGGAGACCGACCGATTCGGCTATCTGGTCTACGTTGGGGAAGCGGTTGGCCGCGCCGCGTTGGAGCAAGTCTTGGGAACTGCTGAGGCCAGTGCTCGCAACGGAGGCTGCGGGTGCGTTGAAAGAAGACGCATGGTTGACGGCGCTGTTTTTGTGGACGTTGCAAAGTACGAATGGCGAAAGTTCACCCTCACCCTCGCCCTCTCCCGTCAAGGGAGAGGGTATGACAGAGAAACAGGATGAAGAAACTGATGAAGACGAGGGGCCGAAGAAAAAGAAGAAAGGCTTAACGCTCGTGTTCGATGTCGTGCGGCGGTTTGCTCAGCCGTTAGGAATTCACCTCGACAATTGGGAAGATCGGATCGTCGAGACGAAGAAGGGAGTCGTTCGGCTACTGCCTGTCGGCGAACGGGGAGCGCAGCTTTTCGGTCAGGAGGGCGCGGACCTCGTCGCTGAAAGATTGGAACGTCAGACTGCGTCCACTTTTCAACTCACGTTGTTCCCGGACAAGACGGAAGCGGCGCTGAGAGTAAAAGGCAAAAAGGCGAAGGTCAAAAAAGGAACTGACAAGGACCTGCGAACGAATCTGGAAGCGACGACGCTCGACCGGGTGCATGCGGCGATGCTCTTGCAAGCCAGCGGTCGGACGAATGGATTGAGAGCTTTGCTCAAGGCCGAGCAGGATCGCGGGCCGGATTTCCTTCGGCTCGCTAATGCGCTTTCAGCACTATACCCGAAGCAAAGTGAAGAGAAGCGGCTGCTCGATGCGATGCTTTTGGCGGTTCCTAAATGACGAGTAGACCAAACCTGGGCGTTGGGATTTTCGGTTACGGGTCTTTGCTTAGCGACCCAGGGGATGACATCGGGCTACACGTTGTTGAACATATGCCGCACATTAGCCCTTGGAAGATCGAGTACGCCCGGCGAAGTGACGGGCGTGGAGGAGGTCCTACTCTCGTGATTCACCAAGCCGGGGGCGCGGTTAACGGGCAGGTTTTGGTCTTAGATGGCGGAGCGAATCGGTTGGCGGAAGTAGGAGAGTGGCTATGGCAACGAGAGAATAGGCCTAAGCGGCGCTGCATCAAGGAGATGCGTCTGGCCGGTCTCGACCATGTGTTGTATTGCGACATCGAGTCGAACATTCGTGATACGGACATGAATGCCGAGTCGCTTGCAAGGTTTGCCATCGAGAGCGTTTCCTCGAAACCGGAAAGAAATGGCATAGCGTATCTCGCGCGTAACATCGAAATGGGTGTTATCACTCCGCTTACGCATGCGTATCAAGACGCCATTCTCCGACTTACCGGATGAGTGATTTGGACGAGGCAGAGTCACAAGTAAAAAGCAGGAGATTGACTATATGATTACAGACCGTATCGAAATCAATCCAAAAGTGATGATGGGAAAACCTGTGATTAAGGGGACTCGCATCCCCATCGAGTTGATTTTGCGGAAGCTCAGTGAAGGCGCCACCAAGGACGAATTGCTTGACGCCTATCCCCGTCTCAAGGCAGAGGATATTCACGCGGCCATCGGCTATGCTGCCGACACTTTAGCGCACGAGGAAACCATTATTGTGTCGGCTCCAAAAAAGCGCGCGAAACGATAATCGATGCGCTTTCTGGCAGATGAAAGCTGTGATTTCTCAGTGGTGCGCGCGCTTCGTTCTGCGGGTCATGACATTGTGGCAATTGCGGAAGTGTCGCCCCGCGAAGAGGACGATAACGTTAGAGAACGTGCGGTTATAGACGATCGTATTTTGATCACGGAAGACAAGGACTTCGGTCAGCTGGTCTACGCGAACATGCGGCGAACGGGTGGGGTGATTTTCATCCGGTTCCCGGCGCGTGTTCGGCGAAATCTTGCGGACACCGTGGTCGAAGTGGTGAGGCAACGAGGCCAACGTCTGATGGGAAGTTTTACTGTTTTGCAACCTGGACGAGTGCGCACTGGCCGAAATCCGAGAGGCTGAATATATGGATCCCTGGTACAAAGTCGCGACGCCACGAAAAGAAGTTCGGGAAGGAAGATCGTTCAACCCGGACGAGTTTGCCATCGCTCTGGAGCAGGTCGTCGCGGGAACCGCACCGGAAGACTACCGGGACCCTGAGAAGTTCTTCTCGCGCACCTGCTTTACGCGGGCGCTCAAAGAGCACGCGGGCATGGTCCTCCAACGACTGACGGGTAAGACCGAAGGCGCTGCGCCGGTCCTGACGCTCATCACTCAGTTTGGCGGTGGCAAGACGCACACACTCACCAGCCTCTATCACCTTGCTAAAAACGGCAAAAAGGCGAGCGGCCTATCCCGGTGTCGTAGATTTGATCAGGGAAGCGGGCATTGCCGAAGTGCCAGAGGCAAAAGTCGGCGTCTTCGTCGGAAACGCGTGGGACCCGCAAGACGGCAAAGAAACGCCGTGGATCGATATCGCGAGACAGCTTGCCGGAGACGCGGGAGTCGCGTGTCTGGGCACGGCGGCGAAAACAACCCCTCCGGGGACCGAAGCGATCGGCAAACTCTTTCAAGCGGCCGGCGGCGTGGTGCTGGTTCTCTTTGACGAGGTTTTGAATTATCTCAACCGTCATCGCGCAATGGCGGATTCTTTTCACGCATTTATCCAGAATCTCACCGTAGCGACCACCGGCACAACCCGAGCGGCGGCGGTAATCAGTCTGCCGCGCAGCCAGATCGAAATGTCTGATTCAGATCAACAATGGCAGGATCGAATCACGAAAGTTGTCCGCCGGGTAGCGAAAGACCTCATTGCCAATGATGAAAGCGAAATCAGCGAAGTCGTTCGCCGGCGATTGTTCGAAGATCTTGGGAGCGACCGGCTCAGGAAAAACATTGCGAAGGCTTACGCCGACTGGTGCTTCGAAAAAAGGGCACAACTCCCTCCCGAGTGGACGGCTGTGGATACCGCAGCGACCGAGGCCAAGGCGCGCGAATATTTACGCACCCGGTTTGAGACTTGTTACCCGGTTCACCCGGCAACGCTGTCGGTCTTCCAGCGTAAATGGCAAGCGTTGCAACAGTATCAGCAGACGCGCGGAACGCTGGCGATGCTTGCCCAGTGGGTTTCATGGACCTACCGGGAAGGCTATGAACGGGCTCGGCGCGAACCATTGATCACGTTGGGATCGGCTCCGCTTGAGGTGCCCGAGTTTCGCGCGATTGTCCTGGGACAGCTCGGGGAATCGAAACTCCTTTCCGCGATAGAGACCGATATCGCCGCGCAGCATTCACACGCGCGGGCGCTCGACGCTGATACCAAAGGACCGCTCAAGGACATTCACCGGCGAGTCGCGACAACGATATTGTTCGAATCGTCGGGCGGACAAGTCGACAAGATCGCGTATTTGCCGGAGCTGCGATTTGCGCTGGGAGAACCGGAGATAGACACCACATCCATCGATAACGCCGCGTATGCGCTGGAAGCGAAAGCCTTCTTCATTAGTGGCGTTGGCTCGGACGGCTACAAGATCTATCACAAGGCGACGATTCGGAAGGCGGTCAGCGATCGGCGGGCCTCGCTTGACGAAGTAGCGGAAATCAAACCGACCATGCGGAATCTAGTTAGGAAAGAGTGGGATCGTGGCGCAACAATCCCGATCGAACCTTTTCCGGAGGACGGTGCGGCGGTACCTGACTCGCCGAGACTGTCGCTGGCGCTCATGGACCCGGAAATGGCGTGGACAGGTACAGGGACCGTTCGCGAGCGGATCACTGAGTGGTGCAAGATTCGCGGAAAATCGCCAAGGCTCTATCCCGGATCGATAGTCTGGTGCTTTAGGAAACCTGGACGAGAGCTGCGCGATAAAGTCGAGATGATGCTGGCGTGGAGGAAGGTTTCGAAGGACGTTGCCGATGGAGTATTAGGGACAGACTACGACAGGCCCGAACGCGCCGAGATTCAGGGTAAGGTGAGCGGCGCTGAAGAAGATGCAAAGGACGAGGTGTGGGCCAGTTATCGTTTCATTGTTCTGACGGACGGTAAAGAAGCGGACGGATTAAAAGTAGTCGACCTGGGAGCCGGGCATTCGAGCGCTCAGGAGACGCTTTGCGGTCGCGTGATACAGGCGCTCAAGTCCAGCGCGCTGCTCAACGAATCGGTCGGCGCTGGATACTTGGACCGCAACTGGCCGCCGGCTCTGAAGGAGTCGGGCGCGTGGCCGCTGTCCAGTCTCCGGCAGAGTTTTCTTAACGGTTCACTGACTCGATTGCTCGATCCCGACGCCGTGCTCAAGGCGAAGATCGTTGAGTTCGTGGGGAAAGGGGATTTTGGTCTCGCCTCCGGTAGTAAACCCGATGGTACTTATGAGCGCGATTGGTTTGAGGAACTGGTCTCTCCGGACGAAGTCAGCTTTGACGCGAATGTTTTTCTTCTAACAAAAGCGAAAGCCAAAGCGCTGAAAGCTCGATCTAAGAACGAGCCGGTTGTCGAACCTGGACCGAAACCGGATGAGAAGGACCCGATCCTGACAGAGCCGGTTCCTGGCGCCGAACCTCGCCCGACAGCCCAAACTGTGACACTTACCCTCAGCGGCACTATTCCTCCGGAAATTTGGAATCGACTTGGCACAAGGCTTATTCCTAAGCTTAGATCGGGCGGCGAGCTAACCGCACAAATTGGGTTTTCGGTTTCGCTCGATGGCAAATCGGTGACAAGCTTCGAATCCGAATTGCGGCAGATTCTCGAGGACCTCGGCTTAGCTGACAAAATCCGGATCGAAAAATCGTAAACGCGGAACATGTGGGTGCAATGACTCGCAAGCATGAAGACGCCTTAGCAAAACTAGGGTTGAGACCGCAACTGGATCACGACCTGCCCACCTTACTGCATTGGTTGTCTCACCAGGGGCTGACTTACACCGGGCCTATCTTCGATCGCCCTGCGGATGAATTTTTGCCAGTTGCGGGTGCCATGGGTGAGTCTGTGGCTGTCGCCCAGTCCGCTAACCGTCAAAAGTCTCGGCCGCGCACGCGGCAAGAACTCAAAGACCTAAAAGAACGATTCAAAAAAGTCACTGTCAGTAGTAATCCCGAGCAATGGTGGGCCGCCGTGCGGGACATCGAAGGTAGTGTGCGCACGTTGGATTGGTCCAAGCTACCGGCCGACGCTATGGCGTTTTACCGGCCTTTTCACTTTCCGCCCATTGACCAGTGGGGCATCTACATACTCATAAACCCATTACTGAGCTATCATCAACGACTGGTGCGTCAGAGCGATCACCTCAAGCTGTTTTCGCGGGAAGTGTTAATGCACCTGATTTTGTTTGAGGTTTTTAACCACGAGTTTTTTCATCATCTGGTTGAATCGACGGCTACCACGTTGGAGGTTTTGCTAGCATCGCAGGGTGCAGCACAGTCAGTGTATCTGCGCCACCGTGTGCGACAAGCACTCAATGACTTTAGGCACCCTCATTGCCCGCTAGAAGAGGCGCTGGCTAATGCCTATGCATACAACGCGCTGAGTTTCATCTGCCGAATCAAAGCGGGTTTCAAGACCGTTACCGTCGAGGCGTATCAGAAAGCCCTTAAAGAATACTGGCAGCGGGAGCCCGCGGGGTATCGTGAGGCGGGCCACTACATCCAGGGAGACTATGTGGCAGGCGGCGCTCATCTACTGGCACATTTGTTGGCTAAACCAAGATCGGTTGACGAAGTACCTCTGAGCGTGGTTGCCAAGCATGTGATGCCCGGCGGGTTCACCGCACTCCGAGCCAAGCCCGATATCCCGACTTGGCTGGTGGGAAGTGAAACGGAGTTGGCGCTCTTCAACGAATTGGTTCCAGCTCCCAACGAAGCGTACACGCAACTCTTCTGGCCCTACAATACAGACGATTTCGATCAGTTTATTGAAAAGAAGTTGGCCGACGAAAAGGCTCGTAAAACCGCACAGAAATTCGTTAGGCGGTCTTCCGCACAATAAGTCCGGAAGAAGGCGCAGGAGAGGCGAGGGTGATCAGGCATAACGATCATTGCATCTTTTGATTTCCGTCTTTTTTGTTGTGTGTTGGGCGAGCAAAAGGGGCATTCTACATGACTTCAGTACCCACGGTTTTGGATTATGTAGCGGAGATTTTAGAATCGACTTCTCGACCCTTATTGGCGAAAGAAATTTGTGATCAACTCGCCCAAAAAGGACTGGCAATTGAAAGACCGAAGTTAACGCAAATACTTTGGAAGCAGAATGATCGAATTGAACTGGTTGTCGACAAGCAAACATTCAAGTGGCGCTATGATTTCGAAGCCGCTACGAAAGCCGCGGAAGCGGCAAAAAATAAAGAAGAGACAAGAAAACAATTAGAACAAAATGCAGCTTTTCTTGAATTGTGGGAAAACATTGGTTTTGAGTTTATCGGTGTTTGGCGGGACCGTACGGATAAGCCATTTTTTTTCTTGAGTCAAAATGGAGATTACTACCGGCTCGTCGGACATGCTGGGAATTTTCTTGTAGAAAGATCTTATAAGTGTTCGCCTCCCGACACTATGCCTCCAGAACAATTCACAAGTGCTCAAATTAAAAAAACAGCGGAAGAGATCTTGAGAGAACGACATCGAGAGGCAATTGATCGCGCTCAGTCTATTATAAATATGCTGCGCGACACTGTTTCGCCTCCGGACGACGTATATGTTGGTCCGGCGATCGTTCGGGTTGGGTGCGTAAGACCGGGTCAGGCTTGAATGCGTGAATAACGTCGGACTTCATGCAGTTCGAAGAATTTTTTACTCCACTGGCGGGTATCTCAATCTTGAAACTGTCCGGAAGCTGCAGTCATGATCCGAGGTGAGCCGCGGCAAATGACCGCGCATAAGATACCCATCGAGGAGAAAAAACGGATCTGGCCGCGCCTGGCCGAGGATTTCCGCATTAAAGACGACGCGCCGTTGGCTCGCGGCGCCGCGGCCGTTGGCTTGCCGCGCCGGGAACCAAGAATATCAGTGAGCCTGGATCGACTTTTATCGAAATCGCGTGTGATCGGATCCGTGGAGTGTCGTTGTTATCGGGCCAGCGCCTGTCGTCAATGTGAACCGGAGAGATGTCCCACTCTATTTGCAAATGGCGGCCTCTATGGCGGGGCAGATCGGGCGGCGATTCCGCGCCATTCGATTTCTCAGTGAAATACTTTTTCAATTTGGCTTGCTGTCCGTCGGGAACCGTAACGACATCCAGCATGCCGTCTTTGGTGTCCGCCTGCGGCGCCAGATTGAGATTCGGGCCGATAGCCCCGACGTTCAACGCTTCCAGAAGAACGTATTTCCCCGAGAGATCCTCGCCGTCGAGTCGTACGGTCAACTGACTGGGTTTAAACTTGTGCACCCCTCCCGCCAGCATTTTCAGGACCGAGTCTATCTCATCTTCGGGTTTCTCTACATGCGCCAGATCTTTTCCCTTTGAATTGTCGATCCGGAACATCGTCTCGGCAAACAGTCCCAACCCAAATCCCTCGATAAAATCTTTCGCGCCCCACGGCCCTTGGCAACCGCCGAATCGAAATGTACGCAACGGGCGACTTTCCACCCGGCAATCACATCTTTCAACGTCAGGTCCGACATGCCCAGAGTTGACGCGATGTTATTGGCGGTGCCCAAAGGCAGGATCGCTATAGGAGTCGGATTACCGATCAGGCGGCGGGCAACTTTACCGACGGTGCCGTCACCTCCGGCGACCGCGATCATATCACCGGGGTTTTCCAGTGCCGTATGCCACTTTTTTTCTTTTGACGATTGATAGTCGACTTTGTGCCCGGCTGCGCGAATCGATTTCAGGAGTTCCTCGGTTGACAGCCGTCTTCCTTTTCCGGCATCCGGGTTATGTATCAGTGTGATCTTGATTGGCTCGCTCCCTATTCAGAATCCCCTATATCGAACGTATACGGGTCGTCGTCTGTTTGGCAATTGTGCCAGGCGGGCGCGGCGATGCCTTTAGAAAATGACTGCTCTTCGGCTTTCAGCATCTCATAGAAGCGTTCTTGAAATCGGAAGGCGGGCTTGTCGTTCCGCTGGATGCGGACGTAACTGCCGTCCGGACGCATCAGCCACGCTTTGGTATTGTCCGTCAGTTGCAGCTCCAGAATCTCCTTCAACTTGGTTTGTAATCGCGGTTCAATGACTGGAAAAGCGATTTCTATGCGGCGATCAAAATTGCGCGGCATCCAGTCCGATGATGCCAGCCAAAAAGAATCGGGCTTGCCGTTCTGGAAATAGAATATTCGCGCGTGCTCGAGATAACGATCGACAATCGAGATAACCCGAATGCGCTCGGATAATCCCTCTACTCCAGGACGGAGACTGCACATTCCCCGAACGATCAGGTCGATTTCTACGCCCGCTTGACTGGCGCCGTAAAGTTTTTCGATAACGGCGGAATCGATAAGGCTATTGAGCTTGGCAATGATGCGCGCCGGGCGCTGGGCAAGCGCCTGCTGTCTCTCCCGTTCAATCATCCGGATGAAGTGCTCGCGCAGTCTCATCGGCGCCATCAGAATGTGATTAAAATCCTGCGGGCGGGTATACCCGGTGAGGAGGTTAAAAACCTCGGTGAGATCCGCCGCGAACTCTTCCCGGCAGGTAAATAATCCAAGATCGCTATAGATCGCGCTCGTACGGACGTTGTAATTGCCGGTCGAGAGATGGCAATAGCGGCGGATACCGTCGGCCTCCTGGCGAACTACCAGGCATAACTTGCAGTGCGTCTTGAAACCGATCAAACCGTACACAACGTGAGCACCGACCTCTTCCAGCGCGCGCGCCCATGTAATGTTCGCCTCTTCGTCGAAGCGGGCCTGAAGCTCGACGAGCACCGATACCTCTTTACCGGCTTCGGCCGCCCGCGCCAGCGCTTGAGCGATCGGCGAGTTGGAGCTTACCTGATAAAGCGTCATTTTGATTGCAAGGACCTTGGGGTCCTTTGCCGCTTCTTCGACGAAGCGGGTAACCGCGTCGAATGATTGATAGGGATGAAAGATCATGGCATCCCCGCTGCGAATAGCGTTCCAGATATCGGGGCCTCGCTCGAAGCAAGCGAACGATAGCGGCACCTGGACGCGGTCCTTCAAGCGCGGAACGTTCAGGCTTTGGTAGAGTTGAAACAAGTCGGTGAACGCCGTGAACCCTTTGCCGGGGTACAAATCAGCGCTGCCGAGCTCGAGTTCCTCCACGAGCTGAGCAAGTAGCTGCTCGGGAAGATCCGGATCGTACTGCAGCCGCACCGCATCTCCCATCCGTCGTTCGCGAATGCCTTGTTCGACAACCATTAGCAAGTCTTCGTTGCGCCTTCGCACCAGACCGAACTCGGCATCACGCGTGACGCGAACCGCATGCGCGGAGAGGATTTCAAAGCCCTGATAAAGGCGGGTCAAATAGCGCCGCAGCAGATATTCCATCAAAATAAACGCGTGCTGCCCGTCTCGCGCCGGCAACTGAATAAAGCGAGGGACGACGTGCATGGGGATATGGACAATCGATAGTTCCGTATGAGGCAGTGGCGAGCGAACTTTCGATTTCAGCGATACCACCAAGGAGAGCGAACGGTTGGCGAGGTATGGAAATGGATGACTCGGATCTACGGCCAAGGAGTGACGATAGGATAAAGCGTTCGTTGAAAAAACTCCTCCAGGGACCGGTTCTGGGCGCCGTTCAAATCTTCGGGGCGCATCAGGTGGATACCCTCGGCGGTTAGCTGCGGCAGAATTTGATCGAGAAAGCAGGCGTGCTGCTCTTCGGTGAGCTGGTGAACTCTTTGAGAGATCGCCGTCAAGACGGCGGCCGGATCGATGGTGTCAGAATCAAACCGTTGGGTTTCACTCGCAGCCTGCCGTTTGAAACCGGCCACGCGAACCATGAAAAATTCATCGAGATTCGAACTGAAGATGGCTAAAAACCTGAGTCTTTCGAGCAGTGGAACACGCGGGTCTTTAGCCTCCTCCAATACCCGCCGGTTGAATTCAAGCCATGACAAGTCACGGTTAATCAACAACTCATTTTCATCTGCTGCAAACATCCTAGAATAGTTTAACTCGTACGCGAACACGAACAATGGGGGTGGAGCGGCTCCAATATAAGGGAGGGCAATTGCCGGAACGGTCTATAGGATTGTAGGCTCTCCTGCACGGGGGCCGGCACGACTTTGTCTTGACGAGCGGTAACATAGATAGTATTCGACCCCATACAGGCTATTCTGGATTGAAGGAGGGCATATGCCTATAGAGATCGTCGACATGGTCAAGAAGGCTCATGAGCTTAAGAAGAGAAAGGTGCTGCTCAATACCAAGCGCTTTCACGCCTGGGTTCATTACTATCCGAATCCTGGCGACAAAGATGACATGCACTGCCACAATGCCGACCAGACGTTTTATGTGATCGAGGGCGAGTGCTCGATGCATTTTCCCGACGGCGGCAAAGCAGTGATGAAACCCGGAGTGGCGGCGCTGATCACCGGGGGATCCTTCTATCAGTTGGAAAACACCGGGGACGGGCCGATGATTCTCATGGGCAACCGTTCGGGTCCCTCGGAGGACATTCAGCACATCAATTATGAGCTTCGAAAAGACATCAAGACCTTGAGCCCAGAGGAGCGCGACCGAATAGGTCACGGCGGGACGGTTCAGATGCGGCAAAGCTAATCAGATCCTCACGAACGGCGGTTCAAAGGTTTCAACTGTTCGCGAAGTTCAACGGTTGGAGCTCACGGCTGTTCGCGACGTTCAGTCGCTAAACGGCGGTCAAACGGGGACGGCGGGTCAATGTCAGTAGGATGCTGTCGCGGTTGTCGGCCAAGCAGGCTAGCCAAATTGACAGATTGTAGTGATTGTTGGGCCAGACCCACGCCTCTGACGACCACGTCATCGACGGAATGAGTCGAGTCGGCGACGAGTTACAGGCGGAACCTAAATACGGCGCGGTGATGCTCGAACCCCTCGAAATTATCGGTGTCGACTTATTTGCGGATTCAGCAGTGGTCATCAAAGCGCGCCTTAAGACATTACCTATAAAACAGTGGATGGTGGGACGAGAGTATCGGCGGAGACTAAAAAAAGCATTCGATGCGGATAAGATCGAAATCCCGTTTCCTCACAGAACGCTCTATATGGGAGAGGCCAGCCCGCCGTTCAAGTTGGGCGTGAACAGAGCGACGGGACTTCGGAGACCGGCAAGTAACTGATATCTT
>JBBDNJ010000303.1:0-11554 GCA_040877705.1 Binatia bacterium | reverse complement strand
CGAAAAACACGCGCGCCAGTGGCAAAAGTGGCAGGACCAGGTCAAGGAGGAGTGGGAGCAGCGGCCGATGACCGAATCCCGGCTGGCCAACGAGGTGTGGCAGGTCATTAAAGACGAAGACTGGGTGCTCACCGCTAATACTCTGAAAGAGTGGGTGCATAAGATATGGAATTTCGACAAGCCCTATCGCCACGTCGGACGCGAGCTCGGCACCGGCACGCAGATCGGCATGTCCATCGGCGTTGCCCTGGCGCACAAGGGCACGGGGCGGCTGGTGGTCGATCTTCAGCCTGACGGCGATCTGATGTTCGATCTCGGCGCGCTCTGGATGCCGATCAAATACGACATTCCTATGCTGGTGGTGATGTACAACAACCGCGCTTACTACAATGACTGGGCGCATCAGATCCACATGGCGCACCAGCGCGGCACCGATCCGGCGCGAGCCAATATCGGCATGGACCTCGAAGCTCCAGCGCCCGACTTCGCCCACATCGCCAAGGGTATGGGCTGGTATGCCGAAGGTCCCATCGAAAATCCCGCCGACGTCGGCCCGGCGATCCGGCGCGCCATCGAGCAGGTCAAGGCCGGCAAGCCGGCGCTGGTAGACACCATCGTCTGGCGCCGCGGCGAAAACGCGTAAGAGAAAGAAGATTACCGTGAAAGGCGCGAAGACCACGAAGGAAGTAGAAAGTTAACCGCAAAGAACGCAAAATGTACAAGGGGCGGGTTTAAAACCCGCCCTGTTAAAATACGCCGCTGGTGATCAGAAGGACGAAGGAAAATCAGGGTTTTGGTGTAGGGGCGTATGGCATACGCCCTTGCCGATGAGGCGAGAAAAACAAATCGAATTATCCAAGGAGGAAACTCGAATGGCAAAGCCGGCTACGAAGGAAGATACCAAGATCAAGAAATCCGATAAACGATGGCAATCCGACGTCATCGTCGACATGATCAAACGATACGATTTTAAATATATCGCGCTTAACCCGGGCGCGAGTTATCGCGGACTGCACGATTCGCTGGTCAACCACGGCGAGAACGATCCGCCGATGATTCTTTGCCAGCATGAAAAGATCGCCGTGCAGATCGCCCACGGCTATGCCCGCGCCACCGGCAAGCCGATGATCGCCATCGTGCATAATCTCGTCGGACTGCTGCACGCGCCGATGGGCGTTTACTACGCTTACCTGGACCGAGCGCCGGTCTTTATCATCGGCGCCACCGGGCCGCTGGCCGAGCCCAAACGCCGGCCGTTCATCGACTGGATTCATACCGCCAACGTTCAGGGTGAAGCGATCCGCAATTTTGTCAAATGGGATTACCAACCCTCCACGGTGGACGGCGTGCCGGGCGCGTTCGCGCGAGCCTATTCGGTCATGATGAGCGCGCGTCAGGGACCGGTTTATATGTGTTACGACGCCGGTCTGCAGGAAGCGCAACTCGATCACGATGTAGCAATGCCGCCGGCCGATGCGGTTACCGCTCCGGCGCCGATGACCCCCGACCCCGCGTCGTTGCAGAAGGCCGCCGACACCCTGGCGGCCGCCAAGCGCGTTGCGATCATCGCCGATTTCGCCGCCCGCCCGCCGCATGGCTGGAATCACGTGGTCGAGCTAGCGGAAACTCTGGGCGCCTCGGTGTGGGATGTGGGCTCGCGGCTCAATTTCCCCAGCGATCATCCGCTCAACCTCACCATGGACCCTGACGGTTGCTACCAGGAGGTCGACGTCGTGCTCACCCTCGACATCGCCGACTTCGAGAAGCCGACCCACGTGCGCGACATCGCCACGCGCACCGTCGTCAGCAAGGTCCAGCCGAATGCCACCTGGATCGATATCGGCTTTACCGACATCGAGATCAGCAAGTGGTCCATGGACTATGCCCGGCCATTTTATGCGCAACAGCGGATGACCGCGGACCCGGTCATCACAGCGCCACTGTTGACCAAACTTTTGAAGGAACGGATTGCCAAGACCTCCGGGCTTGCCGAGAGGATTGCCAAGCGCAAAGAAGCGATCGGCAAACGCCATGCGGAGAACCGGGCCAGATGGAGCAAGCAGGCGCAAGAGCACTGGGATTTGAAACCAATGACGGTACCCCGCCTGGCGCTCGAAGTGTGGGAGGTGATCAAAAGCGAGGACTGGGTGCTCACAGGCGGTGACTTAGGCAGTTGGGGGCGCAAGCTTTGGAACTTCGATCGTCCTTATTCTCACGGCGGACGCGAGCTCGGGACAGGCACGCAGATCGGCATGTCGCTGGGCGTGGCGCTTGCCAACAAAGGAACCGGCCGGCTGGTCGTCGACCTGCAGCCGGACGGCGATCTGATGTTCGACGCCGGCTCGCTGTGGGTGGCGGCTAAGTATCAAATCCCGATGCTCATCGTGATGTTTAACAACCGCGCCTATTACAACGACTGGAACCATCAGATCGTCATGGCGAAAAACCGCGGCACGGATCCGTCGCGCGCTCATATCGGCATGGACCTCTACGGCCCCGATCCCGATTTTGCCGGGCTCGCCCGCTCGATGGGCTGGTATGCCGAAGGCCCGTTTGAGAACGCCGACGATCTCAAGCCCGCGCTCAAACGCGCCATCGAGCAAGTCAAACAAGGAAAACCCGCTCTGATCGACGCTGTCTGCGACCGCCGCAACCACGGCTGAAACTTACGGATAATCCCCGCGCCGTGATGCGGCGCGGGGAGGTGATTAACGATCTCTTGCTCGCCCTTGTAACCACGGACCTGAACGGCGGTCCACCTTCCGGGTGCATCAACCGTACGCCGATACTCGTCAGCTGCTCATATGTGCTTCGCCGGCTCAAGTCATTTGTCGAACGCTGTACAAAAGTGTAGGCCTTTGTCGATGAATGTCCAGGTCGGCGGCCGAACCGATAACGGGTTATCGACCATAACTCCCCGGTAAATCTATGGTTCGAGTCTAAGGCTTTTCTTGCGCAGATCTACGTTCCTTCGGCACAACGGTTGCTAACTTCACAAGAGAACAGCAAAAAAGTTTAGCGAACGTGCAACGACAAGGAAGGTTCTACTGTAGGAATGCTGAAATATCTCGCCAAACGTAAATGCTCGAAGTGTTCGTTCGACTTTGTGATCATTCTACTCGATTGTGGCTCGTGGATGCAGTGGATTAACGGCTTTTGCGGTAAGTGCGATCACCACATTACGTGGAAGCTTATACGGAGAAAGACTGCTCATGAATCCAGAAATTATTTTATGGACGCGGGTACTACTGCAAGCAATTTGGGACCTCGCCGGAATCCGGCTCAACGCGCCTCCGAGAGACATACCACGGCTCCAAAGATTTGCCCGCGCTTGGATTTGTTCCAAGGATGATTCTCCCGGGAGCTTTGTGTGGACCTGTACTTGTCTCTCCCTCGATGCTGACACTGTCAGAAGGCGCGTGTTCAGTAAAAGCAAGGCAGAATTAGGCGCCATATCGGAATCCGAGTTAATAGAGGGTCATTCGCAACCGAAGGGGGAACAGAAGGGCCCTCGTCAAATTGGGGAAATGGAAACAACCGATGAACCCACACCGAATCAGTATCTGTACGAAATGCAGCAACTCCACTCCAATTCATGATCAGATAAGGCCCTTGCTCTTGGTTAGGAAGCATCTTTGAGTGACTTGTTGCTATCGCGCGTGCGTGCCGGCCACCGATCTCCCGCTCTTAGCCAACCCCTCAGTATTTGTGTTTCGTGACCGAATACTGCCTACATTGACGGGCTCATAGTTTTCCTCGAAGAACCTTGTGATCTCAGGGGACAGGTCTTGGAGAGCATTGTCTAAATTAATTAGCTTCGGCGCGATTTCGCCGCGTTGCAACCCTGCCAACAGTTTCGGTTTTTCTTCAATAGTCAGGATCACTCTAATATTGGGATCGAGCAACCAGTAGAAATAGGCGTGGGGGCGAAAAACACCTACCCCTCCCTGTCCATCCATTACGGGTTCCTTCGGCGACGTGGTTTTAAGGACATAACGAATGCTCCTCATCTGGGCTTCATTGGAAAGAGAGTAAAACGCGGCGTGCAGTTGCTTGAGCGGATAGACACTCGCCACGATCAGCACGATGCCTAGAGCGGTGTTTCGAAGACCGTAGAGAAGATGGATGAGAGCCAAAGCACCTCCAGGTACACCGATGACAAAAGTGACTCGGAACCGCATGAGAGTTTTTGGGATCAACGGCAGGTCCCATACTATGATTGTCGTGATAATCACCAATAAAGCCGTGTTGAGAACGAAGAAGACCAGCTCATTCCGGAGAGCTCGCTGTTTCCATCGCGTTGTCAAGAAGTCAACCGCATCAACCATTGCAGTTGCCGCATATATTGCCATGAAGAGGAAGGAACATGAGGTAATACTGTCGATGGGGCACGGGAATGATAAACAGTCCGACGAAAAGACCGATACCGTTAATGGCTAAAATAAAATCCCCTTGGCGAAATCGGCGATAGCTAAACATTCTTACGCTTGTACTTAGGACGCCGATAATGCTGAACACGACGATGAATCCGTTTTGCGCAAAAAGCTGCTGAAGAGACCCCCGCGGGAGAAAACCGAATGTTCCATCCCACGTTCAGTATCAGGTTAAAGTAAATGAAATCTTCAAGTCCACCTCAGACGGCAGTGTCGATCCAAACAACAAGCCACGCGTCAAACAAATCATCGCCAAATACTTGCGCCTCGATTCGCCGGACAAAGCCGAGGAACATTATCAATAGGTGCTCAAAGTGCTGGCGCCGAAGCCTTATGTCGATGCAGCCGGCGTCGCCGCGATGATCGAATTTATCGCCGAAGCGGATCCGCTAGTGGCGAAGAAGTCAAGTCTATTTTCGGCTGCATCGACAGCTCGGATTGGCTCATGGCCATGTTGCTCTATGGAGCCGGCCTCCGACTGATGGAATGTTTGCAGCTGCGGGTGAAGGATGTCGATTTTACCACTAACCAGATCATAGTTAGGGCTGGTAGGACCGGACGGCCACGTGTTGGCCACGGACATTTCCGCCGCCATGCTGAACCGTGCTGCCCAAGCGGCGCGAGAGGCGGGTCTCACCACCGTTGAAACAGGCGTAATGAACGCTGAGAACTTGGAACTAGATGCAAACTCGTTCGATACGGTCCTATGTCGTATGGGCTTGATGTTATTCCCCCATCCGCTAAAGACGCTCACTTCGATGCAGGGCATAGTGAAGCAAGAAGGGAGGGTGGCGGTGATGGCGCATTCGACTCCCGCGAGCAATCTATACCATGGATTGCCGCTGGAGATTGTTCGTCGCATCGGAAGAATGGCGCCCCCGCCGCCTGAGCAACCAGGCATGTTCGCACTTGGCGGCCCCGGAGTTCTTGAAGGGGCCTTTAGAAAATCTGGCCTTCAGGACGTCAGTGTTTGCCCCGTTGCGATTCGACGAAAATTTTCCTCTCTCCCCGAAGCTATCAAATCTATGAAAGAGTCGAATGCAGTTTTGCAAGATCTCCTAGCGAAGTTGAACGATGCCGACCAGGACCGAGCCTGGAAGGAAATTGAACAAGAGATGAGTCAGTTCGAGAGCGTGAACGGTTTTGAGGCACCTGGGGAGGTCCTGATTGCAGTCGGAACGAAGTAGGCTGACATCCCGGAGTTCGCGCATGGCTTTGCGCTAAAGATTGTGAAGCTGGGATAAGAAAAGAAATGTCCGTTTTTTCGAAGCTAACTGATCGCTTCAGGTCGATCGCTAGAAGCGCCGGCTGAGTTTTGCGTTAGTCCCAAGTCTGCTCCGCTGCCGCATTCTGCCGGCGATCTTTCCCGCCACGAAGCATTCGGTGATGTTGCCCGCTTCCAAGGTAAAGATGGCCATAAATCGAGCTGATTTCGCTGGCGACGTAAAGGCGCGGGATCGGCCTCGTCACTGGAGCGCTGGTCGGAATAAGTCGCCGCGCCGGCAACTTTTGGAGGAAAACCTAAACGTTGACAAGTCAAGTTAGCGGGCGGATATTGCAAACGATTTGGACTTTATTGGCGGAGCCGTCGGCGAAGAAAAGCCGGCCGGTGTTTGTCACGCCTACGGTGGCTCACTTGATAGTTCGCTGGGGTTCGTACAGCGTGCTACATTCGAATTGGGCGAAAGACGATCATGCCGATTCTGTCCATCTTCTACGGTATCGTGGTGGTATGTACTTCTTCGACGACAAGCAGCACCACGCGCCTCACGTGCATGCGGAATGTTCCGGGGATGAGGCTGTATTCGCGATCCTGACGGGAGAAGCTCTGGCTGGTAAGCTGCCTTCCGGGAAAACGCGGCTGGTGCAGGCATGGATCGAAATACACCGCGACGAGCTAATGGCCGATTGGCAGTTGGCCGTAAACGGCGAGGAGGTCTTCAAGATCGACCCGTTGAAATAGGAGGATCCATGAATCCACACGTAAAATCAGTTAGAGCGCTGGAAGACTACGAGTTGGAGGTTGTCTTTGACAACGGCGAATCCCGGCGATTCGACGTCAAGCCCTATCTCGAGCGCGGCATCTTTGTCCGACTGCGCGATCACGATGCCTTCCGAGCGGTACGAGTCGTTGCAGGCTCCGTCGAGTGGGCGAACGGGCTCGACCTCAGCTACGATACGCTGTACGTCGAAGGGAAGCCGATCCCAGCAACGACACAGAAGGCCGAACAGAGCAACCCAGCAGACGCGCGATAAGGCGCTGCAGAGCACAAAGTTATTCCCAAGCCAGTTCCGCTGCCGCATTCTGCCCGGCGATCTTGCCGGCGATAAAGCACTCGGTGATATTGCCCGCCTCCAAATACAGGTGCCCGTAGATCGAGCTGATTTCACCGGCGACGTAGAGGCGCGAAATCGGGTTTTTCATCGGATCTAAGACACGCTGCTTGGCGTCATGCTCGGGGCCGCCCTGAGTGTTATTCACTATCGGCCAAGCCTCCACGACATAGAAAGGCGCTTTGGCGATAGGCATCATGGTCTTTGGCGGTCGCCGGTGGTCTTTGTCTTCACTGCTGGCGCACAGCGAGTTCCAGCGCTCGACGGTGGCTTTGAGCACTTTCGGATTCACGTCGATTTGCCCGGCGATCTCTTCAAGACTGTTGCCTTTTTTGATCCAGCCTTTGTTTATTTCAGCGAAATTATCTTCGCTCCATTTGGCGTCGTAGCGTTCGTCATTGACGATGGGCATGCCGATGGGTCCCAGCTTTCGTCCGTCCTCGTCGAAAATGAGATAACAGGGAATGCGCGGATAATCCTGGATGTCGGCATCGTAGAATTCCAAGGCACGGGTGCCGGTGTCCTGCGGTGCAGGCGGATACTCATCCATGAAACGCTTGCCGAAGCGATCGACGGCGATCCAGATCATCTTGCGCTTCTCGTTTCGCGGACCGGCCCAAACATGGCGAATGGCAAAGGGCAGTTCCGGGTACTTAAATCCATAGCCGCCGTGGAAGTGCCACATATGCCAGAGCGCCGCGCCGGCCTTCTGCGCCATCTTGATGCCGTCGCCGGTGTTGCCAAGATAGACCGGATAAACCGGCTGCGCCTGAAAGTATTGCAGCTTCATGGCGTCATCATTCTCGTAGCCGCCGCACGCAAGGATGACGCCTTTCTTAGCCTTGATGGCGATCACTTTGCCGTCATGTTCAGCCGAAAGCCCCAGAACCTCACCCTGCGGTCCGGTGATTAAATGTTTGGCCGGCGTCGATAGCAGCACTTCGATCTCTCTCGCGTTGACGTTGTCGTAAACGACTTTGAATAGCCGCGCGCCGCCGCGTAGCCCTTTGGCCCAGGGAAATTCCGAGTAGGCTTGAAAATCTTTAAGTTTGATCGAGTCGATATCGTTGGTGCCGGGGAAAGGATAGGTGCCATGGCCGCGGGTTTCGGTTTTGCTCGGCTCGGTACCGCTGACCCTCGCCAGTTCCGTCACCCAATCGATCATACCGACCATTTCGTCGGCCATTTGACGTAGAATGTCGTCAGGCGTGGTGCCATTGCAGGTTCGCTTCAAGTATTGAAAAGCGCCTTCAGCGTTGTGCGCAAAAGCTACGCCGCCGCCTGATAGGATAGAAATACCGCCGGGGTGCGGCATCTTTTCAAGCAGCAGAACCTTTGCGCCGGCATCGTGCGCCGTGATCGCGGAGATTCCGCCGGCGGCGCCGTAGCCGACAACGATGACATCGACTTCTTTGTCCCAATGAGTTGAGTTTCCTTGCGTTGCCATGAGGTATCCTCTCTTGCGGTAGTACGTTCTTACGCCGGAAAGATCTCTCGCTTTGTTCGAGGTGACACCTACCTGTCATTCCGAGCACAGCGACGAATCTGGGATTGTTGAACTGCTCCTTTAATCTCGTGCCTTTGTGGTGAGGAACAATTTACAGCCGCTCCTCCAGCCAATCCAGCATGTACGGCAGGTTATGCGCCCAGTAGTCGTGGCTGCAATGAATTCTGCCGCCGTCGTCTTGTTCGCCGTAAATTTTGAGAGTTTTGTCTTTCGCGCCAATTTCATTAAATAGCCGTTTGGCGCCGTCGACGGACATTAGCGAGTCTTTGTCACCGTGGGTGATCAGTGTCGGGCAGATGATGTTCTTAGCGACTGCGGCCATGGTGAAGTCTTTTAACAATCGGCGCGCCTCTTCGTGGCTGACGCCGCCCAACAATCTTTGACAAACCGGCTGCAGATGAACACACCAGTCATAGAGATCGTCGAGAATACTGTAACAGCCGCTCCACGCGACCAGCGCTTTGAGCCGCTTTTCGAAGGCTGCAACCCGCGGCGCGTAGTAGCCCGCCATGCTGATACCGAGCAGCGCGACACGGTGGGGATCGATCTCCGGCCGAGATACCAGATAGTCGACGCAAGCTTTGCCGGGAACTTCGTAGTCGGGCCGGGTCTTAATGCCTTTGAGATAGATCGATGAGCCGCGCCCCGGCGTATCGACGAGTAACATGGCCCAACCGCGGTCCAACATCTGTTTGCCGCCGAAATAAATTTCCTCAGCATAGGCGTCGGCGCCGCCAAGAAAAAGTACCGCCGGCCATTTTCCCGGCCTGGGATTGACCGGGTGACAGAAGTAACCGTCGTATTCTTCGTTGGCGCAGCGAACCGTGACAACTTCGATCCTCGGTTCGTGGAATTGAAGGGCAGCGCGAAAGTTTGCTTGAGACTTGCGGAAACGTTCGGCGCGCTTCGGTTCTTCGGCAATGGTGAGCAGGACGTCGGCCATCCGGTAGTAGTTACTGGCGTGGAAGTAATATTGCTTCGCCGTGCGCTCGCGGCCCGCCGCAAGCGCTTGGCCGGCCCGCGTCTCCATCTTGGCGGCTAATTCCAACCAGGCGCGTTCCCAGCCATCCTTGTCCCCGGCATCGACATTCTTCATCGCGCGGGCGATATCGAACACATCGCCGCCGCCTTGTTGGGCTTGGGCGACCAGGCGCAGGGTGTGGCCGCCGAAAGGATGATTGGGAAAAAGGAAATCGAACATGAAGCCTCCTAAGTATTCTGTCGCCGATGCTCTGTTCTACTGCAACACGACATTCGTTACTAGAATACGAGTTGTTTTCCAAGCAAGAAATGGCAATGGGCCTGGGGCAACAAATCGGCGTTAGGTATTTTCCAAGGCGCGGCGGCCTGCAAAATGTAGCTTGACAGCATTTTCCCAGGTTGGTATTTTTCGTGCAGACAACACGACTCCCTCAACTTTGCCACGGCACCGTGATCTAGAGCTTCAAAGCGGAGAGCACAGCATGGTCGTCACGAGGGTTAGCCCCCAATCAGGCCGGTTGCTTTTGCGCTTTCACGCAGGGGACAACCGGCCTTGTTGTTTTTCGGGGCGAAAGGAGGCTCGACGTGGCAACCTACATCGCGCTCGTCAACTTTACCGATCAAGGCATTCGCCATATCAAGCAGACCACTGAAAGAGCCAAGGCTCTGATCAAAGCGGCGGCGAATCTCGGCGTCAGAATCAAAGATATCTACTGGACCATGGGTGCTTTCGACGCGGTTTTTACCGCGGAGGCAGCGGACGACGAAACGATCACTGCCTTCGCCGTAAGTATCGGTTCGCTCGGTAACATCCGCACCCAAACACTGCGGGCCTTCCCGGCGGACGAAATGACCAAGATATTAGAAAAGGTCCCAGCGGGAAATTTTGTTTTGACCAAATGAGCTGGAGATCAAAACGTCAAAGGGGGGGCAGCAGCATGGCAAACGTCGATCTCTCGATTGCAATCGGCGGCGCAGCCGGTCAGGGAATCGCGACGCCCGGCGATATCTTAGCGCGCATTTTCGTTCGCCGCGGACTGCATTTGAATGCCTACAACGCGTACCAATCCATTGTCCGCGGCGGACATATTTTCCTTACGCTCCGTACCAGCGAAGAGCCTGTGCTCAGCTTCGGCGACAAGCTCGACATCATGATACCGCTCAACCAAGACACGATGAATCGTCACTTGGGTCTGATGAAATCGGGCTCCACCGTGATTTACAACAGCGATAAGATCAAACCCGGCGAAGCGGCTGCCGGCGTTCAGCTCTGTCCCTTCTCGGTGAAGGAGCTGGCGCCGAACGTCAGAGGCGACTTAGTGCAAAACACTATAGCGCTGGCGGCCGTGTTGCAGTTGATCGGCGTAGAGTTCAAGATCCTCGAGGATATCCTCACGTTACAGTTCAAAAGAAAAGGCGGCGCGGTAGTCGCAGAAAACGTCGGCGTGGCGCGCGTCGGCTACGAATACGCCTCCGCTCACTTCAAGCCCCTGTCGTTCTCTCTGCCGGAAACGGGAAAAAAGCTCGCGTTCTTCGAAGGCAACCAAGCGTTGGCGATGGGCGGCGCGGCGGCGGGAGTGCGCTTCTATTGCGCCTATCCGATGAGCCCATCGTCCGGAGTGCTCCACTGGATGGCGCGGCACGCGCACCAGTTAGGCATCATGGTGCGGCAGGTTGAAGACGAGATTGGTGTGATCAATATGGCCATCGGCGCCGCCCATGCCGGATGCCGAGCGATGTGCGCGACCTCGGGCGGCGGTTTTGCTTTGATGACCGAAGGTCTTGGCGCGGCGGCGATGATGGAAATCCCGGTGGTTTGCATCAACGTGCAGCGTGCGGGGCCCGCGACGGGTGTGCCAACCAAAACCGAGCAGGGCGATCTCTGGCAGGTGATGGGTGCCGGACAGGGCGATTACCCGCGGATCATCGTCGCGCCGACGACGATCCGCGATTGTTTTAAGACCGTTCCCCAACTATTCAACCTGGTGGACAAGTTCCAGTGTCCGGGCATCATCTTATCGGATTTGTTGCTCTCCGAAGGCCGGTCGAGCGTGGATCCCGCGGAGCTAGACTTCAACGTCCCCATCGACCGGGGCCAGGTCATCGGCTTAAACGGCGCGACGCCGCCGCTGAACGGCGGCTACAAACGCTACGAGATCAACGACAGCGGCATCTCGGCGCGCGCGTTGCCGGGCACGCCGGGGTTCGAGCATGTCGTCGCAACCGATGACCACGATGAAGATGCCCTCCTGATCAGCGATGAGTACACCAATCAGCACAAGCGCCAGGCCATCAACGA
>JBBDNJ010000302.1:0-11593 GCA_040877705.1 Binatia bacterium | reverse complement strand
TGAGCATTTTCGCGCATTGTTCCGAAGAGCCGAGGTGGACGCTGCCAGCGCCGAGAATCGCCGCGGCCACCGCTCCTTGAATCGCTTCCGGGGCCGAATGAAAAGTCATGCGCGCCGCCGCCGCGCCCGTGGTCATGCCGTGATCGACCAGGACAATCAGCATGGTATCGACCATGCGGCCTTCTTCGGCAGTCGGCATGCGGCCGGCGATCATCAAGTAAACCATCTGAGCGAAAGAAATCTTGCCGAGCAATTCCTCATTTAAATCGTAGCCGCGCACGAAAATTTTATCGAGCTCGGCTTTGCCCATGGATGATACGAGTTTCGGTGTTTCGGCCATAAGACCCTCCCAATTCGTTTTCATTATCTACCGGCGAAAAGATTTTCTTAGCAATATGAAGATGCGGGCTGGCTGTCAACCACGCTGGGCGGGAAAAGCGGCACAGGCAACTTTTGCAGCGGACGAAAAAGTAGCCAGTCCCTTCGACTAATCCAGACGTAAAAGCCGCGCGGCGTTCTCACCCATGATTTTTCTTCTCGCGTCGGTGCTGATATCGGAACGATCAATCACCGCCTGCGGCGAGCCGGACAGTTTGGCATCCCAGTGCGGATAATCGGATGCGAACAGAACACGCTCGGCGCCAATGGAGCTTATGACCTCGCCCAGGCGCGTTTCGTCGGGTTCGCACGAGGTGTAGCACTGGCGCCGGAAGTATTCGCTGGGTTTCATCTTCAGCCATGGCACTTGAAAGGGGAGAATTTCGTAATGCTCATCCATGCGCCAGAGCCAATAGGGCAGCCAGCCGGCGCCGGATTCGAGAAAGACGACTTGCAGTTCGGGATGCCGTTCCAGGGTGCCTTTGCAAATCAAACCGAGACTGGCGAGCATCTGCTCGAACGGGTGGGATATCGTGTGCGTGAAAAACCATTGGCCGGCGAAACGGTCCACTCCCGCAGTCGGCAGATAAGCGCCGGAGCCTTCGTGGACCATCAGCGGCACGCCCAACTCTTGCAGCGTTTTATAGAGCGGATCGTAGTAGGGATCGTCGAGGATGCGGCCTTTGACGGGATTGGGCCGAACAAAGATCGCTTTAAAGCCAAGTTTTTTAACCGCGCGGCGGGTCTCGTCAACGGCGGCGCCGATATCTTGTACGGGAATGGCGCCGACACCCATGAGGCGCCGGCGATCGGCGCCGCAGTAATCGTAAAGCCAGTTGTTATACGCGCGGCAAAGCGCCGCCGCGTAAGCTTCATCTTGCACCGATGTAAGATACAAGCCGGCGGATGGAAACAACAAGCCGCGTTCAATACCGTCGCGGTCCATGTCTTTGAGCCTCTCGCGCGGATCGGTGGCCAGATCGCGATGTTCATTAACCGGCGAACCGTCTTCTTTGAGACGAAAAGGCGTCTCATCGGGCCTGCGATGATAGCGTTTGCCTTCGAGTAGAAAAAGCAGCTGGCCGTTGGCGACTCTTTCGATTTTCGGGGCACGGGCGCGAAACGGCGGCTCCAGATAACGTTCCCATAAATCGTCGGCTTCCCGGACATGCCCATCGATGTCGATGACGCGTATCGATTGCTCTGACATACCTATCTCCGTTCGCGCAGCATGCCCGGCGATCGTTTCATGTGTTTTTCCCGTAACCAAGTGACGTACCTGTTTGGCTGCATACTACAGGAAGCCATGAGGGTCAATGGAAGTTCGACAACGTGTTGAGTAATTTTTTATCGCCGTTGAGACCCGGTGTTTTGCTCACAATTCAGGCTGAACTGTTGCAAGCCGCGAGTAGTTCAAGATAGATTCGGCTCACGGAAAGAGCTTCAGCGTTTGCGTTGTGCAATTAGCCCCAAGAGCGCTCTCAGGAGGTTCATCATGCCTAACTACGCAGCCAAGCTTACGTTCGGCCCCGAAGCAGCGGATTGGCAGGAGCGGTTCAACCCCGATCGCATGCGCCGGCAGCGCGTCGAGCGCGCGCAGATGCTGATGCGCAAGTATGGAGTTGCCGCGTTGCTGGAAGCGAATCACCACAACATTCGCTATTTGACCGCGCTCAAGGGTTTTGCTTATCCCATGTGCCGTTACGTGCTGTTCTTTGCCGAGCATGATCCGGTGATGTACGAACACAATGGTTATTATCATCAGATGCCCGACCAGTGTCCGTGGATCAAAGAGTGGCGTCCTGCCCGATCTTGGTTAACCGGTTCGCCGGGTCCGGAAGCCAGCGCAGCGGAGGCCAAGGCATTTGCCGGCGAGATCAAAGCGGAACTTGAAAATCGTGGTCTGTTGGGTGAGAAGCTCGGTCTGGGAAGTTTTGACGGCACCGCCCGGGAAGCGTTGGTCAATGCCGGCGTCAAGAATATCGTCGACACACGCCAACTCATGCTCGAAGCGCGCATGGTAAAAAATCAGGATGAGATCAGTTGCTTGAAGACTTGCGCCGCGATGGTCGATGGCGTGTGGTATCGTATCTGGGAAAACTTGAAGCCGGGAATGCGAGATACCGACTTGATGACCGTCGGAGCTAGCGCCGGCTATCAAGTCGGCTTGGAAGCTGCGGTTCCGGGAGGTTGGCGGACCGGGCCCATGACTTTCGATCGCGGCTGCCACGCGACAAACCGCATTATTCAAGTGGGCGATCTGGTGTATGGCTCATACTGCGGCGCCACATACATGGGCTACGGTAGTTGCACCTATCGGACGTTTATGGTCGGCCGCGATCCGACGGCCAAAGAAAAAGATTGGTATAAACAGGTGCGCGAGCGCCTCGACGCCGTCATCGAAGAGATCAAACCGGGCAAGACCACGGCGGATGCCGCGAAACATTTTCCACCGGCGACCAAGTGGGGCTACAAGAGCGAAGTCGAGGTGCTTGCCAGCGAGATCGGCCACGGCATCGGCCTCGGCACCAGCACGGGTTACGACGCTCCGATCATTAACCGCCTATGGTCATTCGAGCATCCGCAGCTTCTCGAGGAGGGCATGACCATCGCAGTGGAATCGCGCGAGGGAGAGACCCGCGTCGGCGGCGCGCGCCTGGAGAACATGCTGGTGGTCACCAAAAACGGCGCGGAGATAATGGATTACTTCCCGCGCGATGAAATTCTCGTGGCGCCGCGGTGAAACAACTCTGAGATCTTGGGCCGTCGCAACCGGTTTCGTCAGTTTTTTTGGTTGCGAGCTTCGCGCAGGCACTTGTCGAGTGCTCTACCGAGCCGCAGTTGCGTCGCCATTTCTCTGAGTCGCTCAATACTGAGCTGCGGCGGGGACGCCGAAAGCATTTGTTGAATGTCGAGAAGATCTTGTGGACCGCCGGCATCGAGCTTCATCAAAATTAGATCTTCCGGGTTTAAGATATAAACACGCGAATTGGAAACTTCCACCCTGATACTCCGCTGCAGCGCTTCTTGCTGCCAACGCTTATGAGCCCAAAGAATATCGGCGCCGACGCCACCGTATATTGGCGGCAGGTTAATTCTCAAAAGCAGTGGAATCGGATCGTCGGCGTCTCCTTTACGCCATTCGGCGTAACAATTGTTCCGCTCAAGAAACTTTTTCAGGTTGCCGCGTAGCTTTGTGTCTACCAGCGGAGTCGGGTCGCTGTTCGCCAAGACATCGATATCTTGAGTGGCGCGAATGACTCCCCAAGCTGCGACCGCGAGCCCGCCAATGAGGGCGAACTGAATTGAGGTCTGAAGCTCTTCGGAGGCTTTCTCCAATAGCCGGTTTAGTTCGACCAGTGCCGGCTCTAAGCGCTGTTCCATCGATATTTACGTCGCGAAGCGTCGCGTAAGGCGAGGCAGAAGTCTGAAAGTTCGAAAGCCAGTCGTAAGTTTTCGGCTGGTGTAGCGCGGCTTGGTTGAGGCGCCGATTTTACACGAGACGCGCGCCGGCGCTGGCGCTGGCGAAGCGGGAGAAAGACTGTTTCCCGAGTCCTCTTTGAGACCGGCATGGTAGCTGAAAGTAACAGATTCATCATGGGCTTACCAGTGAAAGCGACGGGCACTGGTAGCGCTTGCTAGTTTGCAAGGTACGGAAAAGCATGAAAGATTAACGCCGGAACGATTCGTGTTTGTCGCCGTAGAAGGAATTTGCCGGATTTGGAGATTCACACTCAGCAACCGCCATTCTGATCTGCCAACACGAAGGAGAATTCTATGTCTCAATTGCGCTGTCTGACGATCAAGGCAAATGAACCTGCCCGGGTTGCGGATTTTTACCGCTCGGTTTTCGAGCTGAAAACGGTTTCGGAAGATCCCGAACTGATTCGTTTGTCGGACGGAGTGTTTACGCTCGCCTTACTTAAAGAGCCTCAGGAGGAATCCACGGGTCTCCATGCCAGCGGCTTCCAGGTCGAAGATCTCAACAGCGTTCAGCAGAAGGCCGAAAAGGGTGGACCGGCCTCGCCGCAAAGCGACCTTCAGGTGGCGGACCTCGATCATAATCTGATCGATCTTACGACTAAGGATTTCGGCGTGGCGGCGGAGAAAACCCGGTATCCCATTCGTCATATCGCGCTTTACACCGCCGACCCCAAGCGGCTCTCCAACTTCTACGGCGAGGCGCTGGGCATGAAGGAAATCTCGCAGACCGACCGCTCGTCGATTTTCGTTTCCGATGGTTACTTCAATTTGGCATTGCTCTATCAGCGCGTGCGCGAGGAAAAAAACGGTTTTAACCACTTCGGTTTTCACGTCAATGACCTTGAAGAAGTACGCGACCGGGCGGAAAAGGCCGGAACGCGGCGCGGCGCAGCGCGGCCGAGCCGGATACCGTTCGCTGAAGTGCGAATCCACGACCCGGAAGGGAACGGCATCGACATTTCAGTCAAGGGCTGGGACGTCTAATCACGTTCTCCAAACCCTAATCTACTTGTAAATGATTGAAACGAGTTCTTGAGCCGTACAGGATTTCTAATCCTGAAACCGTAAGTTCGAATCTCGCCTAAAACTAGAAAGAAAAAATTTCATGCCGATTCAGGCCCTTCAAGGCGTCAAGGTCATCGAGTGCGCCACATTTGTTACCGGTCCGTATGCGTCGACGCTGCTGGCTAATTTAGGCGCGCGTGTCATCAAGATCGAATCGCCGCCACAAGGCGATCCCTACCGTTACTTTGCTCCGGATCCGCATTACAGTTTTAACTTCGCCCATTTGAATCGTAACAAAGAAAGCCTGGTGCTCGACCTCAAAGCGACGCAGGGGAGGGAAATCTGCCTGGAGCTTGTTAAAAAAGCCGACGTGTTCATAGAAAATTTTCGTCCGGGCACGACGGAGCGCTTGGGGCTTGGCTACGAGACTCTGCGCGCGCTCAACCCGCGGTTGGTTTATTGCTCCATCTCGGCCTTTGGTCAAAGCGGGCCCTATGTCGACAAGCCGGGGTTCGATACCTTGGGCCAGGCCGTGAGCGGCCTCTTGAGTTTACTCAACGATCCGGACGATCCGAAAGTGATGGGCATGGCGATCTCGGATTATGTGACCGGCTTGTCCGCCGGATACGGCGTGCTCGGCGCTTTGCTGGCGCGCGAGAAATCCGGCGCAGGATGCCGGGTAGAAACCTCGCTGTTGCAAGCGACCCTTTCGTTCATCGGCGAAAGCGCCGGTTTTCGCCCTGGGAGAAGCGCAAAAGACGCGCTTGTTGCAAGCGACCCTTTCGTTCATCGGCGAAAGCGCCGCCGGCTACTTGCGCAGTGGCGCGGTGCCGAACCGCATGGCGCGAGTGAAAAACGCGCATGCGTTTGCCTTCGTGTGCCGGGACGGTTTGCCGCTGGCGATCCACTGTTCGGTACCGGAAAAGTTTTGGCTGGCCTTGTTGGAAGCCACGGGGCGCATGGACATCGCCGCCGATGAAAGATTCAAGACCAGAGATGCGCGCCGGCAGAATTACACGGCGCTGGACGATGCTTTGGCGCCGACGTTTAGAACCAGAACCCGGAGCGATTGGTTACAGCTCTTGGAAGCGCACGATGTTCCGGTCGCGCCGCTTCAGGACATCGCCCAGGCTTTAGCAGACCCGCAGGTGTCTCATCTTCACCTCATGGAAGAGGTGGAGCATCCGGTTGCCGGTAAAATGAAGTTCGTCGGCCCGCCGGTCCGTTACAGTAATTTCGCCGAAGAACCGTCCCTGCCGCCGCCGCTGCTGGGCGAGCACACGGCCGCTGTCTTGCGTGAGCTAGGCTACCGCGACAAAGCGATCGAAGAGCTGCGCTCGCAGCGGGTGATATGAATTTCCGCATAGCGAGCATTCATCGTCATCGCGGCGGTGAAACGTGATTGGCGGTTACCCTGCCGGTGAGAAACCGTTGCGATCAAAGCCAACCGTTTGATGATATTTCACCACAGCCAATGATCCGGCAACGCGGATTTGACTTGAGCGATTGCCTCCGGCTAGTGTACGTCTCGTGTGAAAGAATCAAGGTTCAAAGATCCAAGGGATGCAAAAAATGATTTATGACGTTGAAATCAATTCCGCGGCACACTACCCGGCGGCCGAGGTGCCGGAATTAATCGTCTTGGCGGAGCAAGTCGGCTTCGGCGCTTTCTGGAAAGGCGAGTCGAACAGCACCGATCCGCTGGTGATGCTTTCCGCGGTGGCGAGCCGGACCAAGACGATCAAACTGGGCACGGCGATCTATCATATCTACGGCCGCAGTCCGGTGACCCTGGGGATTCAATCGGCGACCTTGCAAGACCTTTCCGGCGGGCGCTTGCTGTTGGGGCTTGGCGTGGCGAACAAGGCCATCGCCGGCTGGCATGGCGGCGTATTCGACCGGCCGCTCAAGCGCGCGCGGGAGTATATCGATATCGTCCGTAAAGTCGCGGCCGGCGAACGTGTCGAGTATGAAGGCGAGGTTTACCAGACCGGGAAACGCTTTCAGCTTTCCTGGAAGCCGAGCTATCCCGAGCTGCCGATCTACTTGGCCGGGCTGGGTCCGCAGATGACCAAACTCGTCGGTAAAATTTCTGACGGTGTTTTCATTAATATGGCGACCCCGGCGAAGGTAAAAGAGATCGCCGCGCGCGTGCGCGAGGGAGCGATAGAGGCGGGGCGCGATCCAAGCAAGATCGAGATCATCGCCAAATCGCGGGTTTCGTTAAATCCCGACAAAGCTGCCGCGCGCAACAAGCTGCGCCAGGTGCTGACCTTTTACAACATCGCCGATCACTACAGCGACATGCTGCGCGGCATGGGTTTCGAAAAAGAAGTCAATGCGATTCACGAAGCGTTTCAAAAAGGCGGCTTCAAAGCGGCCATGGGTGCTTTGACCGACGAGTATATGGATAAGCTGCCGGTCGTCCCGGCCACCGATGTCAAAGAGATCAAAGAAAAGATGAAGGAGTTTGAGGAAGCCGGCGCGACTCGCATGGTGATTCCTTACGTGCCGGTAACCGAGCCGGTGGAAGACGCGCGGAGATTTTTAGAGGCCTGGGGGAATTCTTAACGTTGTTCAAAAGTTCAACGTTCAAACGTTCAATGGTAGGACACAAAACAATCGGAATGACCGAGCCAAGACCCAAGACCGAAGACCCACAACCCAAAACGAACGTCAAACCTGGAACTTTGAACTCTTAAATCTATCAATTTACCGAAGGGGGATTTCTCATGTGTGATTTTGCTGCAGATGCCGCGGCCGCCGAACAATTGATGGTCGGCCGCACTTTGAGCGTGGAGCGGGTGCGCCAGCTCAATGCCAAGGATTACTTTTATCAAATGTTAAAAGACAACCCGGAGATGTTGAAGATCTATCCGGGAATCGAGAACGAGCTGCTTCAGGGAGCCATCGATTGTCATATCCATGCTTTTCCGGACTTCGTTCATCGTTCGCAGGACATGATTCAAATCGCTATCGAAGCGTCGAAGTGCGGCATGCGCGCCATCGCCTTTAAAGACCACTGGAACATCAGCGCCACGTCGGCTTATCTGACCCAGCGCCACATCGACGACATGATCGCCCGGGGCGAGCTGACTAATCGCGTCGAGGTGTACGGCGGCGTCGGCATGTGTTTCGGCATGAGGCCGGAGTATGTCCGCGTTGGATTGCAGTATCCTAACTTCAAGATGATCTGGTTTCCGACTTTTACCTCGTATGGTTTCTGGCGCAGCGCCGGTCATCCGGAAAAAGAAGGCGTGCGCCTGTGCAGCGAAGACGGCAAGGTATTACCGGAAGTAAAAGAAATCATGGAAATGGCGGCGGCCAAAAAAGTCGGCATCGGTTTCGGCCACACCGATTTCGAGGAGCTGCTGCCGTTGGCGAAGCTCGCCAAAGAGATCGGCGTCAGAGCGACCTTGGATCATCCATTGCTCGAGTTGAACAAGTTATTGCTCGACGAAATGAAACAGCTGCGCGACCTCGGTGTCTACGTCGGCACCTACTGCCAGCCGATGATTCCGAGTCTGTACCAGCCGGTGGCCGATCCAATGGAAACCATCGACACCATCAAAGAAATCGGTCCGGACCGCTGCATCATCGGCAGCGACTTCGGCCAGGTGCTGCATATGGACGCCGTCGACGGCATGCGCGTCTTCATCCGCGCTCTACTCGGCTTCGGCATCAAGCCGGACGAAGTGAAGGTGATGTTGAAAGATAATCCGGCGAAGCTGATGTGGTTGGACGAGGGCCGATGAAAAAGCGCTGCCGTCATAGCGCTCCGCCGTCTTTTGTTTGCTCAAGGCAGGCATTTCACAGATCTACTTTTTCTCGGCGCCTGAGGGGACGCTGCGGGCCGGGATTAAAACTGTTCCAATATTTTTTACCGTCTCCAGCAGCACAATCGTGTCCGGAGAAATACCGTGATCGTGCTAAACGTGATCGTTGGGCGAACGAGGGGCACGGACACATGAACACGAAAACGGATTTTCTGCGATCACGAACACGTTCAACACGTCTTTCCATTAGGGCCTTTTAAACGTCGACCGAAGCCCATGTGGCCTGCGCGTTGTGCTGGGGCGACTTCAGCAGCCTTGAGGGCGGCCGTGATGAGATCGCGGTATTTTACTAGCTCTTCGAACCGCGCCGGTAAGACCTCGATCCGGCCACCAACATCGACCTGGACCTTTAGCTTGCCGGCGACTAGCTGCCGGATCGTGTTCTCGACTTGATCGAGATCGCGTTGAAGCCCGCCATTTGCCGGGACTCTTAAGAAATCAGAAAAGCGAGCGCATGGAAAAAACAACAAGTGGCTGTGAACTCACGTCAACAGTGATCAGTATTTAGGCACTGTGGCAGCAGCGGCAAACGAAGGCTACCAATGAGTCTGTTTGAGCTGCAAAAGAGCGCGAGCAACTGCTGCACCGACCCGAACAAATACGGTTACTTCCGCTTGCGAATTGGCAAATGTTAGTGATAGGTTCAGACCCTATCGAGGAAACAGCCATCTTACGGAGAGGGGATTTGTTTGGAGGAGTCAGCGAGCATACTAACATTACCTGATGTTGACCGAGTACATTTCAAGAAGAATTTTATCAAAACTGCAGTTTGCGAATTGCGCTTTCCAGCGCTCTTGGAGTTTGAAACTAATCCTCCCACTCTTCTGCAGAAAGAGCTACGAAAAGATTTTCCTCATTATGAACGGCAGCAGTCTATCAGGATTGATCAGCCTACCGAGAAGGAATACAAGCATCTATTGCGATCCAAGAAAGGAGATTGGCTCGTCTCCTTTAAATCGACTTCAATCGCTCTCGAAACCGGCAGGTATACGCATTTTGAAAATTTTCTCGAACAACTAGAACTCGTGTTGAAGAGAAGTTTACGTTTCCTGGATACGGATTTTTTTACGCGCGTGGGACTTCGCTATATCAATGAGATTAAAATTGAAGATAGTGTATTGGACGGCTGGATTCGGGATGACTTGATCGGTCCACTTTCTCGCGGGGTTTATGGAACCGTAGAGCGGTTTATCCAAGAGGTGAGGGGCCATGCATCCTCTGGCAAGTACACGTTTAGGCATGGGTTTGTGAGTGATAAGCCCGATCTTTACAGTATAGATATGGATTTCTATAATGAGACCATCGAGGCAGACCAAACTCTGACGAAGGTAACCGAGCTTAATAAGGAAAGTTTTAAGCTCTTCTGGTGGACGATTGGTCCTAAAATTAAAGAGAGGCTAGGAAACCCGCTACCAGCCTCGGAAACAAGATGATGAAAGCTGACACATTGACCATCGAATCCAAGCCGCCCGAATTGGCTATCAGCGAGAAATCTGAGGACACTCCTCGCTCGCTAGACCAGGCTCGACGCGCGGGAATACAAGCGCTTATGTTGCTTGCTACTACGCAGATCTTTGACCCCTCTCATATTGCCCTCGGCGAGCGACTCTTGCTTCATAGCGATGCGACTGGTCAAACGGACGATCAGGCCATTCGCTCGCGAGGTAATGCTCCCGATCAGCCTTTAGCTTGGAATGACACGTCCGATGCTGATAGTGCTAATAAGGTTAGACTAGTGCTTTTAGCGCGTTCCTACGTTGCCGGGCAGATGTCCACCGAAGAGGAGGCTCGCCTCGCTATCGTAACAGAACGAGTGCGACGCCTAATCCCACGAATAACTGTTGAAGACATGGAAGCTCTTGAGAGCATCGTACAGGACGTCGCCAGAATTCGGGCTGATGATTCTGCACGTCGCCGAAGACTCGGTATCGTCTAAAAACATTCTTTTGAATCCTTTCGCGTATTCAAAGTCGCGCCACTCCCGAAGAGTGACCCCTCCAACTTATTCGGATTTCCGTTCCTATAAACCCTTTCTCAGAATTGAGTTTCGAGGTCAGTGTGTATACTGCCGGCTCCCGGATGGCATCAAAGGGACAGACAACTTCGGCGTTGATCATTATAAACCGAAGTCTCGCTATTCTGAGCTCAAAGCGACTTACTCAAATCTTTTTTATGCCTGCAACTGCTGTAATCGACGGAAAAGTGATTATTGGCCTACTTCCGAGGATCTGACTGCCGGTCGATTCATTCCTAACCCTTGCGATCACGTGATGTTCGAACATCTTAGATTCAAAGGGCCGACAGTGGATCCGCGATCTGCCGCCGGCCAGCAAGCGGAATCAAAAATGATGTTGAACGACGAAGAGTCTGTGAACTACAGGCAATTTGTGATCCGAGCAATCAGCCTTACAGAGCAGGCGATCGACAATATTCGAGAGACGATCAGGGGCATAGACGCTCAAAATCGCGACGACCAGTCGCGAGCTTCCCAATTGGATATTGAGCGCGCTGCTGCTGAAGCGGAGCTCAGAGAGCTCGAAGCTCATCTTCTCAGACTTGGCGGGACGTTGGACCCTCGATTCGGATAATTTTTCTTCCATCGTTGCCGTTTGGATTCGTTAAGCCAATTGCTCATCTCCCAACCTCGCGCGGACTCGTCTCATTGCGGTCTTCGGTTTCTCGGGCACTGGCTTAGCGAGTGCGGCTTGCTGCGCCGCTACGGCAGCGGCATCATCCGGCGGCGGTGCTTCGTTGCGCCGGCCCGGGCCAGATGAAAATACAAGACCGGTTTCCAGTGGAAGTAGCGCGTCATCACCTGCTCGGATATCAAGTGTTTTAAATAACCCTCGTCGTAGGACAGCGGGAAATGAGCGTAGCCGGGACCGCGCTCG
>JBBDNJ010000301.1:0-11594 GCA_040877705.1 Binatia bacterium | reverse complement strand
GCTGTTGTAGCGCCATCACGGGCGCACGATGGCCGGAACGAGTCCGGCCATGACTCAAAATCCATATGAACCAATAGTAGCTTTCGCTGTTCCATGAATAATTCCGAATTAGCCTAATTTTGTTTCTGCTTTCTCACGAGAAACTGGAGACTCTCTTTTGCCTTCGGTGTGATGTCCAGGATGTCTTTTACAAGGCCGTTAATCTCGTCCGCGGATACGTAATCGAGATAGAGCTTGGACTTTTCCGCTTCGGCGAGAAATTCCGGATCTTTAAAAGTGGCGGCGAAGCCTTTGCGCAGGATCTCCAGACGGTCCTTGGGCACTCCCGGAGGAGCCACCCACGGGCGCTGGAACTCATACTGCGCGCCCCAGGCTTTATAGACGGCCAAGCCATCTTTATCCGCCTTTGCCTTGATGACTTCGGGAATAAGCGGCAGGTCCTTCACAAGAGGGTCTTCCCACTTTCTGTGAATAATAACCGGAATCAGCCGCTCATCGCCTTTCGCCTCCAGCATGGATCTCGCCGTAACTCTGGCCGACTCCCACCCCCAGCAACCCCCCTCCAATTCGTTGGACCGCATCCCAAGAAGAATTTTGGAGGTTCCTGCGTAGCCGGTGATGACGTCGAATTTCGTGCCGATGGTCTGATTGAGAATCTTTGGCACGTCGTTGTAAGTGGAGCCGGCCCTCGTCGCGCCCATCTTCAAAGACCTGCCGGATTTAAGAATATCTTCGAAGCTGTCAAGACCGGTAAACGCCATGATGCTGCAATGCGGCGATCCCTTGACCGGAGCGCCGATCCAGCCCAGTTTTTCCGGCTCAAGCCGGACCGCCCGGTCGCCGAGCGCTTTATACAGAACATAGGAGCTATTCCAGACGCCCAGGAACGTGCCGTCACGGTCGGCTTTATTGTAGGTGTAATTGGCCGCGATCAAACTCCCCGCGCCGGTCATGTTCTCGACGACGAACTCGGGATTGCCGGGAATATGTTTGCCCATGTGGCGCGCAACGGCGCGGGTATAAGTGTCATAGCCTCCGCCGGCTGAGAAGCCGACGGCCACGCGAATGGTCTTTCCTTCATAAAAATTATCCGCCGCCATGGCTTTAGGCGAAATACCTAACGCCAGTCCGATAAAGATCGCTATCGACAATGCGATTTTCTTTTTCATGGCATCTCCTTTCTTACTCTCCTTGTTCGTTCATCGGCTGAACGCAATCCAGTCTTCTGCTGAAACCTGAAAAATCATCGATTCGAGCTCGCTTGCTGGCTGCCGTCATAGAGTTTGGCGATGAAGCCGCTCTCTTTGAGCTGATTGACAAAGCGTAGATTGACGACGTTCTCCGCCTTGGCCCCGGCAGCTTTAGGATCCCAGGCCGCCTGGACGTCGAGCGTATTCTGCAGCCCTTCCATTGTTGTCGGGTGCGTGTCTTTCACCAGCATCTCATCGTAAGCGGCATACGCGCCCTCTAGGACCGGCCGCTTCTGTCCCCGGGTGTATTTCTGCATGATGTTGATGACCTCTTCCTTGTTGTTTTTATAGAAGTGAACGGCTTCGGCCATCGCTTTGACAAAGGCCATGACCTTCTCAGGCTGTTCGCGGATCATCTCCCCGGTAGTTACCGCGCAGGTAAACTGAAAAGGAATATCGAGCTTGGCCATATCCACAATCACTTTGAGCCCTGCTCTCTCGGCTTCGATCTTGCCTGGCTCGGTCACCATGGTGAAATCAAGTTGGCCGCTCATCACTGCCGCCACTCGCGCCGGCGACCCGCCGATCATCACCGCTTTAATGTCCTCATAGGCCATGTCGAATCGTTTCAGTGCGAGGCGTAGGGCAAAGTCGGCTGATGTTCCTGGTATATGAGTAGCGGCCGACTTCCCTTTTAGATCCTCAGGTGATTTGATCTCCGGTTTCCCTACGATGTAGTACGGGAGGGTATTGACTAGACTGTTAATGATGAAGATATCCCCGCCCGCCAGCCGCCCATTGATGGCCGAAGTCCCCACGGCGCTCCTGAAACATTTCAATTTCTGTCATCGGGTCATAAGCAATGGAGGTGCCAGTATGAATAGCACTGCGATATGAGCGAGTTAGCAAATCTTGAGGGAGACGAAGGAAGATCGCGTCAAGAGAGTGTGCAAGAGATTCACATTATTCAGGTCCGCTGTCGTATTACTGCCAGATTGTAATGAACGGAATCCGCGCCAGGCCTGCATTTCGCGCAGAATATCAACAAAAACGGCGCAATTTCTCGTGTGCATATTTTTCACGCGGAAGTTTTGCAGGAAGAGTTTTCGAACGAAAAGCCGCATCCCCTTGAAGTGAAAACGTTCGTGAAGACGAAAACGTTCGTGAAGACGCAGATTGCCGGCACATGCACTGTGCGCTATGAATCGCCCGAGGTTCCTTGCCTAATGTCTCTTGCCAATGCTTCGTCTCGGTGTGGCTCGGGTAGGTATGGCTCCAGAGATTCCGAGGTATGCCGCCAAACCATCCAGAGTAAGGGCTCGCGTGTTTGGAGAAGCGTGGGCGATAATATCTGCAGGAGATTCCCGGGCGCCATGCCGGTCGGCAATGATAATGATCGGCATCGTTGCGCTTATGTCTCTGAGATTGAAAACCGTTTCGGCCAGATCCATTGCCTTTCCCGTCGATACGAGCACCGCCATGTTGAAGGTTGCATGCTGCGCCTGAAAGATCGCAGATTCGCCGTCATTTACGGTGACGATTTCACCTCCCGCCGTACGCAGGCATTTTTCCACTTCTTCAGAAGGCTTCGAACAAACGAGCATTACTTTGGCCATCTTCTCGGCATCCTCTCGCGTTATAACTCACAACTCCTACTGGCGCTTTGCTTCATGCCTTTGATCTTCAGAGTAGGAGCAATTGGAATACCAAAGTCATTTCAATGTTTTCGAAATGAGGAAATTCCTGGAGCCAGACATGAATCGATGGAAAAAATAACCCGGCGGAGGCCGGGCGAGCCGGAATCCGGGTACAGGGAGCGGGTTTGAAACTCGCCCTAGCGCGGTTCTTCGCAGAATCCTGCCGATTGCATGCTTCTCCGTCTCGCCTAACGGGTGGACGCGTGTTGTCGAACGACCGTGGTAAAAGCCGCAACGTCGACTTCGGGCCTGAAATGGCCGTCGTTTCTTGACGGAAGGGGCGGTTGTGGCGTGAAGCTGAAACGATGTGACTGACCCGGCTCAAATGGCTTGTCCAATTCGATGATGGCAGTTCTGCCAGGCGGGTTTTGCCCAGGGTTGCGCTCATCTTGCCAGAGCCAGTGATACTGAATCATGAGCTCGACATCTTTGATTGTGTGGGGTGACCTGTTTGTGACCACCCCGGAGATCTTGGATGCGGTCATATTCATGTCCTCAAAGCTCAGCACCTTCGAAGCTTCCTGACTAGTCAAGACGGTCTGAGCGCCAATCGGCGCCATAGCCGGCGCAACAAGAATCATTGCGCTGGAAAAAATTATCGCGCGAAGTTTCATATATGTTCATCCTCGAGACTGAATCTGCGGCTGGAGATACTGCAACGGATAAGCGCAATCGTTGTGCCAATCCATGAGGCGCGTAACAACAGATCCGGCCGGGCGACCACACAGGGTCGCCCCTACGTGATACCGTCCATGTGGCACCGTTCATTTTTTATAATCAACGGAAATGTCGTTCACGCTGCCGTTGCTCTTTGGATTAACTATCGATCATGTGACATAGACCGCTGCTGCCTCTTCTCGTTGCCCCGAGCAAATGTTCCAAGACCGCAACAAAAAATATGTGCTTTCCCTCGTTTGGAGCAGAGAAATCGTTGCTTCCGATTCTGTTCTCACCATTTCGGCGCCGTTAACTAAACGAAATTACAGATATTTCTTAATCGACGCGAGCTGAGCGGAAGTTGCTGGAAACTTGGGCATGGGGCTTGCGGTAAGTTCACATTAGTTCATTAGAATCTTCAAACCTCAGGATCTTCAAACCTTTTATTGAATGCAGGAGGCCATATGGCAAAGATTCAACGCGAGGTGTTAAGCTTGCTCACCGCGCTTTCTATGGCCGGCGAAGTTTTTTCAGCATAGAAATAAAATGAACGAAGAGGAAATATCATGTTAAAAAGTATCACTGACCTGAAAGGCTATACACTCGGGGCATCCGACGGCGACATCGGCGAAGTTACCGAGTGCTATTTTGACGATGACAAGTGGACCGTTAGATATCTGATTGTCGATACGGGGGGTTGGCTGACGGGACGTAAAGTTCTCATTTCACCGATCGCGCTGCGCGAAGTGGATTGGAATGCGAAAAGAATCCATGCGGAATTGACAAAGAAAGAGGTGGAGGATAGTCCTGATATCGTTACTGATAAGCCGGTGTCGCGCCAGCATGAGACGTCTTACTATGATTATTATAACTACCCTTACTATTGGGGCGGCCCCTACCTGTGGGGCGCGACGGCTTATCCAATGATTCCAAGTCCCCGCGCCCGCGCTCGCAATCCCACTGAGCCCGAGATATTGGCTGCCAGGGAGGCGCAGGCATCAGGCGATGATAGTCATCTACGCAGCACGAAAGAAGTGACCGGCTACTATATCGAAGCCAGCGATGGCGACATCGGCCATGTTGAAGATTTTCTCATTGAGGATGAAAGCTGGACGATTCGCTATATCGTCGTCGATACCCGCAATTGGTGGCCGGGAAAAAAGGTGCTGGTTTCGCCTCAATGGATCGAACAAGTAAGCTGGACCGATTCAAGAGTGCGCGTCGACGTATCGCGCAACACGATAAAAAACTGCCCTGAATACGACCCATCGGCACCCCTTAGCCGGGATTATGAGAATCGGCTCTACCGCCATTACGGCCGCTCGAAGTACTGGAATGATTGACTCAAAATATAAATATGAAGGAGCAACTTCAGTTGAGCCGAAACGGTGATCGCATGAGTACGGCGCTACCTTCATTCCCAAGCCGGGAGCTAAGCGAAACAGATGGCTTGGCTTCTACCCCCAGGTTTCTGATCGTCGAAAAAAAACCCGAAATACAGGCACTGCTCAAGAGCTGGTTTTCGGCCGATATCCACATAGATGCGATGCCAGTTCTCGATATCATTGCGCATAAGTCGAAGGAGACTGCTTACGACATTCTTATCTGGAATGCGGACAGCTCGCCGTCACAGAGATGCAAAGGGCTGGAAATGCTCGAGCGAATCTCCAGGGATTCGCCGGAAACCCAGATCATCGTCATCTCTCATGAGGAAGGGAATCCGGCAAGCAGTAGGATCAGGACGGGAAATTACCAATACGTCGGCCGGCCGATTGATTGGAATAATCTCTTTGTTCTGGTGAGCCAGACATTAAAAAAGTGTTCTCCCGGTCAAAGGATTCTCTCCTATCCCGACGTTCGCGTACCGGTGGAATTTGAAGGCATGCTGAGTATCAGTTTACCGATGCGCGAAGTGTTTCAGCGCATAGTAGAGGCTGCATCCGCCGATATCCCGGTGCTGATAACCGGTGAAACCGGAACGGGGAAAGATCTCATCGCCGCAGCAATTCACAAGAGAAGCCCAAGAAAAGACGGACCTTATGTGGCCGTCAACATCGGCGCCATGACTCGTGAGCTAATGGCGAGCGAGCTCTTCGGTCATGAAAGAGGAGCCTATACGGGGGCGTCAGGGAGCCACCAAGGTTTCTTCGAACAGGCCCATCGCGGCACCATCTTTCTCGATGAGATCAGCACCATGGACGAGAAAGCGCAGGTGAGCCTTCTCCGCGTGTTGGAGACGCAGACGTTTCGTCGAGTCGGTGGAGAGAAGGATATTCGTGTCGATGCTCGGGTGCTCACCGCCACTAATGATAGTCTCGAAGAGGCAGTAAAAAAGGGGCGTTTTCGCGAGGATCTCTATTATCGCCTGGATGTTTTTCCCATCCATGTGCCGCCGCTTCGAAGCCGTCCTGGCGCGGTAACCTTTCTCACCAATCAATTTGTCATGGTGTTTGACGCCCTTTACAACAAAAACGTCCGCGAGATTGCGCCGGAAACCTATCGCTACCTGAGACGTTATCCCTGGCCCGGCAACGTCCGGGAGCTCAAGAACGTCGTTCAGCGCGCCGTCCTGATGGCTCAAGGAGAAGAGATGACCCCTGATCTTATTCCCGCGAGGATCCGGGAGGCCGCCGAATCCCGAGTTGAAGCCGAAATGCAGAAGCTTCCCATTCATATCGGGATGCCACTGGACGCCGTCGAAAAGGAGTTCATTCGCATGACGCTTGGGTCTACCCGGGGAAATAAAAAGGAAGCTGCCTCCATACTGCGGATCAGCAGACGCGCGCTTTACAACAAACTCAAGAAGTACGGTTTGATGTAACGGCTCTCAGTCCACCCGCCGGGGGTGAAATTCATTTGTCGTTGCGTTGCTCCTCCTGCGCTTCATTAGGAACATCGATGCCGTGCCGCGCAAGGGTATGTTTTAGCAGGATGACAACCGGTATCGTCAGGAGCGTAAAGAAGAGACTGATATAGATAAAGAGCTGAAGAATCAGAATCCGCTGGTCCGCGACGCCGGCAATGTCGAACGGCGATCGATAAAATAGATTCATCAGCCACGACATCCACGGTTGAGTAAACAACCAGTACAGGGCGCTTCCCACCAACCCCTCGAATGTATTGGTAACGTTCGATAACGCCATCAGAAACGCGTAACTCATACCCGCCGATTTGAGTTTTACCACTTCGCCGGCGACCCGAAGAGGAATCATGAACGCCGGAATCGTAGCAAAACCAAACAAGAAGCTAAAAATCATTCGAAACCAGACGTATCGATTCCAGTCTGGTAGAGGATTCCACGAGGGAGGAATTTCGATCGCAATAAGATTCCACCATGGATGGCCGGGATCGAGATAGAGGTAAAAGCTCAACGGAAAAGCGATGACCATGAGACCGATCATGGCGAAAAGATAATGATGCCACTGAATAAAAGGCCATCGTTTGACAATCCATCGGTAAGTGAGAATCGACAACAAAAACGTCAGCGCCTGCAGCGTGAGGATGGCGCCGAAATGGGCCGGAGTGAATCCCCGCGCGTCGATGAGATAGCTACGCTCGATATAACCGATGGACGGGCTGAAGTTCCACAGGATTATGAACAGAACGAGGATCATCATCACTTTGTTTTCTTTGCCCAAAGCTCGCAAGTAAGCAGGCGCCGCTTGCAGAGCGCGAATCGTCGCGCTCCCGGCTCTCTTCCACCGCAAAGCGCGCGTCGCCCTTCGCGGGCGCGTGGACGATTGCACTTTCTCCTCGGAAATATTCATGAATCCGACCACCGCCGTGACCAGCGGCGGAACACCCGTGGCAAGAAAGATCATCGAGTAAGCAAAGTCGCCTTCCTGGATCTTTTCCTGAAACCAGCCGCTCAAGGCGGTCGCAGCGGCATTTGAAATCGAAAGCAGGGTCCATTGAAAGTTCACAAACGACGCTACACGTTTGAGCCTGCGCCCTTGTTCCACCATAATCGCGTCGCTCACGACATCGACAAAAGCGTAAGTGGAAAAGGCCAGATTGAAGCCGATGAGATAGGCGAGCGGTGCGCGCACGCCGAAGAAAGCCATCAGCGCATTGACGATCCAAAAAACAAATCCCAGCAGCGCCATGAGAATGAACCAAGATCTCCTCCGGTAGCCGAAAAGCGGCCAGCGATCCGATATGAACCCCCATAAAGGCTTTACCAGCCAGCCGATCGACTTGAGCGACTGAAACAGTTGGCCGCCGGCGTCGCCCATTTCAAGGACGAACTTAATGAAATAGAGAGTCGGAATATCCGCGAGCGCGCTGGAGCCCTGGACCGTGTAGGTGGTTCCAAAGATCCATTTTAGCCGCGTTATCTTCGGTTCGGGACTATTCATGCTAGGCTTTTGTTTCCCACCTGCGCCGGCATGACGGACTTTCGCTCCGCCTGAAGGCGAGAGATTTTAGCATTTTCGATAGAGACATTAATAATCTTCAGACATAATAATCTTCAGACATGCGCAGGTTAGCGTCAAGAAAGATTCCTCGCTTTGCTCGGAATGACACTTAAGCGAGTTGTCATCCCGAACGTAGTGAGGGATCTTGGGCCAAAATGAACCCCTACCCCGATGCGGTCTGTAAATTTCTTGCGCGTTTGGCTATAGGTCCGACGCAAAAAGATTATCAGCACCTCGCTGGAGACGAACGAACAATCTGTGGCACGGCTGTTGCTCTATATTCATCAACTCCTAGAATAAAATTTGAAAAAAACGACTGACAAGCGGAGGAAGAAGAAATGTCTTTTCATTATGGAAACCAGATAATTTCGGGAGCTATCGCGTTGCTTTTTTTGTTTGCTCCGGCTGGATCGACGACCAGCACCGCCACGGCAGTGCAACAACAACCGGCGAAATCGACGGGCTTACCGAACTTCGTCGAGTTGGCTGAGAAATTAGCGCCCGTCGTCGTCAACATTTCAACGACGCAGGCGGCGAGCCGCCAAGAGCCTTCTCCCAACCCGTTCGGCGGGCAGGGCCCGTTCGGAGAAGATGATCCATTCAGCGAATTCTGGCGCAGGTTCTTCGGCGATCAGTTTGGCGCGCCCGGCGGCCCGCGCTCGGCTCCCCGACGGGGCCTGGGCTCCGGCTTTATCATCGATCAAAAAGGATTGGTTCTAACCAACAATCATGTTGTCGAAAATGCCGAAAAGATCACCGTCAAACTTGCCGACGACCGAGAGTTCGGGGCAAAAGTAGTCGGGCGCGATCCGAAAACCGATTTAGCGGTGATACAGATCACAGAGGGCAAGGGCAATTTTCCGGTGGCGCCCTTAGGCGACTCGAGCCGCCTTCGGGTCGGCGAATGGGTAGTTGCGATGGGAAGTCCGTTTGGGCTCGATAACACCTTAACCGCCGGGGTTGTCAGCGCCAAAGGCAGGCAGATCGGCGCCGGCCCTTACGACAATTTCATACAGACCGATGCTTCGATCAATCCGGGAAATTCGGGCGGACCTCTGGTCAACTTGCGCGGCGAAGTTGTCGGCATCAATACGGCAATTTTCAGCCGCAGCGGTGGCAATCTCGGTATCGGTTTCGCCATTCCGATCAACCTGGCGAAAGAGATTCTGCCGGAGTTGATCAAGAGCGGCAAAGTGAGCCGGGGTTGGCTGGGTGTTACCATTCAGCGGATGACTCCGGAGATCGCCGAAAGCATGGGACTGGAGAAAACCCACGGCGCCCTGGTTGCAAACGTCATGCAGGGCAGTCCGGCGGATCACGCCGGAATCAAGACCGGCGACGTCATCGTCGAATATGACGGGCAAAAAATTGAAGATTCGAGCCAGTTGCCGCTGCTGGTAGCTCGCACTCCGGTCGGCAAAAGCGTAAAGACAACGGTTCTGCGGGACAAGAAACAGACCCCGCTGACGATTAAAGTCGGCGAGCTGAAAGACGAGGAAGTCGTCGCTTCAGCTCCGCAGCAGGGAAAGCTAGGGCTGACCGTGCAGAATATAACGCCGCCGATCGCCGAAAGTCTGGGATTGAAGCGAGCCGAGGGAGTGGTCATCACCTCGGTTGAAGCGCAAAGCGCCGCCGCCGAAGCCGGACTTCGACGCGGCGACGTCGTTCTTGAGGTCAATCGCAAGAACATCGCCAACGCCGGCGATTACGAAAAAGCCATCGATGCGGCGAAACCCGGCTCCAACGTTCTGTTTTTAATTCGCCGCGGCGACAACAATCTTTTTCTCGCATTGAGAGCTCCGGATACGCGCGGTTAGCACGAATCCAAACCCGGGAATCACCGTTTCCCACACTTCAGGGAAACGGTGATTCCTGATTCTAAGGGCGTTGCGAAACGGAGCATTGTCTCTCCCCGTTTCTCCGGTCAACGACTCCAGTATTCCGGACGTCCGTAATGGTCGTGCAACCGCTTCTCATAATCGCGGCTCGGAGGCGCCGACGGATCAAACTCAGGGCTGTTCTTGATGGTGTCGCGTGACAGGTCAACATGCACTTTGGAATCCGTCCAACTCACGGACCGGATCCATTCCGGGGAGACTAACACCTTCTTGCCCGGCCACCAATTGCGCGTATCTATCTATGACGACGTAGCGGATCGTCCAGTTTTCATCATCGATGATAAAGTCCTCCACGTGGCCGATGTCTCCATCGCCGGCTTCGATGTAGTAGTCGGTTACCTCTTGAGTGCTGCGCAGATGGACATCCTCCTGCTGCCGGCTGGCCGCTGCCACTTCCTCCTGAACCGAACTGGGCGCGCCTGCGGCAGAGAGCGGCGGGTAGGCAGGATAGGCGACGGGTCCCCACAGGTACGGGCCCGTCCAATAATAGGGATATCCATAGTAATCATAATAGGCCGTCTCGTGCTGGCGGGAGACCGGCCGGTCGGTATCGATGCCGGGACTGTTCTCCACCCGCTCCCTTGTCATGTTCACGCGCAATCGGCGTGAATTCCAATCTACTTTGCCGAGAGCGCCCGGCGAGATCAGCACATTTCTTCCGGTTAGCCAACCTCCTGTATCCGCGACGAGGTACCTGACGGTCCATTTATCATCATCGAAGTAGAACTGGACAACTTCGCCGACGTCGCCATCGCTTGCTTCAATCTTATAGCCTTTAAGTTCATTAACGCTTCTTAGCATGATATCTCCCTCCTGTTTAATTATTTTGGAAAACATTAAGAACATTTACGTAGGTAGAGTTATGAACTATCCGCTGCTTTACCTGACGTTAACAGGCTGCGCCAGCCGCCTCCAAGACTAGCGCGTCTTTTCGCGCGCGTCATCGCCAATGCAACCATCGTTATCCCGACAACGAACTCATTGATCACTGGAATCGCGCTTCCATAGCCAAGCACCCACGGCGCGATGACAAGCCAAGCTCCAAGCACCGCGTTGGCCCTGCCGACAACGCGGGTAACCTCCCACATGGCTATGATGGCAAAAGTCACCGCAATGGGACCGGCGATGAGATCGTTGGTTCGGCCGGTTCCGTGATAACCGAACAGGGCGGGAGAAGCCATCAGCCAAACGCCGAGCAAAGCGTTTATGATCTGCGCCCACATCATCTACCGATCCCCCAGAACGCGCGCCACAGCGAACGTCCTGCGAGACGTTCGCCTTTAAGATACTGTAAGCTCGCCAGCACCTCGTCGGCCGCCGGACCGATCATCAGGACAGAGATGAGCGCCGATGCCAGACATAACGTGCACCATGCGTCAAACAGCACCGGTTGGAGAATAACCAATAAAACGCTCACGATGCCGAGCGGACCGATCGCTAGTCCAAAGATGACGACGATCCAGGGCATCTTGCGCCAGCGGGCGCGGCCTCCGACGATCCCTGCGATTGCGTCGAGTAGATAGCCAAACGCCCCGAGAGCGGCATCGGGTATGGGAAGAATACGCGAGACGCTCGAGTTGAGTATGGTTCGGCTGCCCTCGCCAAAGAACGGCTCCCAAACCGTGGAGAAAACTCGCCATTGGTAAAGCGCCAGATAAATCGCTATCGCAATGAAAGAGTGAAAGTTCCGAGCGATGGGAAATCACTCACGATGGAAAGGTGGTTGGCAGCCCG
>JBBDNJ010000300.1:0-11627 GCA_040877705.1 Binatia bacterium | reverse complement strand
GGAGGCTTTCACCCCCGGGCTAACGCCCGGGGTCCTCAGCCGAGGAGTTGATAGATCGATCCGGGCTTGATCTCGAAACGCCGGCGTTCTTCGCCGTCGCGCCAGACGATGGCGAAGCCTTCCCCTTGAGTTACGCAGACGATGGCCCCCGGCCCGTGGCGGTGAAACGTGCTGCGGCTGCCCGCGGGAAATTCCTGGACATGACAACCATAAGTCGTGCCAGCCAAACCGAAGCGCATGATGCGCACGCCTTTGCCCTTCATCGGGTACTCGTCGAGCGGAAACTGATTGACGTCAGGCACCAGATTGGTCTCCCACGAACGCACCGTCAGACGCTTATTCTCGCGAAAGAACTCGCGCTCCGGACGAAACCGATCGTGGAATTCGAAAGGATTGCGAAAAATAAAATCTTCGTTGTGGAAAAGGTTGATCACGTGCGGCGCATTGGTTCCCGCTACAAATCGCACCGGCTCGTTGGAGACATTGAAGTGCTGATAGGAAACGTTGAGCGGAACTGCAAAGATCGCCCCGGCGCTCCATTCAAAAGTCTGCTTGGCTTCCTCGTCGAACCAAACGTTAGTCGCGCGCCGCAGCCTCTGTGGATATAGATGAGCGTCTCGAACAGGTGGCGCTGCGGCCGGGTTTGGCCGCCGGCCGGAATTTCGCAAATAGAAGCGTCGGTTTGCTGTTGTTCGCCGAGATTCAAATACGAACCGAGTACACCCATACGCAGCCATGGTTTGACTTCGACATCCATGAGATCTTCGACAAAAAATCCCTGCACCGAAGGAATGCCTTCTTTTTCCTGAAACACTTCATAGGCAGTGGGACCTAATCGTATCGGATCGCGATGCGGCAGTCTCATTTATCGATGTCTTTTCTCCGGAGTTCCAACGCGTTGAACCCTGTTACAGACGGCAAGTCGTTTTATAGTATCGCCTGCGTGAAACTTCAAGACAGGTTGTTACGGTATGAAATATTTTTTGCTCGTTAAGTAATGCGAGCGCATTTTAACTCCACCGCCACCAGCGCTTTAAGAAAACGGTGGTAGAACAGCAGGTCGATGAAGTACTCATTCTTGCTGAGCTGTGCCAGAATTTGTTTTGGCTCTCTGGCAGAACTGCCTTTTGCATTACTGGCACAAGCTGTGCCAGAAACTCCGGGGGAACTATGCACAATGTAGAGCTGGCGCATCCGCCACAAATTGAAGGCCGAGAATCCCGTCAAGCCAGGTAACCTGTTGTAGATCACGGGAAAGCAATTCCACTACCGACTCACCCCAGCCCAACTCCTCCTGCTTCGCCGCACTCATCTGCTAACTTTACTTTACTTAACGCCACGTCTGCCGCCAAGTCTGGTACTCCGACGGCCGCAGGCGGTAGCGGGCGATATTTCCTTCGTGAAGGCTCATCAGTTCGGTTTCCACCACCTCAATAAAACGTGGGCGGTCTTCCTGCGACACTTGCTCGGCTGCGCGGTGCTTGATGAAAGCTGTTGCGCCCTTCTTGTTCATCTCACCGCGAACGATCTCGGCAACAATGTCTGTCACCAGCGCACGGTAACGCAAGCGAAATGGGTCCGGCTCCCCCAATGACCTTCGCACCGCCGAATAGCGCGCGCACGAACGCTCGTAGGCCCACACAAAAACATCGCGCAGCAACTCAATACGATTTAATTCGTACACTCCAAGTATTCCGTCAATGTAACCCCGCTCGGGCACGTCCACGAACGACACTGGGCAGAGGTTCTGACGAACGAGTGCAATGTTTAAAGCGAGGCGTGAAACTCGTTTGTTCACGTCTTCGAAAGGTTGCAGGTAAGGCAAATGGACCATGACAAAGAAGGACTGCTCGTAGGGATCCGCAATTGCGGCAGCCGTGTCGAGAATCTGCTGGAAACACTCTGCGATCAACTGTGGTACTTCCAAGGGATGATAGCTTGTTCCGGCGATCGCCACGGGAATGGCGCGCAGCCGTCCGCAAGCCCGGGGATCGGCAAGCAGGTTATCCGACAGCAAGGCATGTAAGTTGAGAATGGTGTAGCGGTTGAAGCCGATCTCGGCGGCCTGCTCGACCAGAAGCTCTATGGCGGCCTTGTGATTTAGAATCATCTGCGCTTCCCAAGCATCTTTGCCTTCGGCGCTCTCTCCCAGTTCCAGCAGGCGCTCGGTTTCGAGCAAGGAGTAGGTGTTGCCTTCCAGACGGCTGGAATTCCACGACAGGTCGATTAGCAGACGGTTAAATATCTGTCGCGCATACGTCCCAGCCGGACGCTCATCGGCCGAGGATCTCCCCAATTCGAGAAGACGCTGCCTGGTATCTGCCGGGAGATAGAAAGTATCGTTAGGCCGGTAGGCGTCCAGAAACTCGCGGTTGTAGCCAACCGGCCGGCGGTCTTGAATCGGCTTGCGGATTGCCTTTCTGATGGCCTCACCGTCTTTAGAAATTGGAATATAAAACTCAGCACGCCCTTTCAGGTAGGACTCGCCGATCACGGTTGGGGCTTCGCCAGTGATGGTCGGCAGCCGATAACGACTCCCGCGCGCGCGCCCCTCGACCGTCAATCGCTTTCGTTCAATGAGTAGCGCCAGCCGGCGCTGCAGAGTACGGCGAGGAAGCTTACGATCGAGGGCGGCCCCGATTTCTTCGACCGAGGCGCCCTCGGGAAACCTGGCAACCGCAGCCAGAATTGCCTCTAGGTCTTTTTCCGAAACTTGTTTTGGCATAGACAGTCGTTATGGCGCGATAACGATAATCACGCCAAATTGCGCCACATAGAATGATTTACCTGGCGCGATTGCATTATCGCGCCAGATAAAGCGGCGCGCAAGACCCTCTAACTACGCTTACTGGCAGTATTTTGGGCAGTCTCTTGGTAGATCAAGAAAAACCGAGTCAACGGACATGTTCAAAAAATCGACTTTTTTCGCCGTATCCTCGCGATGTGTTCGTTTCGCAAACAAATGCAGTTCGACTGCGCGACAGAACTAGCTTTTGGTGATTGCGACGTTCTCGATCTCGGACGACATCTTGGCTTTCTGAGAACAATCGCGTTGATCCAAAACGCCTTGATTCCCAATCAAATCCCCCGTGCCCTTCAGCTTCTCCAGCGCTTTGTTAATCGCCTTCCGCAGCGGTCGCGACCGTTCCCTACACGGCCGGTTGGTTTGTCTCACTGCTAGTTTCTGCAACTGGTTGTTGCAGAATTTCGTCCATATTCAGTTCATTGACCCAAATCTGCGCCGTCATCAATTGGTGCAGCAGGGTGCGGAAGAGGTCCGTGATGCAGCGGGCGATCGAGCGGCAGGAGCGGCTGTTGGCGCTGACGGCCGAACTGAAAAAGGCGCTCCTGCACAAGCTATTCAGCGAAGGCCTCCGCGGCAAACCTCAAAAACAAACCGAATCGGCCTCGTGCCGGAGAGTTGGGAACGTTCAGAATAGAATAAGGCTTTCTTTGCGATCTTGGCGTCTTGGCGCGATAAACGGAATTTTGCAGTGTAGGCCTGATCTACAACGGGGCAAGCGAGATACGGATCCAAATACTTATAGCTCTACGCCAGTCGTTTGTAACTTATTTGGAGAGCAGTGAGCTTGATCAATCTCTCATCTCGCGTACAGCCGGTTGATATAGCCGCTGTCGTCGATCTCTTTGGCATAGTGGAGGTCCCACAACGCGATCGGATTGAAGTCTTTGATCTCCGGATCGCGCTTGAGCGCCAGGGCGAAAACGTTCTGAATCGCGCCGATCGACGGATAGGGTTTTGCTTCCAGCGAGGCGGCCTGGTTGTCGTAGAAGCAGTTCCACTCCTCGTCGTTTTCGATTTTCAGGAGCTCCGAGCAGCGTTTCTTGATGATTGCCAGGGTCTCGGCCTTCTTGGTTTTGAAGAAGTGAATCCCGTCAACCAGCGCAAGAATCAGCGATCGTGCTTCGTCTTCATGATCCTTGACCCAGGTCGTAGTCGTCGTCAGGGTCACGCCTTCGATCATCGGCATGGTCGGCAACTCGGTGATGTTGGCGCCGATCTTGCGCGCCCGCAGTTGATCCACCGCGCGGATGAAGGTGGCGTCGTACTTTCCCGCCATCACTTCGCGCGCCCGTTCCACTCCCCTTTTCGGTCCATCGATCAATTCCACGTCCCGCCCCTCTTCCAGGCCGTGTTGATGCAAATAAAGCCAGACGTTGAGTCCGGTGTGGCCGTCGAAGTCGTCCATCACCACTTTCTTTCCCTTGAGATCTTGCAGGCCGCTGATTCCGTTTCCTAAAACGAGATAGTTTTCCCGCCAGGAATTATTGCTCTGAGCTATATGAACGTAGGGATCGTTATTGAGCGCTCGTCTGGCGTATAGGTTGTGATGGTTTCCCGACACCACGTCGAGGTCGCCGGCTTTGAGGCCTTCCGCGGCGCGCTTGCGCTGGCCCTCCAAAGAACCCATTTCCATCGCCAAGCCGTGCTTTTCGAGAAAACCGCTTTCCTCCATCACTTTCCACAGCGGCACATGACTCGGAGCGCGATAATAGATTCTGATCTTTTTTATACCAGCCATCGTATGTTCCTTGCCTTTCTTACGACTAAAATCAATCGTTCCTATTTCCCCTTAAGAACCTTCCAAGCCTTTTCCCTGTATTCACGCCTGCCGGTGACGATCCATTGCCAATCCGTGTCATCGAAATATTTCACGCCGCGTTTTGGGATGTTACCCGGATTGAGGTAGGATTCGTCGATGTCGGTGCGCGCCGTCGCCGAACCGTAACCGCGCGCATAAATTCCCAACCCTTCTTTTGAAAGAATCCAGTTGGCAAATACCTGGGCGGCCTTGGGATGGGGCGCCTTGTTGGCCACGGACAAAAGCCATGGCGAACCGTTGATCGTGCCCGGGACGCCGTTGAGCTCGAATATTTCGAGGATTTTAAAACCGTCTTTAATCAACGGCCGGACGTCGTCTTCCCGGCAGTTGAGGCAGATCGGCTGCGTCCCGCGCGCCAGCCAGTCCGACATCTGCCGGCGATCCCGGGTACGCACCGGCTTCTGATCGATGTAAAGGTTTTTAACGAACTCCTCGCCGACTTGATTGTACAGTCGTGCCGCCATATTGGCGCCGGCGCCGGTGGTGGTCGGATCTTCGGTGGAAATCTTGCCGCGCCATTTTGGATTGAGCAAATCTTTGATCGCGCGCAACTCCTCCGGCTTGACGTGTTCGGTGTTGATAAAGAGTAAACTCGCGACGCTGCTAAACGGCCGAACCACGAACCGCTCCTCCGGATCGAGGAACCAAACCTTACCGTTTTTCCACTTCGAACCGTCGACCACGTCAGGCAAGATGAGTAACGGCTTGAGCGGGTCGATGAGTTTCTCTCCGTAGAGCTCATTGGCCGTGGTATCCGGGCCGGCCAGAAACACGTCCACATTATAAATACCCGACGACCGTTCGGTTTGAACTCGCGACACGATCTGGCTGGAGCGTCCGGCAATGAATTCGATGGGAATACCGTAACGCTCAGTGAATTTAGGAATGACTGCGTTGCGCATCACCGGATCCGGTGAACCGGCAATGACGACCTTGCCTTCTTTTTTTGCCGCGGCAAGAGCTTCTTGCCACGCTTTGTCGCTCCCTTGGGTCTGGGCGACCGCCGGCACATATCCTAGCCATAGAATGAGAAAAAGAACCGACCCTATGCGCTTCATATTGTCCCCCCAACTCTATCCGCGGTTTCAGATTTATTGAATTGGTTTATTGCTAATTCGAACCGGCTAGCCGCAAACCCAACTTCCTGCCGACGATCATCATCGCGCCGATGATGACGGTGATCAGCAGTCCCAGAGCCGCCGCCCGCTCTAATTCCCCGGTGAAACTATATTCCAGAAGAAGGATGGCCAGAGGTCTGGATTGGTGGCTGTACAGTAACACGGGAGTACTGATGCTGGTCAAGGCGCTGCCGAAATTCATCAGTCCGACAGCCGCGGCGATCGGCGCCAACAGCGGCAATAAAATGCGCCGGTAGGTATACGCCCAGGAGGCGCCGCTCACCCGCGCCGCTTCTTCCAGGTCGGCGCCAAGCTGCAACAAACCGGCTTTGAAGGCTTGGGTCGTCACGGGGCTATCCGCCAGGATCAGCGCCAGGGCGATGCCCCATACCGTTCCGTACAGCAACGTGCGCAGCGGTGTCGAGAGAAACAGCCAGAGAACGCCGAGGCTCAAGAGAATGCCCGGCAGGACGTGGGGTACCCAGCAAAGGCTTTCCAACCACGGCTTGGTCACGGTGCGGCGCGAAACCAGCAAATAAGCGATCATCGAATAGAGCAGAATGCCGCCCGACGCGGTTACGCCGGCGATGACCAAGCTATTCTTGAGAGCGACAAAGAAAATAGGATCGCTGAAGAGATTCTGCCAGTGCGTTAAAGTGAACGGCGCAGCGATGCCGAAGAAGCCATAACGCCGCATGAACGAACCAATGACCAGAAACAACAACGGCAGTATCATCATCACGGCGATATACAGCAGACAACCGCCCAGCGCGGCATAACGCCACTTGCCGAGCTTGACGCGCAAGGTCGAATATCCCTGTCCCGTGACGACGGTAAACTTTTTATCGCCGCTCAGATATTTCCAGTAAAAGAATAATAAGATAACGAGAACAAGCAAAAACACCGAGCCCAGCGCCGTCGCCTCACCATAGGCGCGCGGTTCACGCTGCAGGTAGTCATAGATCCGCGTCGAGTAAACATAGATGCCCGCCGGCGTACCGAGTAAAAGTTCGGTGTTGAAGGATTGCAGCCCGCGAATGAAACTCAAGACCGCTACCGCCAAAATCATCGGCGCTAACACCGGCAACGTGATGCGCCGGAGCATCGTCGCGGTATTGGCGCCGGCGACACGCGCCGCCTCCTCAAGAGATGCGCCAAGGCGGCGGAAGACCGGCACGAGCAACATCACTTTAAACCATATGCCGCTGGTCGACGTGTGCACCCAGACGATGCCCCAGAAACTGTACGGATCGAACAACGGCCCGTCCACGAAGGGGAGGCTCTTTGCCAGCGTGTTAAGAAACCCGAAATTCGGATCTAGTAAAAGAATCCACGCCAGCGTAAGCGGAAAATCAGGAACGAAATAGGCGATCCAACAGAACGACTCGACGGTTCTGCCACCGGGCATGTCGGTGCGCGCGATCAGCCAGGCGACAAGAACGGAAAGAATCATTGCCGGGATCAAGCGCACGACCGAGAGCAGGAAACTCATCCATAGGGCGCCGACAGTTCCGGGATCGGTAAAAGCGTTAACCCAGTTATTCACTCCATAGACAGCCGCTTTACCCGGCGGCGCAAGATTGAAGCTGCCGATCAGCAGGAAAAACAGCGGCAATCCCATCGCCACCATCAGGAAGGCCAGGGCCAGGAATTCCGCCAAACGGATCGGGCGCAAGCGAAACTTGACTATCGAAGATGGCACAGTGACCGCCGTTGGCTTCATGATGATGCGCTCATGCGGACCGAATATTGAGGCGTTCCGGGTCGATACTCAAACGAACCGCGGTTCCAACATCGTAACGATGCTTTTTCGCCGCGCCCAGAATGAATGAAACCCCGGCCACGCGCACCTGATATTCGAAGCGATCGCCCAGGTAGGCGACCTGCTCGATCTGCGCCGGCAGCTGATTCTGTTGGATCTCGCCGGCAGAGAGAATCTCGATATCCTCCGGGCGGCAAATCAGCCGCACCGGCTCGCCCGCTTGGAATGTCTTTGCCGGATCGCCTCTGACAACGACGCGCACATCGGCCACGGCAACATGGATCCAGAGGTCCGTGCCACTCTTGGTGATAGTGCCATCGAGGCTCACCATCCGGCCCAGGAACTCGCCGACAAACAAAGTCGCTGGCTTCTCATAAACTTCGGCAGGAGTTCCCACCTGCTCGAAACGACCGCCATTGACGACGGCAATGCGGTCGGAAAGAGTCATCGCCTCTGCTTGATCGTGAGTCACGTAGAGGACGGTCAAACTGAGTTTTTTCTGCAGCGCGCGAATTTCCAGACGCATTTGCTCACGCAGCTTGGCGTCGAGATTGGAAAGAGGTTCGTCGAGCAGCAAAAGCGCCGGCGCATAAACCAACGCGCGAGCCAAAGCCACGCGCTGCTGCTGGCCGCCGGACAGTTGCGTGGCGCCGCGTTCCGAAAACCCGGCGAGTCCCACACTGTCCAACGCTTCGTGCACGCGCCGGCGGATGACGCCGTCGGGTTCGCGCCGGACACGCAGAGGAAAGGCGATGTTTTCGAAGACGGTCAGGTGCGGCCAGATCGCATAGGATTGAAACACCATGCCGAGCTGCCGTTTGTCCGGGGCCAGGACCAGTCCGCGGCGCGGTGCGGCAACCGGTTTACCGTTAATCAGAATCTCGCCGTCGTCGGGCTCTTCCAGGCCGGCGATCAGTCTCAAGGTGGTCGTCTTGCCGCAGCCGGACGGGCCCAGCAGTGTGAAAATCTCGCCGGCTTGAATCGAGAAGCTGACCCGGTCGACGGCATTGAGCGAGTTGAAGCGCTTGCTGACTTCTCGAAATTCGAGAACGGCTTGGCTCATAGATTAATGAATTTAAGAGGGCGTGATGAATCACGCCCCTACATCGCGCATTCTAAGTCCGTGACTGCGGAGCACCGATTATCGCATCGACTTCTATCGCATCGAATTCTCATCTGTCATTTCGCTGGGTCCATCGGTTATTTCAAAAACTGTATTTGTCATTTCGACCGAAGGGAGAAATCTTTCCCTCTTTCGCGGTTAACCGAGTTCACTCTTCGTCCAACAGCTTGCAGTAATAGCGCCAGCCTGACTTTGTGTGTACTGATTGTTTTCTGCCCCGCGCCGAACCCATTATGATGTCGATATCTTCCTGTGGAATCGGCTCGGGGGTTCCCAGCAGCGCAGCGCGATAGTTCACTTCGGCCAATTCATTGAGCTTGATCGCCGTCAAAGTCGCTTCTTCCACGCCCGGACCCACGCTCGTGATCCCGTGACCGCGCATGAGACAGGCTCGCTTGTCGCCCATGGCCTGAGAAAATTCCTCGCCTAACTTTTCATTCGACACGGTGATGCTGCGGCGATACGTGGCGAGACCTTCCATCACCAGCCGCAACCCGGACGGATCATAAGCGCCGAGCAACGGCAGCAACGGTTTATTGCAAATCGTGAAGAGCACGACCGTCAATGGATGCACGTGCACGACGCACTGCACATCGGGTCGCAGCTTATAAAGCCATGTGTGGATGAAGACTTCCTGGGGAGATTCGAGGCCATCGTCGCCGGCGACTTTCTTGCCGTTAAAATCGACGGTGATGATGTCGCGCGCGCTCACAAAACGCAGGCCGGATTCGTCGGGTCCGCGCGCTTTGATCAGCACTCTGTCCTGTCCCGGCACGCGCGCGCTTACATGGCCGCTGGGTTCCTTGGTCAGGTTGAGTTTGCCCAAAACCCGGCAGGCTTGCGCCACCAGCTCGCGTGTTTGTGAAAGATCGCTCATGAAAATATTTTCCTCGCAGTGAAGTTCTCGGATTTAACACTTTCGGATAAAATCAAAAATCATTCGCGACTATTTTTCGAAATCGTCACCCCCGAATGTTTTAATCGGGGGTCCAGTCCCAGTCCGGACATCCCCCTGGATTCCCACTAAAAACATGCGGGAATGACGACCTTCGGCACGAATTACGTCTACGCAGCAAGCTGCGGGGAATCAACCCGCAGAGATTCAAAAGGCGAGTGGATCATATCTCGACTAAATTTTTAGGCAAGCGCAGATAGGGTAGGTGGTGCAGTTATCTTTCAGCGTGAATTCTATCTCAAGAAAAATTCCTCGCGGCGCGCTCGGAATGACAACCAAATAAGCGTTCTGTCAGATAGAAGAAACTCGACTGTGAGCCAGTGTCCTGTCTCAGAAATTCGTTTGACAGTGCATGTCATTCTGAGGAGCCGTGCGACGAAGAATCCGCAAGTCACCTGCTGCGGCAAAGCAATAAGCAAGCAGCAATGAAGATTGTTATTCGTTCACGGCACGGGGAGCGCGGTTTTGGGCAATTTGCGCGATGGATTCCGTCAGGTGAGTGTCGATCATTGGATTTCGCGCCGGGTCCCTGATCGTTCCCATGGGGTCGAGTCCTTGCTGCACTCGATCCATTTCCCGCATCAGGACTTCCCTGAACAGGATCACGCCCCGGTCCGATGTCGTCAGACGTTCGCAGGTACGATCCAGAATCGGCCCTTGGGTTTCCCAGGCCATGTGGTCTTGGGCCTGAACCGCATCCATGCGGAACCTCGTGTAGGGGTGCAGCGCGTCCGGAGGATTCTTGTACGGCTTGATATATTCCACCGGCGGCTGGTCGTTCTCTACAATCGACCCGTCTTCGGTCGGGAAAAACCGCACAAAATAAATTTTGGTATGGGTATCGTCCATCGGCACGCGGATCTGGCCGACGTTTCCTTGTCGTAAAATGTTCGGAAAGATCACCGGATGCTCGTCCACCATGCCGTTCTTGTAGGTCCGCCGCTTCATTAGGCCGTACGGCAGCTCGTAGAAGTCGAATTGATCGACATCGTCGGTGAGACCGCGCGTGCTGTTCTGTACCGGCCGTCCTCGACCGGCGGTGTCTTGATGGAGAATCTGCAAGTGCGCCGGGTCCATGGAATTTTCCATCGGTTGAACCCAATTGCAGTCGAGTAGCGGCTGGATGAAAATCTTTCGATGCCCATCCTTGCGATACCAGATATCGAAGTTGGGAATGAGCGGCATCGGGTCGGGACCAAGATACGCCCAGTAGAGACCAACCAGTTTCTGCACCGGATACGATCTTTGCTTCACCGTCAAATGTAATTTGCTTTCGCAAGGCTCCGCCGGCGTTTCCAGGCAATTTCCCTTGGTGTCGAACAACCAGCCGTGATACGGGCAGGCAACTCCTCGCTCCTCGACCCGGCCGTAAGAGAGGGAAGCGCCGCGGTGCGGGCACTTGTCTTCGAGCAAACCGATGCCGCCCATCTTATCGCGGAACAGGACGAGCGTCTCGCCCAGGATCCTGATTACCTGCGTTGGACTGTCCTCCGTCAGCTCGCCGGCGGCACCGACCGGGAACCAGTATCGCCGTAACAGCTCTCCTCCCGGTGTTCCCCGTCCCACACGCGTCAGTTTCTCGTTCTCTTCCCTGGTTAGCATCGCACAAATCCTCCGTCGATAAAGTCCATTGTCGTAATTTGGATTTTAATCAAGAAACATCTTGCGATGCAACAGATTTTTCGAAAAAACCTTTTAAAATCAATAAGTTAATTAGGTATGGACATTTCACCTATAAAATATCGGCGGCGAAAGTAAGGCGGAATTTTAATAAGGGTACAAAGGAGATCTGAAAAAATAGCAAGTTCTGGAGAAGGAGACGCTGGAGAAGGAAAGATAATTGGCTAGGCGGATGCTTGAAACTTGGGAAATGTGCGAAGCGAAACTATGACGCGACTTGCGCCTGATCGCGGCCGGCAACTTCTTTGCCGTAAAGACCGATTCGTTGATTGATCACACCGAGGTCGATGATGGTGTTTTTCGCGGCATCGCGGATGATCCCGATGGGATCGAGTCCTTGCTGCACCCGCTCAATCTGTTCTTG
>JBBDNJ010000299.1:0-11680 GCA_040877705.1 Binatia bacterium | reverse complement strand
CTTCCGCCACTAAAGATCTGGATTGCATTGCTTCTTCCGACCGAGTCTCTATCGGCGCAGACTCTTCCTTGGTTTCGAGCGGTTCGACGGCAGCTTCTTCACGATGCGAGAACTCGGCTTCAGGCGCGGTTGCGGTAAGAGCCGAGTCTTCTTCAAAGGAGGGCGTGGTGGCGATTAAGTCTTCGATGGCAGAGATCGGTTCTTCCGCTGGTGCGATAAAAGCTTCCGGCTGAGGCGCAGACTTCGCACCAGCTTCTGTCATGACCTCGGTGCGACTGGTCCGACGGCGAATGACATTGGCCCGGACCCGGCGCTCGACGATGGTCTCACGCGCCTGGATTTCACCTAAGCTTTCGTCTTCACCCTTGACAACACGGTCGGCGACAATTTTCTCTTCGCCGACATGCACATGCGGTTTTTCCTGTGCCGCTAAAGCAGCGCGAAGACGAGCGACGTCGTCGTCTTCGAGGGAGCTTTGGGCCTTGCGCCCTCTCAGTCCCAATCGATCAAGTTGGGCGATGAGATCTTTGGTCTCGATCCCCAATTCTTTTGCCAGTAGATGGACTCGCGTTTTTCCCATCTCGTTACTCCAGATATCCCTCGTTCAATCCTTGAATGAATGTCTCTTTTGCGTTTTTACTTATCTCCATGCGAAACGCACGATGCGTGTTCTTGCGCCGTATAAAGGCTTGCCAACACTCACGTCCGTGATGAAGATAACCACCCCGCCCGCATCCTCTTGGGTCGATCACTAGCTCGCCTTTCGGCCCAGCGATGAGCCGAATGAGACTTCTTTGGTCGTCTTTGCCACCGCAGCCTATGCACGTGCGCTGCGGACGATGTCCACGGCTTGCCACTGAACGCTCTAAAATCAATCTTCTGTTGTGCCTTCCGCCGACTCTGAGACTACGGCCTCCGGCGCCGGTTCGACTGCCTGTTCAACCAGCTTCGCCTTTTCTTCTTCTTCCTTACGGCGTTTTTCGGCGACATACTCCTTCGCCGATTTATGCAGCGATTCGGCCTTCTCTTTGCTTACTCCTTCGACATCCAGAATTTCTTCTAACTCGCTGTCCGCAACTTCCTCGGCAGACTTGAATCCCGCCTGGTAGAGCAATTCCGCCGCAAAATCGTTGATCCCGGGTATAGCGCCGATCGACATCCGAGCGCGCCGCGTTTCTTCTTCGGCCTCCGCTTCGCTGCGAACGTCGATGCGCCAGCCGGTGAGCCTTGAAGCCAAGCGGACATTTTGACCCTTCTTGCCGATCGCGAGTGACAGCTGATCGTCCGGCACGATCACTTCCATGCTATGCTCGTCGTCATCAATGATGATCTTGGAAACTTTGGCGGGCGCGAGAGCTCGGCAAACATATTCGGCTTGATCCGGTATCCAGTGCACGATGTCGATCTTTTCCCCGCGCAACTCCTGAACGACCGACTGAACTCGGGTTCCTTTCATCCCAACGCACGCTCCGACGGGATCGACGTCCGAATCGTTGGATAGCACGGCGATCTTGGCCCTGCCGCCCGGTTCTCTCGCCGCCCCTTTGACCTCGACAATGCCCTCGTAAATTTCCGGAACTTCCTGAGCAAAAAGCTGTGTCAGCATGCCGGGATGCGTGCGCGACAAAACGATCTGCGGCCCGCGGCTGGTAATCTCGACGCTGACGATATAAGCGCGAATACGGTCCCCCTGGCGATAACGCTCCCGCGGAACCTGTTCCTTCTCCGGTAATATCGCATCGGTGCGGCCCAAATTGACGATAATATTGCGCCGCTCGAAACGTTGCACAATACCGTTTACAAGCTGGCCTTCGCGCCCCTTGAATTCATTATAAATAATCTCCCGCTCGGCATCGCGCACCCGCTGAACAATGTTTTGTTTAGCGGCTTGAGCGGCAATGCGGCCAAACATGCTGGAATCCAGTTTGCACAAAAGCTCATCGCCGATCTCGGCATCGGGATCCAGAGTGTCTTTGGCTTCGCTCAGCGTCACTTCAACCGCGGAGTCGGCGACACGCTCCACCACGGTCTTTGCTTCAAAGAGCTCTACCTCGCCGATCTCCGGGTTGAACTGCGCTTCGATTTTCCGCTGATGTCCGAAGGTTTTCTTGGCGGCGGAAATCATCGCATTCTCCAAAGCGGAGATAAGTATTGCTTTGTCAATACCTTTTTCTTTACTTACCTGTTCGATGACTCGATTGAGATCCTGCTGCATGTTACGCGCTCCAATCGTGCTCGTAATTCGACTTTTCAATCATGGAAAAAAGAATTTGGTACTCTTTGCCTTCCACTTCGACTTTGATCTTGTCGCTTGATACCTCGGCGAGAATGCCCAAAAACAACCGGCGGCCGTCGATCATATCGCCGGTTCGCACGCGAACTCGCTTGCCGATGAACCGCTGGAAATGTTCTAGTTTCTTCAGCGGTCGATTAATCCCTGGCGAGGAAACTTCCAGGATGTAAGCCCCCTCGACAATGTCATGAAGATCGAGAAGTTCACTGAGTTGCCGGCTGACCCGGCCGAGATCGTCAACGTTGGGACCGCCGTCTTTATCCAGATAAAGCCGCAGGACTCTGCCACCCCGGCTACCCTCGCGCCGGAGTTCCACGTCGACTACCTCCATCCCCTCACCATGTGCTATCTGGGTTGCAAATTCCCAGATTCGGGAGACGGTTCTATCTATTTCCATGACCCAGAAACAAAAAAAGCGGGCAAAGCCCACTTCGAGTGCAAACTCCTAAAGTGTAGATTTTTTCTACCATAATGGCCGTGACCATTGCAAGCCCTTGATGCGCCGCGAACCATTGCGTAACACGTTTTATTTGTTATGCTTTTCCCACGTTTGCCTAATCGCACATCATGAAGACGATCAACCCTGACCCAACCTCATCGCAGCCGCAGATCTCTTGGGAGCAAATCCTCTCCAGCCTGGAAGATGGCGTGATTACTCTGGACCGAAGCGGAAATGTTTCTTTCTTCAACGAGGCCGCGGAAATGCTGACCGACCTTGCTGCGTCGCACGCTTTACGCCAGCCGTTTGTACGCATTTTTCGCAAAGAACCTTGGCTGATCCAACTGGTAAAAAAGAGTGTCCCGCCGCTGCAGGAGAGCGCCCGAGGTGAAGGCGATCTGGTGTCTCGGTGGGGTAAAAAAGTGCCCGTCGGCATCACCGTTTCCCCGCTTCAGGACCGGCACGGCACCTTTCTCGGCAGTATTTTACTCGTGCGTAATCTCACTCACCGTAAAGAACTGGAAGAAGATCTCAAGCGCGCCGACCGTCTGGCGATGGTAGGGACGTTGGCGGCCGGGCTCGCGCACGAGATTCGCAATCCCCTCGGCGGCATCAAAGGCGCCGCGCAGTTGCTGCGCCGCAACCTGGACCACGATCCTTCGCTGATCGAATACACCCATATTATGACCCGCGAAGTGGATCGCGTGAACCTGTTGATCGAGCAACTGCTCGATCTGTCACGACCGGCAAAACTCGATATCGTGCCGTTGAACATCCACGAGGTGCTTGAAGATGTTTTGCTGCTCGAATTACAAACCAAGTCTCAAGCCACAATTACCATAAAAAAGCTCTTCGATCCGAGTCTTCCGCCGATACGGGGAGATCGCAACCGGCTCATGCAAGTATTTTTGAATCTCGTGAAAAACGCTTGCCAAGCGATGAACGGTTCAGGAACCGTGACGGTCACCACGCGCGTCGAAGCCGACATTTATTTTCGCGGCCAAGGCGCGGGACGAAGCCAATTTATCTGGGTGGAGATCGAAGATGAAGGAGTCGGCATTAAGGACGAGGACCTGCTCCACATTTTCTCGCCGTTCTTCACTACGAAAAACAACGGCACGGGTCTCGGTCTGGCGGTTTGTTATCGGATTGTCAAAGAACACGGCGGCATCATTCGCGTTGATAGCACTGAGGGAAAAGGATCCACCTTCAAGGTATCTCTAGTGGTGGCGGATTAACATGGACCAAGGGAAAATTCTAGTTGCGGAAGATGATGAGTCATTGCGCTTCATATTAAAGAAAGCGCTGGAGGACGAAGGTTATTGGGTGCAGACGGCCGCCAACGGTTGCAGCGCTCGTCAATCGCTTACCGACTCGAGTTTCGATGTTGCGCTCCTCGATATCAAGCTTCCTGACACCGACGGGCTCACCGTGCTTAAGGAAATCAAAGAAGCGGGGGTCGACACGGCAATGATTCTCATGACCGCGCAAAACACCATGCGCAATGCCATTGGCGCGATGAAGAGCGGCGCCTTTGACTACATCACCAAACCGTTTGACCTCGACGAGGTCCTGGTTCTAGTCAAACGGGCCGTCGATAGCCGTAAACTCACCCGCGACTTTCGTGAACTTAAGGAAGAAGTCAAAAAACGCTTCGAGCCCGGCGTCAATATCATCGGCACCAGCTCGAGCATGCAAGGGGTTTACAAAACCATCGGACAAGTCGTCGACACGCAAGCGACGATCTTGATTCAAGGCGAAAGCGGCACGGGTAAAGAACTCGTCGCCAAGACAATTCATTATAATTCGCCGCGCTGGAACCAGCCGTTTATCGCCATCAATTGCGCGGCGATCCCACGCGATCTGCTCGAAAGCGAACTCTTCGGCCACGAAAAAGGCGCCTTTACCGGCGCTCTCGACCGGCGCATCGGCAAGTTCGAGCTGGCGGAAGCCGGCACGCTTTTTCTCGACGAGATCGGCGACATTCCGCTCGAATTGCAGACCAAGTTGTTGCGCGTGCTGCAAGACCGAGAATACAGCCGGGTCGGCGGGCGAGAGATTCTTAAAGCCGATGTGCGGATACTCGCCGCAACCAACCAGGACCTCGAAAAATCGGTTCGGGATAGACGTTTCCGCGAAGATCTCTACTTCCGACTCAAGGTCATTCCCATTTACCTCCCGGCGCTCCGAGAGCGTCGCGGCGACATTCCGCTGTTGATCAGTTATTTCACCGACAAAATTAATCGAGAGATGGGCATTCTGATTTCCGGCGTCTCTCCCGAGGCATTGCGTTTGTTGGAAGAATATCCGTGGCCGGGTAACGTCAGGGAATTGGAGAACACACTGATTCGGGCCGCCGTACTGTCTTCCGGACCGATTCTCTTTCCCAAAGACTTCACGCTGCAAAACAAACAGTCTGCGGCAGCTCCGGAAGTCGACCAGCTCTCCCTCGAAGAAATCATTCGGCACAAACTAGAAGACTACTTTCGGCGTACCGAAGGAGTAGAAGTGGACAACCTTTACTCCCTGGTGATTGAACGTATCGAACGCCCGCTCATCGAATTGACACTCAAGAAGACTCGCGGAAATCAAATCCGCGCCGCCCAGATTCTGGGCATCAACCGAAACACCTTGCGCAAGAAGATTACCGATCTCCGCATCGAGTTTAAGAAAGAGAGCTCCTGACGGCTTATGCCCCGGACACGCCCGCGGCTGGCTCTCCCGCCGCTATACGCCATCCTCGATCCCGAGCAAACTAACGGTCGCCCTCCTGACCTGGTTCTCCACCAGCTCTTGGACGGCGGCGCAAAAATTATCCAACTGCGCGCCAAAGCGATGACATCGAGGGATTTTCTCCAGCTCGCAACAACGGCGCGCGCACTCACGGCATCCTTTGAGTGTAAGCTGATCGTCAACGACCGCGTGGATATCGCTCTTGCCAGCGCCGCCGACGGCGTTCATTTAGGACAAGAAGATTTGCCTCTGCAAGTCGGTAGAAGATTACTAGGGGAAAAAATCATTGGTATTTCAACCCACGATATCGATCAGGCTAGAGAAGCGGAACGAAACGGCGCAGATTATATAGGCTTTGGGCCGATGTTTGGCACGATCACTAAACAAACCGGCTACACCGCACGCGGGCTGGAAAGATTGACGCAGATTCGCGCGGCGGTTGCTTTACCGATCGTCGCCATTGGCGGAATTACGGAATCTAAGGTGCAAGACGTATGGCAGGCAGGCGCCGATTCAGCGGCCATTATCAGCGATGTTCTAAAAATGGCGCACATAGCGGCGAAGGTGAAGGCGATCCTTGGCCGCCGCTGAGATCAATAAGACACATAATGCTTTTGGAAAAAAGAATCATGAGCACTTCGACGTTTTTTAATCCCCCCGACAACCGTTACTTTGAAGACTATGTGCCGGGCGCGGTGCATGAGTTCGGCGCCATCGCGGTCGATGAGGAAGAGGTCCTCGACTTTGGCAGACGCTATGTGCCGTTGTCGTATCACATCGACAAACACGCGGCTAAAAACAGTATCTATGGCGGCTTGATCGCCAGCGGCTGGCACACCGCGGGACTCATGATGCGGCTTTATACCGACAACTATTTATCAAGCGTAGCAAACTTGGGCTCACCGGGATGCGACGAATTGCGCTGGGATAAACCGGTGTTTCCAGGCGACACGCTGTCGCTTCGCGTCACAGTCCTGGAGGCGCGGATCTCTCAGTCTAAGCCGGATCGCGGCATCCTCCGGTCCTCGGTAGAAGTCCTCAATCAGAAACGCGAAGTGGTTATGAGCCTAAAGATGGTGAACTTCGTGCGAAGCCGGCAGTTCGTCTCCACGAACTGACTTCGTTCCAGCCGGCCTGGGAAGTCCTTGCGAGCTTCGCGCTCCGGCAAGGGACAAAGGCGCCTACCCTTCCTCCGCCTCGTCGTAATAATCGTCGTCTCTGCCGGCGTAGTTCTCGAAACGGGTGTACTCGCTGAGAAAGGTTAGATGGATGGTATCGGTGGGGCCGTTTCGTTGTTTGGCGATGATGACTTCGGCTACGCCCTTCTTGCTGTCGTCGGATTTGTTGTAGACTTCATCGCGGTAGATAAACATGATCACGTCGGCGTCTTGTTCGATCGCGCCGGACTCCCTCAGATCGGACATCATCGGCCGCCGGTCGCCGCGATCCTCGACACGGCGATTGAGCTGGGAAAGAGCCATGACCGGCACGCCCAATTCTTTCGCCAGTGCTTTTAGAGAACGGGAGATTTCCGAGATTTCTTGTTCGCGGTTGCTGGCTGTTCCCATACCCCGCATCAATTGAAGATAATCGACGACGATCAGGCCGATTTTCTTCGACCGGTCTCGTACCAGGCGCCTGGCCTTGGCGCGCAATTCGAGAACCGAAATAGCGGGAGTATCGTCGATATAAATCGGCGCCTCGTGAAGCCGTCCGGCGGCCTTGGCAAGTTGGGGAAAATCGCGTTCACCTAAATATCCGGACCGAACTTTCGAGCTGTTAACGTGGGCTTCCGAACAGAGCATACGGAGAACCAACTGCTCTTTGGCCATTTCTAAGGAAAACACCGCGGCTCCGACTCCGGTATACGCGGCGTTGGTCGCGATGTTCAGAGCGAACGCGGTTTTTCCCATGCCGGGTCGGCCAGCGACGATGATCAAATCGGCGGGTTGCAATCCGGCCGTTAACCTGTCGAGGTCTTCATAACCGGTGGGAACGCCGGTGACCATTTCCTTACGCTCGTACAGTTTCTCAACCGTCTTGAGCGTATCTTTGATCATGTCTCCGACAGCAACGAAGGAAGCCTTGATCTTCTTTTCCGAAATGTCGAAGATCACCTTCTCCGCGGTGTCGAGAAACTCTTCGACGTTGCCTTGCTCTTCATAACCTCGGGTGGCGATTTCGGTGGCGGCGCTGATCAAACTGCGAAGGATCGCTTTTTCTCTAACGATACGCGCATAGTAAGAGATGTTGGCGGCGGTGGGAACGAAATCGGCCAGTGACGCCAGGTAAGAAGTCCCGCCGACGGCTTCCAATTCGTTTTTACCCTTGAGAAAATCACTCAGGGTGATGAGATCGACCGGCTCGCTGCGGTTCAAAAGCTCAATCATGGCGCGGAAGACTTTTCGGTGCGATTCGCGATAGAAGTCATCCGGACGCAATAGCTCCAACACGATATTGATGGCATCGTTTTCGAGCAAAACTCCGCCTAATACCGAAGCTTCGGCTTCGAGATTCTGCGGCGGGACCTTACGCAGGTTGTCTTCTAAAACTGCCATCGAAATGGACTGTCTCTGGGGAAAAACTCTGATGCATTAACTTTATCGTGTAAATCTGTTCGGAGGAATTTGAACCCATCAGAACCAAAATGCAAGGAAAAATTTTCCGCGTAAGAAGATTTTTCATTTACTCTTGTTCAGCGGAAAAACCATGTGTGGAGACCAAACCAGAGATTCTGAATCGCATCCAACCAGTTCCGCGCCACGATGAACAGCTTGTGAACAGCTTTATCAACAGCGGCATATCGGACGTCTCGAAAAAGCAACTTCGCGCAGCGAAAGCTGTGACGGATAGCTGCCGACTGACAATCGATGCGGGATACGCCAACGGGTGGCGGTGAGGACGATGAGCGATTCTCTTTAAGAACCTGAGATCGAACATCCGCAGTGAGAAATACGTACCTGGATCGGCAACGTTATCACACGGTGGAACGACAAAACCGAAGCCGCGTTCATGGCGACGGGTAATTTGCCGTGATCATCGTGTGAATCCCGCCACGAATATTAAAATCACCGATGACAGTCATTTTTCGGGGCTGGCACGCCTCAATGAGATCGTCGAGAATTCGATTGACGACATCCTCGTGAAACGCGCCCTGATCGCGAAAGGACCAGAGATAGAGCTTCAAAGATTTAAGTTCGACGCATCGCTGATCGGGTATGTAGCGGATGTGGATGTTGGCAAAGTCCGGCTGCCCGGTGCGGGGACAGACACAAGTAAATTCCGGACATTCCATACTGATCTCATAGTCGCGCGCGGGATGGGGATTCGGAAAGGTCTCTAGCTGTTTGTTTGGCCTTGTCGACATGCGGACATCCTAGCGCAGCGCTGAAAGCTTTGCCAATGCACGACGCAATTCTTGACAAGGTGAGAGGGCGATGATAAACGCGCGTTATCCCATTTAAACAGAACTGTTCTAGGGGGTAGAACATGAGCAAGCCGCGAGAACCCAAGGCCGGCGAAAAACTAAGCGGTGAAGAAGCCAAGGCCTACGTTGATTATCTTTATTCAACGCTGTACAAGGCGTGGCAAGAAAAAATTCATAAAGCGCCTTTCATGACGCATCTTCGTGAAGGAAAATTACCCATGCCGGTCATCCGGCAGTTTTTTAAAAACTGGGGACATTTTTCCATGGAGGTTAACGCGCTCAATGCGGTGTCTTATTATACCCATCTACCTTTCTTCGTCCGTAATTTTGATCTTTTGGGACCTTTCTGCGCCAAGATCGCCGACGAGTTGATCTCGCCCAAAGCGCCGGGCCATGTTCTGGTGCTGCTGCAAACCGCCGAGGTGATGGGATTAAATCGGCAAGAGATGTTGGAAGATCCTTATTTACCCTCCGCGCGCGCCATCAATGACTTCTGCCACAAGATTTTCATCGATGGTTCCATCGCCGAACTCTGGGGCTTGCACGTTTTTGAAGAGTCCCTGTCCCACTGGTCGGGCGAGTGGTACACCGCCCTGACCACCCAGTACGGATTTACAAAAGAGCAGGCGATTTATTTTTCGACCCACGAAGAAGCCGACATGGATACACACAAGTTGGGCGAAGACGGCGAGGAAGCCATGGGTCATGGCGCTTTCAACCGCACGGTGCTCAAACGCGTGCTTCAGGATGGCGTGGAATTTCGCGCCGGCTATACCATGGAGTATTGCGCGCTCACAATGATCGATCTCCATGCGCAAATGAAACAAGCGGCAATGGATCACCCATACCCCTGATCCAGTTCGCACATTTCAGCCAAACCACACACGACCGTGGCGCGTCAGCGCAACTGCCCTCCCGGCAGATGAGGGAACGCGCTCATCTCATTGGGCGAGCAAACCGGCGGTGCCTTACAAACATAACTGGCGGAGATCTGATCGACGCGGGTGACACCTAGGAGTGCCATATCGATGATGAGCTCTTCTTCGAGCAACTCCAGCACGCGCAACAAACCGGCTTGTCCGCCCGCGCCCAGGCCCCAACCCTGAAGCTTGCCGATCGTCACCGCCTTGCATCCCAGCGCCAATGCTTTCAGGACGTCTGTTCCCCGCAGAATACTTCCATCGAGTATGATGTCGGCTTTGCCGCGCACCCTATCGACGATTTCAGGAAGAATATCCATGGTACCTCGCCCATGGTCGAGCTGTCGCCCGCCATGATTGGAGATATAAATCACGTCGACGCCGTGATCCATGGCGATTTTGGCATCTTCGGCGGTGGCAACACCTTTGAGGATAAATGGAAGGCCGGCCATCTTCTTAATGGCGTCCATCATCTCCCAGGTCAACATTCCCTGAAAATGGCGGCTGGTCTCGGTGCGCTTGTTCGGCGGCAGCCAGCGGTTCATCATTTGCCGCTCGCGCCGGCTGTAATGAGCCGTGTCGACGGTAAGGCAGAGCGCCATGTATCCCGCTTGCTTGACGCGCCGAATAATTTCCTCGCACCAGTCCAGACCGCCGCGAATATAAAGCTGGAAGATCTTTGGATGCTGGGTACTTGCGGCGATCTCCTCCAGACTAGGCTGGGTTACCGAGCTGACGAAATTCATCGTGCCGAAGTCCGCCGCCGCCTTGGCCACCGCGACACCGCCTTCCGGGGTGATCGTTTGCAGCGATCCGATGGGCGCCATCATCACGGGAATGCGCAGCTTCTGCCCCAGAAAAGTTGTCGAGGTATCGATCTTCGAAACATCCACGCAGATGCGCGGCCGCAACGCGAGGCTATCGAAAGCCATGCGGTTTCGCCTCATGGTTGTTTCAGATTCGGCGCCGCCGCTCAAATAATCCCAGATATCCTGCGTCAGATTGCGCCGCGCCGCCAGAATGATTTCTTGGTTGGTGACGAAATCGAGACTCATCATAGTTCTCCTTTTGAATCCTGCAGGGTGTTTGAAAACGACCCTAAAGTCGATTGGCGAAACACTATCTAACACGTCGGGCAACTGTCAAACCAGAGATGATTCGGGTCGTTTGGATCCCATACCTGCAGAAAGGTGGGGATCGGCACTCCGACAAAACCGATCCAACCTCCAGGCGGCAAGAGAGATAGTGACTGGGCCGGCTACGTGTTAGATTAGCGGTGATCTACCTGATAACAGACGACGCTAAACTAAAACCCAACAACGAATCGAGACAATATGGCGATACCTTGGTTTCAAATCGTTAAACTAGTTCCCGAAATCGTATCATTATCTAAGCAGCTCCTGCAGCAGACCAAAACGGCACACTCTACCAGCGCAAAGCCGATTGAGGAGAGAGTCGCCGAGCTTGAGGCAAATGAACGAAAGCAAGCCGAGCTCGTGGCCAGCATGGCTCAACAAATTGCAGCCATGACCGATGCCGTCACAGCGCTGCGCAAACAGTTTTCGGTCTTTCGAATCATTTTGATAGTTTCACTGTTGCTCGCCATAGCCGCAATTATACTGGCGGCGGCTTAAGTTTCTCGTGATACGAAAGCACTGCAGGAAATAATGGAGACTCCCGACACTGTCCGAAAATACTGGTTCGGTTCCGCGTTAGACGATGCCGCTGTCATTGCTACCGAACGCGCCCAATTGTGGTGGTCGAAAAACCAGAAATTGATAATGAAATTCGCCAGCGGTTTCGAAAGCTACGTGAATGAACTACCCCGCAGCAAGCTGCGGGGTATCAGAAAAGCCTAAGTTGCTCCC
>JBBDNJ010000298.1:0-11712 GCA_040877705.1 Binatia bacterium | reverse complement strand
CTCGGCTCTTCGGAACATTGCGCGAAAATGCTCAACGATGCCTTGCCGCCGGATTCTAAAGAAACCGATCTCGATGCCATCGCTAAAGCCACGGTCGAGAAACGGCTCGGCAACAAGCAAGTCATTCCGGGCATCGGCCATGGCATCCATACTCAGGGCGACCCGCGCGCCGAGAAACTTTTCCAGATCGCGCAGGAAACCAAAGTCTACGGTCGCTATTGCAACTTGCTCAGAGAAATCGGCAAAATCGCCGACGTGCAGGTCGGCAAGCACTTGCCCGTGAACGTGACCGGCGCCATCGCGGCGATTTCCATGGATATGGGCATTCACTGGCAGATGTCTAAAAGCTTCGCCATTCTGGGCCGCGCACTGGGCGGTCTCGCCCACGTTGGAGAAGAAATCCGCCGGCCCATTGCCCGCGGCATTTCCAATTTGATCCGCGACAATCTGCAGTACGAACCCGACAAGTAGACCGCGCCGATGCCCAGGGCTCCGGATGCGACAGCATGGGTGTGCTGGAGTTGTATTAGAGTGTTGGACTAATGCGGCCAGGAGCTTAAAGAAGATTCTTAGGAAGATAACTAACGTAGAAATGAACGGCAGTGAATGCTACGACCATTTAGCTTTCGCTGAACCCGTCAAAGGAAACTCCAATGCTAACGCGCATTAAAATCGATAATCGCATTGACGGCTTTCTCGGCAAGCCCGCCGGCGCCGGCAAATGCCCCACGGTCATCCACCTGCACGAGCGCTACGGCATCGTCCAACACACGACTGATTTAGGACAGAAATTCGTCGATGCCGGATATGTGACCATCGTGCCGGATCTGTTCTCGCGTTTCACCGGCGATCGCGCGGCGCTGGCGGCCGGCGAGGGCCGCTGCGACCTGGATGACCAGGAAGTGCTGGGAGACATCGACGCCGTGATCGCATATCTGCGCACACTGCCGGAGGTTGATATGACAAGGATCGCGATATCCGGCGTATGCCAGACCGGGCGGCAGCCGGTTCTGCTGGCGGCGAAGCGCGATTATATCTGCGCCGCCGTCATGCTTTACGGCGCCATCTACGACGCCGAGTGGAAACCGGATCCGCGCCGTCCGGACCCGATCGACAAGTTATTCGAGCAGATGTCATGTCCAATGGTTGGGATTTTTGGCGAATCGGACAATTTGATACCGATGGACAACATCGTGCGCATGGTCGGAGTCTTAGCCAAAGCCAGGAAAAGTTTCGATGTCCGCGTCTACCCCGATGCACCGCATGGGTTCTTGAACGACACCATGCCAGGCCGCTTTCGTTCGGCACAGGCAGAGACTGCGTGGAACCAGATCACTTCATTCCTGCAAGCTGCCTTCGAGGGTAAGTTCAACAAAGAGCGCGCCGTCTGGCGTTTCGAAAGCGACTCGTCGGTCAACTACGATTTCACCAAGATGAAGCGCTGGGAGTAGTCTGCGCTGCGCGCAGAATCTCACATTTCAAATTTCAGATCTCAAATTTCAGACGATATCATTTCAGATTTTCGTACTGGCGGTATTGAGTTTTTAAATCTGAAATCTGAGATTTGGAGATCTGAGATCGCGAAGCGCATGCTTGACAGCCGATAACATGACCCATAGATTCGGTTGCGACAGAGAAAGGAGCTAGTTACGTCAAAGGAGGACCAAGAATCGTTGAAGATGGTGCCCATCGATGAAGCACACCCGCCTAGCTCCAACCTTTGGCTGGCGCGCCTCCGCGAGGTCGCATACAACTGGCTCGGCGTCATCGGCATTGTGGTTTTTTTTCTGGCTTGGGAAATCGCCACTCGGGCGCACATTCTCAATCCATTTTACTTCCCGCCATTTTCTCAGATCCTCGCCAAAGGCTATGAGCTCTTCGCCAACGGCACGATCTGGGAGCACATGTGGTTCAGCCTGACCAACTTCGCCATAGGCTTTGTCATTTCCGTGATTCTCGGCGTGATCATCGGAGTTCCCATGGGCTGGTATCGCGGCATCAGCAAAACCTTCGATCCGCTCCTGTCCGGCATTTACGCCACGCCGCTGATCGCGCTGCTCCCTTTGATCATTATGATCTTTGGCCTAGGGCCGGTATCTAAGATCATCATGACCATCCTCGCCGCGGTTTTTCCAATTCTGATCAACACGATGACCGGCATCGCCAACACCGACAATCGATTGATTACGATGGCACGAGCGTTCGGCGCCACGGACAGCACGATTTTCCTCAAAGTCTCCGTGCCGGGATCGCTTCCATACATCGTCGCCGGCATGCGCGTCGCTCTGGGCCGCGCGCTGGTCTACATCGTCGTAGCGGAGCAATATGGGGCCGCGACCGGTTTGGGTTATCTGAGTTCAGTCGCGGCACAACGTTTTCAGATGGCTGCCATGTTCGTACCCATCGTCATCATCGCCGGCCTCGGCGCCGGCCTCAACGAAGCGCTCAAGTCATTGGAAAGACGCTTAGAAAACTGGAAGCCGCAGAAAAGTTAACGCCACGCGCTCTTAAGCCCGGTGACGGATTCCGCATAACAGCAACGCAACAGAGGAAAATTTTCAGGAGGGATGAATGAAAGTCGCAACGAAACTCGCAGCCATGCTATTTATACTCACGGCGCCGGTCTTCTTGGGCCCACCCCAAAGCAACGCCCAAGGCGCCAAAATGACCGTCGGCCAAACCGGAATCAATCCAGGGACCGCCCTTTTCTTCATCGCACAAAAAGAGAAGTTGTTCGCCAAGCACGGCCTCGACGTCAACATCATCAAATCCAATACGGCGGCCGCGGTGCAGGCGATGCTCAGCGGAAACATGCACATGTCCACCGGATCGGGTGCCGCTGCCTTCACTACGGCAACGATCGAGGGCGCACCGCCGTTTGTCCTGGTGGGCTCCTGGGTGAACATCTTCCCGTACAAAGTGATGGCAGTGAAAGAGATCGAGAAGATCGAAGATCTCAAAGGAAAAACCGGCCATGTGGGAGCGCCCTTCGGGACCATCCCGGATACCGCCTTAAGATTCGCCCTGACCAAGCTGAAACTGGACCCGGAAAAAGACGTTAAGCTCGTCCAGAGCGCCAGTGCCGACGCGGCGGCGATCCTCGCATCCATGGATAAGGGCGACGTCCAGTTCGGCATACTGGCCGCACCGTTTGATCGCATCGCGGAAAGGCGCGGCTATCGAACGCTTCTCGCTTTGCCCGACCTGGGAATCCCTTGGCAACAGAACGGTGAATGGCTTCAGCAATCTTATCTCAAGTCGAATCGCGACAATGTCGTTCGTTTCATGAGGGCGATATCTGGCGCTATCCAGTTCTATTTTCAGCAAAAAGAAAAAACCACAACCTATTTGATGGAATTCATCGGCAGTAATCGCGAGGATACGGAGTACGCCTATCAATTGTTCGCGAAGTGGGCCGATCGAAATCCCAGGCCAAGAGTGGAAACGATTCGCACGACTTTGGAAGCGATCAAGAAGAACACTCCCAAGGCCGCGACCGCCGATCCCGCGTCTTTTGTCGATACCAGTATCGTGGACCAGCTGATTAAAGAAGGTTACGTCAAGTAGAGTCGGCATGGATGTTTGACCGGCTAAGAGTGCGGTGCTAGCATCCGCACAGTTTTTCTTAAGGAGTAAAATATTACGTGAAACTCTATAACTTTGATCTCCTCGCCTATCCCCACGTTCCCAAGGAAGCGCCTCGCACGCCGGTGCCGAGCAACTTCTTCGATCCGATCAAAGGCGCCGCGAACTATGCGGAACATCTCGACGAGATGACCTACTGCGAGGAACTTGGCTTTGACGGCGTGGTCTTCAATGAGCATCATTATAGCTCCTATGGCACCATGCCCTCACCGAACCTGATCGCCGCCGCGCTCAGTCAAAGAACCAAGAAAATCAAGATCGGCGTCCTCGGAAATATTCTCCCTTTACGTAACCATCCGGTCCGCGTCGCCGAGGAATATGCCATGATCGACTGCCTCAGTAACGGGCGGCTCATTGCCGGTTTCGTCCGAGGCATACCAGCCGAGTATGTCTGGTACGGGGTAAATCCCGAGGAATCGCGCGGCCGATTTCAAGAAGCCTATGACCTCATCATGACCGCATGGACTCATTCGGTCTGGAGTTTCGAAGGAGAATTTTTCCAGCTGAAAGATTGCGCCGTCTGGCCGCGCCCGATTCAGCAGCCCCATCCGCCGATCTGGATCGCCGCCCGCAGCGCCGAGTCCATTGAATGGTGCGTCAAGCGGCATCTGCCTTGCGCGCAAATTTACCAGACCGATGGCCAGATCGAAGACACGTTCAACTACTACCGCGCCAAGGCAAAGGAAGACGGCTGGGAAGCGACGCCGGATGATTTCATCCTCTGCCGCCACATCTACATCGATGAATCGGATAAGAAGGCCCAAGAGATCGCCGAGCCGGCGATGCGCTACTTTTTCTCGGTCTATAACCGCGGCTTTAATGATGCCATCAACCAGAAGGCAGCCGATCAACAAAAACTCCTGGCCAAGCTCACGACGGAACGATCTTTCAATTATTTTCGCGAAGGCAATCGCACGCGCATCGATTTCTCCACCCTCGGTTGGGATGACTTGGTGCAGAGCGGCTATATGATCGCCGGCAGCCCGGACGCCGTCGCGCGCCAGATTCAAGCGCAAATGAAGCAGGTCGGCGCCGATCACTTCATGGGCATGTTCCACATCGGCAATCTCGCCCACGAAAAAGTCATTTCGTCTCTCGATCTTTTCAAAAAAGAGATCATGCCGAGACTAAGCTGAAGCCATAGTGGCAAAGGGCAAAGAGCATGGCGCCAAGCATTCTCACCGGATTTTCGCTCCGGGCACTTTGCTCTTGCCGCTTTGCTTTTGCACTTCGCTCCAGCCAAAAGGAGTTAACATGAAAATCATTTATAGCGGTTTGCTTTCGGCATTGGCGCTGGCGTGCTTGTTCATCACCAGTTCACAAGCGGCGGACAAGCTGATCGTCGACTATGGCGGTCTGTCGGGTTTTCAAAGCACGGTGTGGGTTGCGAAAGACCTCAAGATCTTCGACAAGCACGGCTTGGACGTCGATGTGATCATGATCAACGGCAGCGCTCGTTCGGTGGCCGCGCTGCTGGGCGGGAGCACCCATTTCGCCACCGGCTCGGCGACTGGCCCGCTGGTAGCCGCAGCCCGGGGCGCCGACATGAAAGTGATCGCCGCCTCGTATAATAAATTTCCCTACGCATTTATCGTTAAACCGGAGATCCGCACCCCGAAGGATCTGCGCGGTAAGAAGGTCAATATTCTTAATTTCGGCGGTTCCAACGACCTGGCGCTTCAGCTCGCGTTAAAGGAATGGGACCTGAAGCTCGCCGATATTCAGGTTCTGATCGGCGGCGATGCGCCAACGCGACTGGCTTCGCTCATGACGGGCCGGACCGATGCTACGATACTGTCGCCGCCTCATCTGACCAAGGCGGTTCAGGCGGGCTATCGCGTATTAGCCGATATGGGAGAGATGAGCGCTCATTTCACGCAATCCTCGCTCTACACAAGAGGCAGCTTTCTACGCCAGGACCGCGACCGCGCCAAGCGCTTCGTCAAAGCCTACTCGGAGGCCGTCCATACCATTAAGAACGACCGCGAAAAGACATTGAAGGTATTCGCCAAACGGATGCGCATCGATGACGCGGAAATGCTCAACGCCACCTACGATTATTTTGCCCCGCGTTTCTCGGCGCCGCCGCGGGTGGATTTATCGGGAGTGCAAGACACGCTCAGGTTCTATGCCGAGCACAATCCTGAACTCAAAAACCGCACTCCGGAGGAGTTCATCGATCAATCTTTGCTGGATGAACTTGAGAAGGAGGGATTTTTTAAAAAGCTCGGCTCGTAGAACGCAAATCGCCGCTGTTTTGGAGGACAAATAAAATGATCTCGCAGATTCGCATTTACACGATCAATAAGGGTGAGATGGATAATTTTCTGAAGCACTTCAAAGAGGACATCATGGCGCTGCACCAAAAGATCGGCGTACCCATCGTCGGCACCTGGGTCAATCGGCCACAAAACGAATTTATTTGGGTCAGGACGTACAAAGATAAGGCGGAGCTCGAAGCGAAGACCAAAGAGTTCCAAGCCGCGGTCGCGGCCGCCGGAGTCAAACTTGGCGGCAACGTTGCGAAGATGGAAGTGCGCGAGGCCGAATCGGCGTTTGCGTAGAAGAACAACCATGCAGCGTGTCAGACTTGCCTAACTCTACTAACCTCTCGCAGTGTTCGTAGTAAGAATTGGAGTTAGGTTAGGTAATTGAGGCAAGTCTGACACGCCTTCCGCCCGAACTCGCAATCCGCATGTTCGGGGAATAAAAAACGCTGTATATCACAGCATCGAGCCAGACAAGATTTGAAGCAACCGGAATATCAGCGACCCTTTAATCACGAGGACTTCCGTGGCTACTTCCGGTGGTCCTTCAAGTTGACCGCTGACATTGGTGGCCGACTCTATCACGCTTGCCATAGAGATGAACTGAATAAAATTCTTGAGGATGACAAATTACGTCTCCGAAGCGAATGGTCATTGAAGCTACCAAAGCACGGCTTGTGGGCTGCACCGGGAACCTGGACAGGTCTTAATTATTTTCACATTGGCAATTATTACGGCCCCTTCTTATTTACCTTTCCACTCTCAGTCCTCAATGGTCGTCACTTTATGGTATTTCGCCGTCAAGGTGACAAACGCCATCGATATTTTTTCGTCCAATACGAAGCGCGTATTCCAATATACAGCTTCGGAAGGAACTTGTGGCGTAAAGTCGATCCCTATAGCTATTTTGAGAATACAACCCGTCGCGTGTCACTGAAGCCAGGAGCAATCTATGACATCGTTTTAACTACGTCAGTGGAGCTAGACGACGCTGAGGTTGGCCCAGTGGAACATTCCCGCTGCATTTCAGGTAAGTGCGGCGGTGTCAGTCGATCAAAAGCTGAGAAAATCCTCCAACGTGTTGCCACACGGGAATTTTACCGCTGGCTAGAACGCAATCGTGGTTATGCCCGTCTCTTCAAACGGTTTCGGGTTCTGGGGGGAGAGGAGGTGGAGTTACCTGATCCATTGGAGGTGGGGAAACAACACACATAAGCAGTGGGGTTGGGCCGCTTGCCAGGATACAGCGTACGCGCGTTGCCGTAGTGCTCTGATTGAACTGTATTCTCCTTCTGCTCACTGTCCCCGGCCAAAATCATTTCTTTTTGGCACTCTGTTTTCTCCTAATTATACCGAAGAAATCTAAGGGCGTCGTGTCGCTAATTTTCCGACGTTTTTGAACATCGGGCTTACGCCTGAGATTTCAATAAAGCGTCCTTCAATCAAAGTGCGATGCCTCGGCTCACTTATGGTATGCAACGAAAGACAGTCTATCCTTCTAGTTTACGCCGCAGCGTTCGTCCCATGTCGGAGTGTTGTAGTAGGGGTATTTGACCACTGCACTGACTGCATCTAAATTGATCAACACATCTTCCCGCAATATGGATCTACAACAACTAGCCAAAGTAAATGCATTTGCAGTCCACAGCGCGGGACCGCGTTATACGCCCGGGATTGATTCCGCGGCGCCAAACCTCCAAATAGAACACCTTAATTTGGCTTTGGATGGGTTGCTTTGTAACGATCGCTTCAAAAAAACAATCGGGGATTTTCATGATTCTTTGAAAAAAGCTTGGGCAGATGCCCAGCGGCACATTCACAAACCGTACCGACGAAAGATTCCGCGAGCGACTCGTTTGCTAAATCTCCTTATCAAATTTAAGAAATCCCCCATTGGTGCAGGTCGTTCCGTGGTGAGCGCATCGAGAGCGACCGTCGGCCGAATAAATTCGGCGATCAGAAGTCTCAGTGAAGCCTTCTACGAGGAACAAAATAAGCGAAGAAACGAACTTCGTGAAGAACAAAAGGATGAGGATTCCCTTGATGCTAAGCTTCGGTCCCTTGAAGCACAACACCACTATCTAAGGCGTTACGAGAGTTCCCTTTCCGCCGTTGCGGAGTTTCTGGATTCTGCAGGCTGCCTTTTGCAGTTTACTAACCGAGCATTACTCCTTGGTGCGTGGGGGACAGGCAAGACCCATTTTCTATGTGACGTCGCAGAGCAACACGTAAAGAACGGAATGCCGTCGGTCATTGTACTTGCGAAGGATTTTGATCCCGGACCTGACCTCGGGAGTGGGTTGGCCAAATTTACCGGGCTCGCGCCGAACCTAAGGCAATTGCTCGAGAATCTGAACGCAATGGGCGAGCTCAGCCGGCAACGAGCACTACTGATGATCGACGGGATCAATGAAGCGGATCAAGACAGCTGGAGGCGCGGCATCATAGTACTGAGAAAGGCTGTAAGACAGTTTCCACATGTTGGCTTGATCTTGAGCTGCAGAGAGCCCTTTGAAACGGTCGTTTTTAAAGACGGCGACAGAAAACAATTTGCCACTCTTTCTCACGGAGGATTTAGCGATATTGAGTTCGACGCCCAGACAGAATTTTTCAAGTATTATGGTATCCCGTTGCCTCATATTCCACTCCTAGCAGATGAGTTTTCACGGCCCCTTACGCTTAAAATCATCTGCGAAGCATTTAAGGATCTTCCAAAAAAAGCACAGAGAAAGGGCTTTTCAGGCATTATCTCCGGCCAACGCGGAATGACATTTATTTTAGAACGTTTCGTAAACCGCCGCGCGACCGAAATTGAAGGCAACATGAAACTACCGAGACAATTCTGCTGGAACTTGATTAAAGGCGATGATGGAATTAGTGATCCTTTGACAAGCGGATTTGCGCCCTACATGGCAAGGAAACTTACCGAGAACGTAGAGACGGAGGAATGCTTGCGGATTATTCAGGTCCGCGCGCTCACAAAGAAAAGAAGCATTGCAAAGAAACTTTACCAGCGCCTCGTTGCCGAAGGTCTGCTGCTTGAAGGCGTTAGGTGGCGGGACCAGAAGGACGGTGGTCCAGTAAAGGTGGTACAGCTTCCTTATCAGCGATTTTCTGACCATATTATTGCGCGGCACTTACTCAAGCGGGATTTGGTTACGACAAGCGAGACGGCCATTCGCAGAAGCTTTTACGTACGCACCAAACTTGGAAAACTGTTCGTGTTTGACCGACACTTTCCACGATTTTTGATGCAGGGTTGGGTTGAGGCCATAATTTCGGAGTTTCCAGAAAGAGTAAGAAACACCCTCCCTGAAAGCCAAAGAGAGCTATTTTATTACCTGCCGAAATCGAGACGTTCTCTCTCTGCATATTTTGAACCCTTCACCGGAAGCTTATATTGGCGTAGCGGATCCTCCATCAGCACCGATACAGGAAAAATAGCTGGAATTTATTTTTGGCAGAAAAGCACCTACACGGCATCTCCGATGATTGAAGCTTTATCGGCAGCCGCAACAAAACCGGAACACCCGTACAACGGGGCATGCCTCTATCGGAATCTCGAACGAATTGAAATGTCCGAAAGAGATCTACATTGGGGCGAGTTCATCAGACATCGGGCGGCAGGAAACACAATTGAGCGCATCGTCAGATGGTTTGAATCACACCCCGTAGATACCCTAAGCGAAGTAGAAGCCATTAACTATATAATAATTTTGTCATTATTCTTGACCACGACGGACCGCATGCTGCGCGACCGCGCGACCCGTGTCTTAGTTTTGCTCGGTGAACGATTTCCTGACCAGTTGTTTTCGCACACCCTAACTTCCCTGAAGTTTAATGACCCATACGTGCGAGAGCGAATGCTTGCGGCCAGCTACGGTGTCACTATGTCCATGTGGGCGGACAAGGATGCACATGAGTTCCAACAAGCCTTGCCTCCATTTGCACGGTCTTTAGTGCAAGCGATGTTTATTCCGAATGGTAGAGCCAGGACACAGCATACTGTAATACGCGATTACGCATTGGGTATTATAGAGCTCGCTCGCAAAGTGAATCCCCGGTGTATCAGTCTTAGCTTAATCAAGTACTTAAAGCGCCCTTATTCGGCGATACCTGATCCGTTTCCTCCCGCAAACCAGATTTCCGAGTCCGAATGTGAGAATGCTAACGGCGCGATACACATGGACTTCGGAAACTATACTATAGGCCACTTAATCAAGGATCGCCAAAATTATGACATGAAAAACCCGAGCTACTTAGACGTTCGTCGTAAGATCGAGTGGCGAATAGGCAATCTGGGATATCGTAATTCGACATTTGGGTCCGTGGATCAAGCAATCACATCAGATAGGGAGTGGCGAGCCCATCGTGATCAGGGCCAAATTGATCGCTATGGTAAAAAATATTCCTGGATCGCGTATTTCGAGATGTACGGCTTGCTCCAGGCAAGAGGCCAGCTATTCGATGAATACCGGGGTGATCGCAGTTCTGACTCTGATATTGATCCCAGCTTCCCGAAACGGCCCCCAAACTGGCTGCCTGCAATTTCGCGGATCTCTATGCGTGTCCCGGCCGATGATGAGGCATGGCTCCGAGAGGGAGCGATACCAAACTACAATCACTTGCTCCGGTTGGACAAGATCAATAATACGCCCGGTCCGTGGGTTTTGCTTGACGGCTATATCCACGAACAAGATATCGCAACTCTGAGAACCATGCTCACTTTTTTGCGCGGGTTCTTCATTAAGGAAGATCTTATTCCTTTACTGCAATCTCGACTTGCAGAGGTGGATCATCCGGGTTCTGGGCTACCTGATTCTGGAGACGACGTCTATACCTTCTGTGGTGAAATTCCCTGGTCAACCCAGTTTGGCCGAGCCATCCGAACCCGCCGTGGAAATTTAAGGGTCGTCAAAGACTTCGCGTTTGCACGATCAGTTGCAGTTAAGAAGCGAAGACGAATTAAAAAAGCGTGGCAATTTGTTTACCAGATAGTAGGCACCACAGCTATACCTAGAAGCTATCCAATTATTGTCAGAATGCCGGATGAAAACCCCACGGACAAAGGTAACAGCGTTGGATTCGAACAACTAGCTGAAGCGATAAAGAAAGGTAATGGCTTCGTGCCGTTGCGGGAAAGAATAAATGTCGCTGACCTTTATTTTCAAATCCCTCCGACACGGGAAGAAGTAACGCGTGGGTTCAGGTATGAGGACGTATGGAATAGAGATCCCGGGATTCCGGTCGAGACTACCAGTTGGCGTTACGGTTGGGAGGGTTACCATAGTTCGTTAAATGATTTCCGAGGATTCTACGTTCCGTCGCCACAACTTTGTGAGAGCTCTGAGTTGATTGCAAAGCATCGTGATGTAGATCTCCTCGATAGGAATGGGGTCCATGCATCAGTATATAGGGAGCTGAAGGACAATGATAATTTGACCGGCCATCTTCTATATTATCGCAAAGATCTTTTCGAGAAGTACTTGAAATTAACTGGGAAGTTGTTCGCTTGGATCGTGTGGGGCGAGAGAGGCTTCCACTATAACCGTGCAGAAAGAATGATAGGCGACAAAAAGTTTTCAGAAATCTTTCAATCGCACGCGCATGTCCACAAAGCGTTATTCCGTTATTGAAAACCAGAAAGAGCCAGCCCACGAAATTCAAATTGGTGATTAAATCTAAAAACTGCCACGCAAATTGGAGTGCCGATCCCAGTGTAGAAAATAGGGTCAAGTAGAAATAGGTAGAGTAGAGAACAGGCGCATCATTCTTTAGGTCGATCCTTGGCTGTATCCGT
>JBBDNJ010000297.1:0-56900 GCA_040877705.1 Binatia bacterium | reverse complement strand
GACGCTGAAGCCATGTACCTGTCTTTCAGTTCCCTCTTCATCGGGACGATCTTTGAAACGAATTTAGGCAATCACCGGTTCATGACTGGTCTTCCCACTTTCAGTTCCCTCTTCATCGGGACGATCTTTGAAACTCCCGAGGCTAATAAGCTTTTGTCATGGAACGCGACCTTTCAGTTCCCTCTTCATCGGGACGATCTTTGAAACCTCATGAACGCGATCCGAGTTATGCAAAGTCTCGAAACTTTCAGTTCCCTCTTCATCGGGACGATCTTTGAAACAGATCATTACCAACCCGGATTCCCCAGTAGGATTTTCCTTTCAGTTCCCTCTTCATCGGGACGATCTTTGAAACGCCAGAAGTTAAATGTCAGCGCCGATTGGTTATTATTCTTTCAGTTCCCTCTTCATCGGGACGATCTTTGAAACATGCCATTCTGCAGGTCTACCTGACTCAACTAATGCTTTCAGTTCCCTCTTCATCGGGACGATCTTTGAAACCGTAACGGTTACATTCTCCGAAGCGCAGAATGGCTCTTTCAGTTCCCTCTTCATCGGGACGATCTTTGAAACCTCGGTAACCGAAGGACTCCAGGAAGCGATCGACGCTTTCAGTTCCCTCTTCATCGGGACGATCTTTGAAACCAGTTGTTTCAGCGCGCTGATTCTCACCAGTTGTTCTTTCAGTTCCCTCTTCATCGGGACGATCTTTGAAACCAGCGACGCCTTCGGGATACATGTGGACTTAAAGTCTTTCAGTTCCCTCTTCATCGGGACGATCTTTGAAACTCGTACTCCTTCGTTATCTCATCCGGCATTTCGTTCTTTCAGTTCCCTCTTCATCGGGACGATCTTTGAAACCGTAAAGAGCGTTCCACCATCCGATCGCTCTTCTCCGACTTTCAGTTCCCTCTTCATCGGGACGATCTTTGAAACGGTTCGCGCTCGCCTCCTTGGCCGCTAAGCTCTTCACTTTCAGTTCCCTCTTCATCGGGACGATCTTTGAAACGCAATTGCGTTGTCGTAGCGGGTCTCGACGTCCTCCTTTCAGTTCCCTCTTCATCGGGACGATCTTTGAAACAAAAGATCGAAGCCGAGCTCGGCACTTTGCCGAACTTTCAGTTCCCTCTTCATCGGGACGATCTTTGAAACACAGCGGGAGCGCATTCCATCACAACGCCTTCTACCTTTCAGTTCCCTCTTCATCGGGACGATCTTTGAAACGAAACCGCGCCTGCAGCGCGAAGCACTGCTTGATCACTTTCAGTTCCCTCTTCATCGGGACGATCTTTGAAACCAAGGTACTGGTCGACACCGGCGCGTCGTACTCTACTTTCAGTTCCCTCTTCATCGGGACGATCTTTGAAACAGGGTTGCGCGTTCATGGAAATCGACTGGCGCATGGACTTTCAGTTCCCTCTTCATCGGGACGATCTTTGAAACGCGGCGAAAGTCGCAGGACGCGCGGGATCTTGGCTACTTTCAGTTCCCTCTTCATCGGGACGATCTTTGAAACCCACCGAGGGCACGCCGGGCGCGCTGGGCGGCGAGCCTTTCAGTTCCCTCTTCATCGGGACGATCTTTGAAACGCGCGAGGCTCGCGAACTCATGAGACGCTTGGAACCTTTCAGTTCCCTCTTCATCGGGACGATCTTTGAAACCAAGGCCTAAGTCAACCTGAAGGTCCTCTTCGATCTTTCAGTTCCCTCTTCATCGGGACGATCTTTGAAACAAAAAATACCGTGGCGGCAAAATGGAGTCACTCGTGCTTTCAGTTCCCTCTTCATCGGGACGATCTTTGAAACCCTTAGGGCTGACTGCGCTCGGTAAGCTGGTTATCTTTCAGTTCCCTCTTCATCGGGACGATCTTTGAAACCGCTTTGCAGGTGACGAAAAAATAAAGACTTTTAACACCATGTCCACATCCTTTCTTCGCAACTTCACTTTCTGCATGAAAATCGCCCAGGTTTGCGAAACTCACTTCTTAAAAAATATCCCCGCAAAAATTTCTATACTCACAATCCGCGCATCGATTCCTGACCGGGGTCGGCGGCGGCATTTTCTCCTCCTCGATCATTCGCCGCATCTCATCGATCATCCTTTCAGTTTCCGACTTAACCGCCTCTGTGAGATCAAACACGACCGCGTCGTCATGTGGAATCAGGTAAACAAAACCTTTGCTTACTTCCCGGCCATATTGGTCTTCCAGCAAGAGCGCATATCCACATAACTGAAAAAGATGATTCTTGTGGGGCCGGCCGGTGGTCATTTTGAAATCGACCGGAAATAGCCCTTCCGGACTGTCGATTAGCAAATCAAGTTTTCCACTCAGCCCAAGCCGCTTGGAACTCATCCAAACGTGAAACTTTCTGCTTCCCTCCTCCAGGCGGTACTCGCGTAGCTTTCTTCGCTTCTCTAACTGGTCGATCCGTTCTTCCGCGATCTTTCCTTGTTCCATCTTCCAGGTCGCTTTCTTCTCCACCGGCATGCAATACTGATAGAAAACAACCCTCGGACAATAGGCGTACTGCTTGATGTCGTTAACCCGGATAGAGATCACAAAACCTCCGACGCAGCCGGTTTGCCGTTTTCTTTGAGCAATACGTCTCTTAGATCTTTATTGCAGATCGGCTGAACAAGAATCTTTCCGGCATTGTCATCCAGTATGGACGAGAGCTTTAAAAACAATTCCTCGCGCTTATTCCGGTTAAGCGTTCCGAGAAAAGCGCTGTACTGAATGCGGACCAGCCCGTAGTCGAGACAAGTCTCCGAGATCCTCAAGCGAATCTTGTCGTTCTCGATGTCGTAGATGACCAGCGTCCTAAGCTCTTCCATAACGGCTCACTGAAAAAGGCCCATCTGCTTCGTTGCACTTAACCGACTCGCTCCAACGTACTGCAACGTACGCCTCCGCTCGTCGATTCTCGCGCGCCTTGCATCTGGAACCTTTTTGACTGAGCCGAATTCTACGCGCTAAACAACGTTATGTCCGGCCGGTTACCATTTGAACGAGAACGCTTTATACGCTCCCTCGCCGCGCAGAAAACCCGATAATTTTCTTGCCTGCATCTGAATGATCGAACGAATCTGATACTGCTTCCCGTGATAGGTCTCGGTGGCGAACAGGCGTTCGACGATCTTGTCGCCGATGTTTTTCCTCGTGTCCGCGTCTAACAAGCCGTCTTTCATGCCGATGTTCGTGCCCACGTTGATATGGGCGATCACCGTCCGATCGACAACCGATTGGCGAAATTCTTCGACCATATCCAGGACGAGCGATGGTTTGCCGGGCCGATCGACGTGGAGAAAACCGGCGAACGGCTCGAGACCGGCATTCAGCACGGCGCCCCAGATCTGAGAATAGAGAATACCGTAGCCATAGTTCAGCAGAGAGTTCACCCCGTCAGTCGCGCCGCGGTGCTCGCGGCCAAAGAACTCGACTCGATGGCCGATGATCTCTTTCACGGCTTCCCAATAGATCCGGCCGGCGGTTCCCTCCGTTCCCATGAGAGTTCCCCGAGTTTCGTTGACCGAGCTGCCATCGATGACCGGCACTTTCTTCCATAGCAGTCTTAGTTGGCCGGCCATTGCATCGATCCGGGAAAAGCGATCCTCCGACTGCTGCTTGATATACTTTCCGAAGTAGCGCAGCAGCCGCTCCTGATTCTTGATTTTCCCCAAAACCACCGCCTTGGAAAATTCCACGCCGCGCTTGTCGGTGAAGGCCAGTATCTGCTCCCGCCGCGCTTGCACCGTGGCGGTCAGCATCGGCGAGGTAAGCATGGCGTATGGCTTGCCGGAAAAGTCCAGGAAGCTCAACCGAATCCCTCGCAAGCACACCTCTTCCAGGAAATCCGTGGACAGGCTAATCCCCTTCGAACCGACCACGACCTCTTTGATTCGAAAGAATGGAAACTGGTAGATCACGTCCTTGCCCTTGCGCACGAGGAGCCGCTCGCTCTTCTTGCTCAAGAATAACCCATAGCCGGAAAGGATGAGCTGCGAGCCGTCTTCGCTCTTGACGAGCGAAATGCCTTCGTCGATCCGCATCTGGCGGTCTTCTTCAGCCGGCTCGGCAACGTCGACGGGAATCAGCTCGGCCGCACCGGTAAATAAATTGAATTGAGCGTGCGAATAGCGTTCGGCTTGTGGTGCTTGAACAATTTCGCTTAGAGCCTCGTCAGCCATAACAACCTCGTGTTCAAACGTTCAACGTTCAACTGCCCAACTGTTCCAGCCGAGTAATCCGAACAAATTGTGTAATTCTTCGGTTGACTCCCTATATCGCGTCGACGATTCGATACCAGCCGTTGCCGAAGACGGCATTCTTGCCGACGTGCAGATACTCGCCCAACTTGAGATACGGCATAAACGGCCCCAAGTCTCCTTCGAAAGAAACCTCGCCTGTAAAACCACTCAGATCATGGTTCACGTCACGACGGCGCGAATAGCGCGACGACTCCACCCATCGAGTAGAATCCGCAATCGTTACAATTTTATCGGAGTCTTCGCCAAAGCCCTTAAAGTCGATGTCCAGGGCAGTGCCGCAATAAAAATAGGACAATGCGTTGATACGGTCCCGAAGACGCTTGGCAACCGGTGCAAAGGCGGGCTTACGTACGGGAGACCCATTTGCTTTCAACATCGTCGGCGTCAGGAATTTCAATGTGACTCGGGTAATGTCACTGGCGCCATTGTTCGAGCTATGAGAAGCGGACAAATCCGCCCACGAGATAGCGCTAGCCGGCGGTTGAACCAAGTTGTTTTCTCTCGTATAGACCGGCGTCTCATCGCCGTCGCGGCTCACGTGACCGACAGAAACCAACTCCATTGGCGCTCTGCCGCGTCCGAGTCCCGCCTGAGAAAGCTCCTTGAAGGTCACGATGAAGTACGGCAGGTAGCCTTTGACTTTTCCCACCAGCACCATATCGAACGACAGGCGCTCACCCGGCAAATAGGTTTCCTTCGTCTCCAACGGCGGCTTGATGACAAAAGGCCGCGGAATATCCCGGTTCTTGCTGACCTTCTCCGAACCCTCAGGAACGAACGGATGAAACACCGCCGTGTACGGACATACATTCCGCAGTTCGCAAGTCTCCGGCTCCCGGCAATTGGCATGGCAAACAATCCGCCGAAACGTGCCGCCGAACCCACCGCGGATCACATTGCCCTTGTTGTATGCGGGCATGTGCAACGACGCTTTGGGCTCAAGGTGGAAACGGAAGTGGTGAAGAGAGAAATCTTTATCCATTCTCAGCTACCTTCCAGGGCTAGTCGGGAATCCGTGCCAACAAAGCGTTTATCGCGAACATCAAAAGAAAGGCACGGTTTGCCGGCCTCAAAAGCAAAGGCTATATTGTGCCGGAGGAGTGCTCCATGGCTAAAGTAATGGTCTCCATACCCGACGAAGTTTTGAAGAAAGCAGACAGTGCCGCAAAGAGCCAGCGCCGCTCGCGAGGCGATGTCATTCGCGACGCTTTGCGTGCGCAAATGGCCAAGACACGAAAGGGAACGAGCAAGTGGGAAACGGCCCTCGCCCCTTTGAGAAAACTCGAACAGCATTGGGTCGGCCAGTGGGACTCGACGGACATCATTCGCTACTACCGAGATAGTCGTTATGGCCGAGAAGATCGTCGTTGACACTTCGGTCCTCATCAAAGCGGATAAAGACGGCTTCCACAAAGCGGCGCTCCACCTCTTCGCGGGCAGGGAATACGCCCGCATAGTCTCCCGCGCTCCGATCCGTAAAAGCGTCCTGTAAAACTCTCTGGTGCTCTGCGGTAAACTTCCCTGTTTTGACCAAAAGCGCAGAATCACTTGCCATAGCCTCGACTCTTCCTTGCCTGGCTTCGGACTCGATAGAGTTTCTCCGTAAAGCCGCCCTCTTCCAAAAACTGCTGTTCAAGCTGGCGTAGTTGCTGGTCGAGCAGATAGTTCGTTTGGTGAACCAGGCAAATCAGCGTATTCGCGGCAAGGGCCGGGGAGTTTTCTTCAATATAGGGCTTATACGACCCATAGGACCTATTGCTGGCGTAAGCCAGCTTTCTGACAACCTGAGCGGTTGAGTGGGTTTTTTCCCAGATCTCCAGTCCGTGCTGCCGCAAATAATCCTCGTAGTCCAGCAGCAGCTCTTCGAGGCTGGCCCGCGCCACGCCCACCAGCTTGAGTTCGGTTTTCTTTGACGTGCCTGATGCCATGCTGCCTTCGGCGATATTTTGCTTACCGCTGCGCGCAGCCTGTACCATCTGGTCATGCGTACGCGAACGACGGCTGACAAACCTATCGCAGAACGCAAGGGTTGCGTCATAGACTATCTCCGCGTTCTGATAAGACTTCAGCTCGCGATAGCCGCCGTGCGGTGCAATCAAATTAGGGCGTGATTTATCGTCCCGGTCAGCCATCTTTTCAGCTCATCTTCCCATCGCTCATTTTTTTTCGTTCCGCCTTCAAAGCGGAATCCCTTCTTTTGCAACGGCCCGAAGAAAAGGCGTGATGCTCCATACCGGATCTGAGAGAATCGAGCGGTCAATGACCCGCGGCGAGATATAGACGTCATGCTTGAGGTTGACATCGAACGCGATGTCCAGAACCCTATCCTCGGTCTCCACGCCGTTCTGATTCACGACGACGAGCACATCGATGTCTGAATCCGGTTGATCTCTTCCTGTGGCCTTGGAACCGAAGAGTTTCGCCTCAAGCAAGTTTTTCCCTAGTGCGGACCGCAAACTTCGCACAAATTCTTCCAGCGCCGCCGCGTCCTTAGATTTCAACTTTACGCGTCTAGTCATTTTTCATTTCCACGGTGCAACTCTTCCCGTTTTTTGTAGTGTAATTTGCCCATCGGAAAGCCCTTTTGCAGCATCGCCTTCTGGCGCTGGACAATTATCTGATCCTCCTCCTCAGAAACTTTCAGCAACACGATCGCCTCCGCGCCCTCGGCCCCCTCCGGCGTCTCCTCCAAGATCACCGTATTGCCTCTTACAACCCCTCGGTATGGTTTCATTCTGCCTCCTGGTTTTGGCCGGGTTACTCTATCTCCCAACTGTTTTCTGGGATTTAGGTATATCGTTTTCGTGTCTCGCGTCTCATACGATGCACTTCAGCAACGATGTCTTGAAGCGGCGGTCCATTCTCGAGACAAAAGCGCTGCGATTTCGCAAACGATGGCGTCGAGGCGTCTGTTTGCTATCACATGTTCTGGATAGCGCTGGCCGGTTTCTTTCGCGTTGCGGCTGCCGTTGAATAAGCGAATGATTTCGATCTTGCGCCACCTTCTCGTCGTAAAGCCGGGAGCCACGATCATTTCGTTTGGAAGGAGCATCCAGCCTTCCCCGCGTGCGTCGACTAACCGGACTTTTCTCTCCGTAGGAAGGTCCCTACCGGCAAGACGGCGCTGCAAAGCGGCGGGCGATTCGGCGGCGACGAGAAAACCGCCAAGGTCGCAGATCAAGGGAAATCTGGGTTTGCGAAAAGCATACGTAATAGCATTCGTTTTAGAAATCATTTGCTCCCGGTTCCCCGCGCCTAATCTATCCCGCCCGCACCGCTGCACCACAATCCTTTTTCATCTTTGCGCTTGTGCACAAAAGCAGCCTGTCCCCTTTTTCTCCCCTCATAAAGCTCCTCGCGTTTCTTGTAGAGCGACTTACCCACGCGCGGCGCCTTCTTGAGCAATGCGATGTGCCTCCGCGCGATCTCCCGGTCCCGCGCCTCGTCGATTGGCTTGATCTCCACGAGCGCCGGACATTCGTCCGGCAAATCCGGCTTCTCTTCCAGCAAGATCGTATTGCCTTTCACGATTCCCCTATAGACTTTCATCGTGTTACTCTCCTTTAGTTAATTTGCTCGCAAGTTATTATAACCGAATCACGGACAAACGCTCCGCAAGTCGCCGGTCGCGCTGTGCGATCCGTCGTCCACGAACACGATCACGGCTTTGAAAATCCCCATGACACATAATCCGCCCTGCCTGTGCCGACACGACAGACAGGCGAAACGTGCTCCCAAACCCACCCCGAATCACGTTGCCCTTGTTGCCTCTTTTGTTTTTTTCCAGAGCTCCAAAAGCAACAACGCCGCTCCATCAAAGGCAACCAGATACCTACCCGCTTCAAACACCGGCAATCGCCAATCCAACTGGGATTCTACCTCCACCTTGGGGACGACCGTGAAGATATGATTTTCACGTGCCATGAGATCCGAAACTGGTGTTGACTCACCGTCCTGGTAGAGCCGCAACTGTGGCCAGTTCTGTGTCTCGTGAATCATACCGCAGTCGTCGTCACTGAATATCTCGCTGGCATGGACCCGGCGGTATTTTCCGAGCCCCTTGATTGTCAGTGTTTCCAACTTATCGTTCCAAGTGAGTCCCACGGCGCGCTTCAGGAGAGTGGCCACGTCAATGTCATATTCGCCCAGATCCCATTCCTTGCGCCGGCTCTGCTCCATGAAGTCATGAATCCTGACACTTGGTAGCGACGTCCGGAAACGGTTCAACCGGCGGTACACATCAAGCCAGTGGGCGCTTTTCTTCCCAGTCGCGCAACGCTCAAAGGCGCCTTTGGCCTGTAGGTTCCTATCCGGGCATCCGAGGCGCTCTGCAAGATCGGCCAGGATTGCATCGATCTTCTCGCGCAGCTTGGAAATTACTTCTGGCGTCACGTTTCGGTCTTGCTGAACTGTTGAAATCAGGTTCTCGCCCTGGGCTCTGACGGTTGTCATGCCACTTTCGGTCGTGACGAACCAAGGGTATGCACTTGCCGACGGGTACCAGGCATAGACGCGCTCCTCGAACGTGGCTCGATCGATGGCGCCCGGAATGCTGCTCATCCCCTGAAACGCGTTGGGTGGCACCAGAACAATAGCCTTCCCTGGCCCATGACGACCCACGCGGCCGAACCGCTGAAGGAACGAAGCGGCTTCCAAAGCCTCGAAGAAAAGATAATCGCAGCGAAAGTCTACCCCCACCTCGACGGCTGAGGTTCCGAGCGCTAAGAGTTTGCCTCTGGTGTCCCTTATAGCCCGGTGCGAGAGCCCTCTGATGATCGCCAGAGTGTTTCGGGGAAAACCCGACTCCACCAGCCGATCTTCCAGGCGGATGGCGTTCAGAACCGAATTAACGATGACCACCGCCGGAAGGTAGTCCTCATCAGGGATGTCGCTACGCAATCTTTCGAGTGCATGCCTAAGATCGACAATTCGAGAAAGGAGAATTTCAATCGGGTCCCCACCCGTAAGTTGGATCGGCTCGACCTCGACGGAATGGACCGCCGTGCGCGAGCATCCAGATGCAGAATGCGTTTCGATATGCGAGTCAATTATCGTCGGACTGATCGCCCGGTCCAACAATAAACGGACTTGCTGATGCGGTGTCGCGGAGAGCAAAACTAACCGCCGGAAGATCCCGAACCCGCGGGCAAGTGCAACCATAGCAAGGGCATGGGCCAGCTCTACGCCCTGATAAAGGTGGAACTCATCCAGAATCAACGTCTCGTAGCGCCTCAGTGCTTCAAAGGGCTCGGCGTGATACCGAAGCCCCAGGATGAGAAACAAAATATCCGGATTGGTAAAGATGATCTTGGGCTTGTCCGGATCGAAAAGCCGTCGCAACGTTTCACCCCGACTTTTGCAGTGCATCACATCCTGCCATTGATCCAGAATGTTGCCGTCTACAGGAATCAGGACGTGAGCTGCGCGGCTGTATAGCTCGGCTCGATCAGAGGCATGCCACATTTCCGGCAACCACACGAGCGGCTCGATTCCTTCTTCCGTCGCAAACTTCGCTACAGCTCGCACCTGATCCCTCAAAAGCTCATTTGTGGGATACACCGCCACCGCCCCCTCGCGCCGCTTCAGTACCGGCAACATCGCCGCCCGCGTCTTACCGGTCCCCGTCTTTGCTGTGAGGAGCATCGCCGGGTGCTCCTCCCATGCCTTCCACATCGCAACCTGGTGAGGGTACAAGGGGGGCCCCCGGGAGGCCGGATGTTCTAGCACCGGAAGTCCACAAGCTTGCACCGTGAACATCATGTCTTCAATTCCTGTCGTTCCAAAAGAGCCTGTAATTCAATCGCGATCTGAACTGCTAAGACTAAAGCAAGCCGAGCATATTCCGGTTTTTGGGTAAAAAGCTCCCTACGTTGAATCTGCCATTCGGGAAGTTTTTCGTTTCCGACTTCTTCGGCGCGATCATGAGCCCCAAGATTACGAAAATAATGGAGCGTTTCAGACATGTAGAGTACGAAATGTTCAAGGCGGCTACTCTTGGCAAGAGAAAGCCCTCGCGTGTCCTGTTTTGATTCGAGTATCCTGCGAATAGCGCGGATGGCGGAACCAGTTTGATCCGGAAGTTCGCTAATCCCGAAGGATGCCATCAGTCTTTTGAAGTGAGAGAAAAACATCCCTTCGGCTTTGCCGCATTCGGTAAGAACCGATTCGTATTCCTCACGTCCGAAATGTTCTACGGCGCTCTCAAGTCTTCTTTTCAAATTAGGATCAAAGGAAGGGCGTAATTCAGAAAGTAGGTCTCCTATCGCATAATTTCGTGACGGCAAGACATCGTCAATTCGTTGAAGGCGTCTTTCCAAACTGTGATAAATGGGATCGAAGGCTACCAGCTCACTGTAAATCCGGAATCGGTGATCAAGAGCAACCACCAAGTCGAAAACAGCAGATCTCCGATCTACTGCTAGATCGAGTTCTCCACTGAAAGCTTCCCGTACCTCGATTCGGATGGTGTCTATTTCCTTGGACAACGTGTTGAAGGGAAACTGCTCCACATCTTGTTTGGCCCAAATGTTTTCGATCCTGTCGAAAGCATCCAAAACTTGGCCAGCTTTGGCTCCTGGCAGTCTGTTACGAAGATTGGCAATTTCAAGCATCGCTTGGTGAAGCGCTTCTTGTAAGGACTTAGAGGGCTGGATAGCCATAGATTCAGATTTGAGCAGCGGCCCCTTTGGGCAAGGCGAATCGCCGTGGTATGTGGACAACGTGCTCACCAGCAAACACAAACCAGTCCTTCTGGATCTCGGCCACCCGAAAAATCAGGTGCGGGGGGATGGGCAACGGTTCGTAGGAAATGATTTCACCCTGAACATCAAGTGGGTTGACGGCATGGGAGGGGCGAACCGCGTTATCGGTAAAGAGCCCCACCGCTCCCGTAATTTCCTGCCAGTCGAGCCGGACCGGGCAGCCTTTCTTGCCAAGTCTGACCACGGAAGGTGGATGAAATGAGGCGCGGGCAAAGAGATAAAAGCTGAACCCAAGGAGGTCGCCTGCGCCCGCACCGTCGTGCCAGACTGGATCGAGAACGAGGCGCCATCCCAGCGCCGGGCTGTTGCTCCCGCGGGGAGCGTCGTCAGTTCTCAGCGTGCGTGAGTTGACTGCGTTTTGGGTGAGCCGAGTTCGAGCCGATAGCGCCTGCGGCCGAGCCGGAGTGGCGTAGGCTTGCATGGCATTGAGGTCCTCGGCGTAACGCGGCGTACTCCCTGTATAGATTCCGTACGAGTAACCGCAAAGTGCGTAGCTCAGGGCGTAGTTGTGAATCAGTGGCAGGATGGCGGCGGTCTTTGAGATCTCGAACGACGAAAACCAGAGGTAATCGTGGTTATAAAGACGTCCGGCGTAGAGCCGAATTCCCTGTGCGTTGAGTTCAAGAGGATCGCTTTGGCTAGGGCTAAAATGGCTATCCATTGCTTAATCTCCCTGGGACCAAACAAGGCTCATGCTCAAGGGAGTGGATCCAAGAATATCCGATGGAGGTCGGGCTCAGGCATGCCTTTCTCCCGATGCTCATCAAGTTTTGCTTGGGTTTTCATAATTCGCTTTCTCCAATAGGTGCTTCCCTTAAACACGTCAGGCCACGGCAACACAAATGAGTTACCTAGGACCCAATCGCAAATGCTCATGTTAACTTGTGCTGCTCCGATCCCCCGGTCCTGCCGTGTGTCTTCTTTTTGCCCGTAGTCGTTTACGATGTGTGCAAATAGGTCACGGGCGACTCTTACTCCCTCTGTTACAGTCCCCCTCCGAAACGTGACCAAAATAGCCCGCTGAAGGTCAAGTTTTATATTGTCCGCAGAACCGTTGGTTTCGCGTTCGCACTCAGCTTCGAGAAGACGTGACCAAGCCTTAACAGAATCATTTTCCCAACGTAGGCAAAGGACGCTAAGTGCAACTTCAGCCTGACCTCTATCCCATCTGAAGCCGTATCTCTCGGCGATTTCCACAGATCGCTCATGCCAGTACAAGGCCCGTTTAATTTCCTGTTCCGCTTCTCCAGGGTTTGAGCCCACTTCCCATGTGATCCACTCCCACAGTCGTTGGTACATATTGCCAAGCACATTCGTGCTGGCGCAGAGCCCGCGTAACTCCCCAAGTCGTTCACGGAGATCCACCGCAGCTGTCATATCCTGAATGGCTGTTCTGATATCTGTCACAGATCTCGCCTGTTGCCACTTGTCCCGGCGTGCGGTTTCATGAATGATCAAGGCTTCGACTGCCAGGTCTTGTTGTCTTATTTTATCTATCTCCGGCGCATTTCTCCCCCCAAAGTGTCGATCCATCCGATAAAGTTCCGCCGCTGCACGCGATCTTTCGAAAGGTGAAGCTTTAGAATTGTCCCAAATTGCCTTCCATATACTCTCTGCCTCTTTTTTCAACTCTTCGCGCTGCAGGAAAGACAGGTTCTTAAGCAGCCGACTGCAATAGAGCAGAGCATTTGCTCTAGCCAGACGAGCCTCTCTTTGCCCGGGGCTTGTGTCAAAGGCTTGCGCTGCATGCTGTAGCGCGACCGCCTTGTCTTCGGGCAAGGGGAGCTCCGATTCTGTTTCGGAAAGCAGCACGAGACTTTGGGTTTTCTGATAGTCGTCCTTGGCCTCCTCGAGAGACTTCTCCAAAAGCTCCCTCGCTGCTGGAAAGTGAAAACAGTGTGCAAGGAGAGCCCCACTGACTAAAGACTGGCTCCACTTATTAGGAACATGCTTAGCTGCCCAAGTCTTAAGGAAACTATCAAGACTTCCCGAGGGTTCTTCTTTATGGCTCTCTTTCGAAAAGTTTGGGGAGGAGCCTTGCTGACCTAAGGTAGCGGAGAACGCCGCCAGTGCTTCTGGGGTGCTGCACTTAAAAACATGGAGTAAGTCCAATTTCCTGCCATAAGTACTTCCGTTATCCCTCTGCCAGTGCTGTGCAATTTCTAGCAGCCCCGGGGAAACTCCAGCCATTCCCAATGCCACGTCGGCCCCGGAAAGGTATTGGCAGTGATCCGGCTTACTAGTTTGCGTGTGCTGAATCCATAGCACTGGCTGATTCGATTTGATCTCGAGTAGCCACCGAGACACGTCAAAGTCATCGCTGGCGGAATATCCTACAACCAGCAGTGGGAAATCACCCAAGAGTTCACCGAATTTGTTCCGCCTCACAATGGATTGCCGTGTTCGTGAAACTCGGCGTAGTGTGACCACAGGGGCGGCAGGGTGTTCACCGTCATTCCAAACCCAGCCTCCATTTTCAAACCGTAGTAGGCTACCGTGTATTTTAAGCAGCGAACCAGGGTTCGCCCCTGCTGTAAATTTCTCCCATTGATCCTCGGTAACAAAACCCTTATTGCTAGGATTCATCGCCTTTTCGATTAGCACATCAAAATTTGTTGTAACAACATAATGGCCAGCCCTAATAAGGCTCGCCAAAAACCCGTGATTGTCATTAGGTATTCCCCCATCAAACTGATTGTCTCCTTTCTGGTTGCCAGCATACATTTTCAAGACGCCTAATTCCTTGTCAACGAACCGTGCGAGAACCTCCAGTAAGCCTTCAAATCTGAGCCAATTTCCATCAGATCTCTTGTTATCACAAAGGTCGTCTAATAGTATTTTCGTACTGTCATCCACTGCACATTTTTTCAAAACAGTGCTCATGAAAGCCGAACCTGTCGGAAAATTGGAAGGTTGCGAATACGAGACGCCTGCGCCCACAAGTAGCACGCATTTTTCCCCGCCATATTGGCTCCAGATCTTTTTGAGTTTCTCCATGAAGCCGCCTCCTGCAGATTAAACTTTCTCCCCTTGGGCCCTACGATACTCGGTAATGTCGTTGTATGCCTTGTCGAGGAAAGCCCGGTCGAGAGGTGTTTGAGCGCACTCCTGGAACAGCGCGTCCACCTCGGCAGGGTCGAGTACCAAAATGCGATCAGGATTCCCGGCGAGCGCCTTGTATTTTTGCACCAGAAGGTTTTTCAGAGCTGCGGGGTCCAAGCCGTCCTTCTGGTCGTAAAGTTCCACCGTCAGCTCCAGGGGTGTTATCATCTCCTCCCATCCGGCAATGACACCAAAAAATGTATTCCGGCAGTCGCCGCCGATACGCGATTCGGCGCCATAGCTTTTGCAAGCCAGCAGGGTTTTTACCGTAAGAACCAACTCTTCTCGCGTTACCCCCTTCAGGGTCACAATGGACGGGAAAAGGCTTGCGGGTTTGACGACATTTCGACTACCCAATGCCTGACCGGTTGTCTGGTCCAATTCGCTGACAGCATTGAAAGTGATTTCTTCCGATATCTGATCGAACGGAAGGAGAGAGAAAGCCGTTGAGTATTCGATCCGGTGCTTGATGTTCGCTTCCTGACCAAGCGCCGTCGCGCCGTAAAGTCCGCAGCGGGGACACCGGAGACAGAGATTGTCCTTTAGATAGCACCCTTCGCCATTCTTTCCGGATGGTATGTCCTTGCCAGAAGCCGCCGTGGCGGACCGGAGCAAGTATTCCATCTCGCGGGATTCGGCGGCTTTCTGCTTGGAGCCAAGAAAGGCAACCCGCTTCGCTGTCGTAGCCCGATCCGCTTCGGAGAGCGGCGTGTTGACGGAGTTCAGCTCACGGGTCTCTTCCGTCCTCAGCACGGTATAGTCGAGGACTTCGCGTAAAAGAATAAGTTGGATCGTTTCAGCCCCAATCAGCGGCCGTGGCCTGTCTACCAAGTAGCCCTTCAACTTCTCTGCGATTATCGTCATTTACTCCTCCTCATCGGTAGTGACACCCTGCGACTCCCAGAACGCGGTAATGTCGTGTTGCTTTGCCGTAGCTTTCTTGGTCTTCGATCCCTCAGCTTTCCGCGGAAGGTAAAGTTCGTCAAAAGTGGCGATTTGCTCCCCCCAGGTTTCAGAAAGCTTCGCCTCTGTATCGTACTTGTTACGGAGGAATCCGATCCATGCCTGGCGTCGCATCTCTTTTGATTCGAGCTCCTTTTTACGAAGGTCGTAGTAGAGCCCGTAGTCTAGCCGGTCGAGCAGGCGATCATGTGCCGTGATGGGAACTTCGGTGAGTAATTTGACTATCCGGTCGATTCCCTCTTCGAGTGCTTGAAGGCCTGCCGGAGACGGGCTCCTGCTTGTCGCTTCGTGGACACGGACAGCGTAACCTTTGAGAGAGGCGGGATCGCGCCGCCCACTCTTCACTTCGCTCAGGATCTTTCCAACCGGTCCCATAAGGCCATGCTTCGAGCGAGTTGACTTCCGAGGCACTTCATCGAGGTAGCGAGTCAACGCCTCTCGCGCTGAATCGATTTTGGATTGGACGCTCTCGATATCAAAAGGCTTGATCTGGACGGTAATGGGAACTCTCACGGGCGCACCTCCTTTTCCCGGGTTCTGTGAAAGGCTGGCAACTGCTCGATTAAACTAATATGACGCGGCGTCAGAGAAGTGTCGCCTTTTTCCTCAATGCGACGAGCGAGCTTTTCCGGAGGGTCCATCGTAAGAATTTGATAAAGAGCGGAGCGTGCGGGCAGACCGGTATCTCGCACCAACAGGCTTGCCGCGCCGATCGCGGAGAGCCAACGCTTTGCCTCACCGATGGACAGCCAGTCGTAGCCCACAAGAGAGCGGACCGCCGGGATCGGAGGCACGTAGGCTGCCCCTAGTCCGCCTCGGAAGTCCACTGGTTCATCCGTCTTGTGAATGGCCACAGAGGCGTCAAAGACAAGGCTCAGGAGCAAGGCCACGTGGAGCCGCCGCAGCCCTCGGCTCGTTTCCGATTCGTCGTTACCGGACGCGATCTCGTAACTGAGCGGGATGAAGATCAAGTTAGGCGTCTCGCAAATCAGATGTATCGTTTCATAGAGGCGAAAGACCTCCCGACGAATCGCCCTGAACTCCTGCTGATTAAGTCGATTTGCGATGAGGGCCTCAACAGCATCGTCCCATGTCCCGAAGGATTGACCAGTGGCAAGATTAAGGGCTTCGAAGTCGTTATCGAACTCCTCTTTAAGCCGTCTCATCGCTTCTCGGCGTCTTTTCTGCCGGGTGTCGGCGGTAAAACGGTAACTGAAGAGCGAGAGCAGCTCCTCGGGCTTTAGAGAAAAGGGGTCACGCTCCTTTATGTGACGGGCTGCTTGATCGGTGAAACCGAGCGAAAATCCGAACTCCAGGTTGCCGGTTTCACCTCGCATCTGCCCTTTGGCTGCCTCTACCCAACCCTGGACTTTGCTGACCAACTGCTCGCCTTTCCCCGGCCCCAGGTTGAGTCGGGGCAAAAGCGTGATCATTTCCGCCGGACGACTCCCGAGAAGTATCTGGAGGAGGAGCCGCTCGTAGTAGCAAGTAACGCAGACCATGATGTAACCGAAGGATCCATGCGCTATCCCACGATTAGTGTGGGTCTGTGGATTTTCGATGAAGTCGGCCGAGGCTTTGATTCCATGATTCTGATCGAAAGGAGCATTACAGATCGGACACAGATAAATTCCCTTCGCGCTCTCTTTTCCAGCAAAGGGCTTTGACTGTGTGTAGTAGCTTAGTTGCTGTTGAGCAATAGCTTGAACGTTACCGCCGTCTATTGGCCTCAGGAGATCATTGATGAATGCTGTGGCCATGTCCTGAGACAACTTATCTCTCGGCGATGGTCGGCTAATTGCTGAATAGACCTTCTGGGCGATAGCATCGAGTAGATCAATCAATACCTGCACGCGAATCTCGTTTGGAAGCTCTGCGACCTTTGTAACTTGAGAGTGGCCTACCGCCGCACCTGGCAGCGCCCAGAAGTAGTCGATAGTCTTTCCCATGTCCTTGGCTGGCATAATGGTGGACGTGGACTGGAGCGCAGCCCAACTGCCAGACCCGAACGTTTCCTCGTAGAGCTTCTTGGCTAGAACGGCGCCATCCTCACCAACAACCTCGACCTTGTCCGGGTCCAACATGGCTTTGAAAAACTTGAAGACAAGCATCTCGGGCTGGGCTACCGAGATGCGAGCGGACTCTTCCTCAACCTGTGCATCCGTGGGTTTGGTGGTTCGGCCCTGGAGTTTCCAGTAGTCCTCGACCACTTTGCGTTTTGCCGGCAGCTTCTTCTTGGCGAAGCTTTGCGGACTAATTTTGCTTGCGGCACTGCGGAGGTACTGCCGGGACTCGCTGAAGGCGAAGAGATCCGGCTTGGGGAGAATGTTCCCTGTGGGGCTTCCAACCATCAGTGGGGTTACGTCTCGACTGATGGACCTGTCAATTTCCGTCTTGAGGCCGTTGCCAATCTCTTCTGCCGTGGGAATATTATGGTGATCGCTAGGGTCGGCTGCATATAAAGTGGCGTTGGAGAAATACAGGAGAGGCTTCCATCCTCGTTGCTGGAATTCGGCTCGAGCGGCGTGGTGAAGGAATGCCGTCGAGACGCCCCGAACCATGGCTTCGTGAGACGCGACGACGAGATGCCGGCCCAGCGCGGGATCATTCTTCAACGCGTCCTCGGCATCGGCAACCGTGGCAGCGGAGCAGAAGTGGTCAATGGCCTTGACCAAATAGGCCAGTGTGAGAAAGCGATCCGACCCGCCACTAAGCATCGCTTCCAAGATGGCCCCATCACTTCTTCCTGGCCGGTTGTGGTGGAACTCAGCACAGTGCGCCATGATGCGCTCAACTGCCTCACCTTGCTCCGAAAACCCTAATGTCGCACAGAGCTCCGGTACCACTGCTCTGGTCAACTCGGGAAGAATGTGAGGCACCCAGCGGTCCGGCTGGGGATCGCCGATGTAGACCTGCCAGGCGTCAGTTTCTTTACCGACATCGTGGGCGAGCACGGCGATTGTCAGGACTGCTTCCTCGGCTTCACTTAGGCCGTAGTGTCGCGGGCTCGCGAGGATCGGCAGAAGCTCAAGGAGAACATCAAGCTCAATCAGGCTGTGCTCAAACAGGCTCTGCTCATAACCTCGACGCTTGGCAAGTTTCTCTTTCCAGCCACGCGCCTGCATCCATGCTGCCGCCTTAGTCATGATTTCCTTTCGATCCATTATTCAGTCTCCCAATCTAAGGACTTCTTGAAGCGGACGCTTTTAGCGGGTTTTGCTGCCACGTTCCATGTAACCCGCGGGTGGCTTGCAGCTCTCCGAAGTCTCGAAAGCTCCTCCTTCGTTACTCTCGCGCTCCCACCCTTAACCTGAACCAGCATGATCGTAAGCTCATCGGGAGATCGGTTGTTTCGCTTGACCGCCACAAGGTCCACGACGCCTTTGTATTCGAAGCCTTAGGGGCTATCGAGAGACGCAACCTTCCACCCCGCTTTGCCAAGAGCGTATTTCGCAAACAACTTGGCGTTTCGAGCTGTAGCATGAGCCTTTGCGCTCGCCCGTCGCTACTTTCTTGTGATCGCCGCTCTTTCTGCCGGGGTCAATCTGATCGCTTTCATCTCTACGGCCTAAAACTCAGAGCCGGGTTTTACAATAATCTCCGGCCTACAACCAGGATGCCTTATGCACCGTCTATTCTCATAGTTCAAATTGTTCATGCTTCTTGCCGCTCCTTCCAATCCTTCCATCCCCCCACCTCCCACTGCGGACTTTCGGAATTCCGAAAGTCCGAAAGCAATCACAAAACGGGTGCGGCAGCGCCGTCAATCGTTTGGACCTGGGCCGCGAAAGTCGAGCGAAACCTCGACCTCTTTCTTCCGCAGCCTAGCAAGCGGCGCTTGCCGGTCGCGGTTAGGAACCGCCAGCTCCGTCATCACTGGCGACACCGAACTCCAGCGCAACACCGGCACGGGCAGGAGTGAAATTGCATCGCCAGGTTTCGCATGCATCACCCGCTCATCCCCCGGCTTCCACCCTTCTGAAAGCAAGTGCCACACTCGATCATCCTCATCGAAGAGAAGCTGGGCGACGGCCATTCCATAGACCGCCATTGGTTTTCGTCCGCCGGCGATGCTCATGTGCACAAGCCTCCCGGCTCGCTTCTCGGCGAGGACCGTCCGGTAGAGCGTCCGCAACAGTGCCGCCACTTCATCCTCCGTACCGATATCGGCTACCGGCCAACCTTTGTCTTCCACCGTCACGGCTCTGTAACGGGGGCTTCCCGCCCGCCTGAACTCATCATTGAGACGCATTAATGAATGCTGCACTGATTCTCCCATGGTGTGCACGACTATCACTTCCGCTATCGGATTCCCCTTCTCCCGCAGCTGGTCCAGTACCAGAGTGACAACCTGAGGCTCCGAACCTAACGTCGCAATGAGTACCTGTTCACTCACGATTGAGAATATGTACAGCCAACACTTCGGTATCTCTCCGACACCGCTTGCCTCTGCCTCAGAAACAAGCCCCCTTATATCACAGACGTTTGTCGAATCGTGTCACATGTTTTTAAGATTTTTCTGCCAGCCGACTCTATAATGACCTCGTCAGTGTTCAAAACGTTCAAATCGTTCAACCGCTTCGCTCCGTTCAAGTAGTTTAAATGCTCCATGAAATTTGGAAGATCACCGCCGTTGTTATCACTTTGGTTTTTCGTGATGTGATTATCTTATCACCCCCCGGATGCGTTCCCATTGAGAATCTGGTCCACGCCCCAAACACTTCACTTTCCGTTTCCGTTTTAGATCCGCGAGAGCGCGTTGTAAAGTAGGATAGCTAACTCCAGGACAGACTCGCCTGAGGTCTCCAATGGTGAAACGGCCCACCATCCGCTCAATCGCCCGCTGGACCATTTCCCTCTTGGCTCCTCGCGCCGAGGTTATGGACCCAACCCTCAACTCAAATTCCTTGTAGGCCGCGGTCAGCATGCCCAAAAAGTAGTTCCACCAGGGGCAGAGGTCATGCTGCGCTTCATGCCACTTCTGGGAACTCTTGAGAAGAGCTTCGTAGTAGGTTTCTTTGCTCTCTTCTACAATCCGCTCCAGGCTGATATACTGTCCTACTTCGTAACCGGCTTGGTAGAGTGACAAAATAGTCAGCAAACGTCCAATGCGTCCGTTCCCATCCATGAATGGGTGGACACACTCAAAGTCAAAAACAAATGAAGCAATCAGAAGCAGCGGATCGGTCTTACCCTCGTTCATCGCACGGCTGAACAAGGTGACAAGACGCTCCATCGATTTTGCTGTCGCCAGCGCCGAGACCGGCTGAAAACGCACCACCTGCCGACCGTCAGAAAGAACCTCTAAAATCGCGTTGTCTTTCTTTTTCCATTCACCTCCAGATTCTCCCGTAAAGCGGTACATCTGTTTGTGCCAGCTCTGAATCAAATCTGTGGACAAGCGCAGTTTATTGTAGTTGGCATGGATCGTCGCCAATACGTCTCGGTATCCTGCGACTTCTTGCTCCGAACGGTCCTTGGGCGTTACTTTCTTCACGACCAAAGCCTCAAGCCGGTCCGCTGCGACGGTAATGCCTTCTATGCGGTTTGAAGATTCGGTGCTCTGAACCATGGCCACACGTCTCAATGTCTCCAGGATTTCAGGCGACTGTTCGGAGTATAGAACCTGACGGCCGCGAAACTCACCGAGGGAACGGACCGTTATAAGAAGAGCGTGGGAAAGAGGCGCATCAAACAGATAGTTGTGTTCAAAGGATCTCACGATGTCTCCGCTTTATGATTGTAGGACGAGGCCTGGCTAAAACAGCTCAAAACAACCCAGGAGGTTCTCCTCTCTCCGCTCGCTCTACGTCATCGACAATTTGGCTCAGCAACTCGTCTATAGTTTTTGGGCCGATATCCAGAAGCGGATGCCGCTTTCTTTCTCCGGCTTCCGTTCTTTCCTTGAAGGCCAAGACAAAGTTTTTAATAACCCTGAGCGTTTGGCGATAACGATGGCGGTCCCGAGAAAGATTGTGGATGAGGTCCCAGTCAGGCAATTTGCCCTGCGGCGGTTTTTCCGGTGTGACTTCTACGATCAAGCCGTTGATGCAATGGATAAATGTCTTGTGCCAGCGCGTTTCTGCTTGCGTGCGTTCGCGGCAATCGTCACAATCCCATTCCTCTTCCATCCAGTAGTCGCCGTAAAAGAACGGCTCAAGGGTATCCCCGACCTCCAGGTTGAACAGGGCGCCAGGTCCCTTCTTAGTCTGAATCTCACGTTCTTTGATCGAACCGCAAACAGGACAGGGAAGCGTCGCACTGATCGTATCAAATAGTCCCATAGCGTCACCTCGCTTGGATCGGGTTAAAGTTCAATTCGTTCGAAACGCCGTGAACGGAAGTACTTTTTATACCACAGACGTTTGTCGAATCGTGTCACATGTTTCTAGTTGTTTTGAGAGGACGTTGCTATGGTTTGGCGTAGGATTTCAGCGATTTCTTCAGGTCGTCCTTGATCTCTTTGACCAACGGTGCCGGTTCGAGGGCCTTGGCGAGAGAACCGAAGCCCAAGATCCAGGTCTTGATCTCTTTTGTGCCGGCTACTTCGAAGGACAGTTCCAACGAGCCGTCGTTTAGCTTTTTGTTTTTTTGCGTGGGGTGCCAGCGCCGTTCCAATAAATAGCGAGTCAGGGATTTATGAAAGCGCACTCTTACCCGGACGAGCTCCTCCGTATACATGCCGAAGCTGTGACGGAGGTAGCTCTCCAAAGAAAATCCGGGCGGCATAGCGAACGATTCCTCAGCCAGTTTGATTTTCTGCATCCGATCCACGACGAAGGATCTGATGTCTTTGCGCAGGTGGCAGTAGCCGATTAGATACAGCGTCCCGTTATGAAGGTGAACTCCGTATGGATCAACCTTGCGACCGGTCGGCTCCTTGTTCAAAGCGCGATAGAGAAGCTCAAGTGTTTTCCGCTCTTCGATGCCTTCCTGAATGATCTTGATGAACTCGCGATATGTTCCGTAATCCTTTTGAGCAGGAATTCCGGAGAGAAAGCTGCCGCGCAAGCCAATCATTTGTCGGAAAACAGGCTTGGGCAGAATCGCTCTAACCTTATCGAAGAGGGAGTCCAGCGAATCATAGAGTACCGTCCCGTTCAGTGGGCGGATGGAGTCTTGCGCAAAATACAGCGAGAGAAGTTCTGACAGAGTGAAAGGAATGGATAACCTGTTGCGATAATCCGGATCGACCTTCCAGTAGCTTTCTTTGCCGTCTCTGTCCGTATAAAGCGGCACCTCAAGTTGCTGTAAAACATCCAGGTCACGGTAAACGGCTCTGAGCGGCGCGCCGAGCTGGTCCGCCATGTCGGTTACTCGTAGCCCGTTGGAATTTTTCTCTATTAGAGAAAGTAATTGTATCGCTCGTGCTACAGGCTTACTCCGTGTCATACGCTCCTCTAAAGGATACGGAATCAGATACACGCGCTGATTTATTGAACCGCTGTCAGTTGACGGGATTTACGCACGGAGATTCGAAATGCCTCGCCCGGTTGCATCCCACATCGCCGCCGCGGATCTTATTCCAACCAGCCGGTTATGCAAGAACAAAAATAACTCGTGTTGTAGCAAAGTGAATCTGTCAGGGGTTAATGGCAACGTCATTATGTCACGGTGTCTGGATGACAACCCTGACGATACAAGAAGAAAAGCGGTTAGAAATTATTCAGAGAGTGTCTCGAGACGAGCTGACGATAGTGGAGACAACGATGATCCTGGGCGTCAGTCAATAATATTGATGCCCGTTATTGATGCCCGTTCAAAATGTTCACGATGTTCCATCGCCTCCCTTGGTTTCTTCGCCAAACAACTTACCTGATGCGCCTCAGCGCATTGTCAAACTCCTCCAAGTCGAACTCTTCCGGATCGAATTCACCGCCGATCCATTCGAGCATTTCCTCGTGTTCTTCGTGGCGGGGATCGCGAATCGCTTCGAGAAAATTCGCATAGCCGGGGACGCCGCCACAATCCTCAGGCGGGCAGGCGCGGGCGCCGCCGATACAGCGCGGATACCGAACTTTGGAATCGGGTTGTAAAACTTTCTCCAGCAATATTTCCTGCTCCCAGCCGTCACCGAAGTCGTACTCATAAACCATTTTTCTTCCCGGCCTGGAAAGTATTTGGTCCAGCCGCACTTTCTTTTCGTCTTTGACTTCCGAGAGGTCCTCACGACTGGGAACGCCATAGCAGGTCTCGCCAACGATGAACTGATGCAGGTGAGAATCGTACCAACCCATGGCCGCCTGAATGATTCGGTGCAGCTTGGCAAGCGTGACATCGCCGCGGACTTGTAGCCGCCGCCAAATCGTGGGGCGTATATCTCTCAGTGAAATCTTGAGTTGATAAATCTGCAATGATTTGCCGTCGTGCACGATATTGGGTCCACCTTTCGTTTAAAATCACGCTTATCCAAATTAGATGTTTTGAAGAGCGTGGCATTTTATTATTAGTCGCACAACGGAGCAAAAGGCGCCAAGGCGTCATTTCGAGCGAAGCGAGAAATCCTTCATAGATCCTTCGCATCCGCTCACGATGACGGGCTTCCCCTGTCACTTTGCGTGCTTGGCGTCTTGGCGCGAGAACAATAGCTGTCTTAAGCTTGGCCTGGCCTCGCCGGCATACGCCCACATCGCCGCCGCGGATATTATTCGAACGAGCCGGTGATGCAAGAAAAAAATAACCCTCTAGTGTATGGTTGCCTCACACAAGTTCGTTACATGGTTCAATCCAGGAATTTCGAAAACTTCTGGATACCGGCTTTCGCCGGTATGACGGTAAAAGGCCGAATGACTTCTTAAATGAAACTTCTGAAACCGGACACTAACAAAGTAAGCACGTTGGTGCCTGGACAAAACTCAAGATTTGTTCCAATACTGAGACTTAAGACTTTTTTTAATTGAGTTTAGATTGGCATATCGATTGCGGATCTAAGTAGAACAACAAGGAGGAACAAGTGAAGAAAACAACTCTGCTGTGGTTGGTGATGATCGCATTTTTCGCAGTTTCTTGCGGACCCGTTTTCGAGGGCGGCGGAAGAAATGACGGACGAGGGGGAGGGATCTGGGATATTTTTCGAGGTTCGCAGAGCTTGGAGGGTACCTGGTACGTCAACGGCGATCGCAACAAACGCGCCGAGATCATTTCAACAGGTGGCGGACTCGAAGCGAGAAACGAGCGGGGCCAGACTTCCCGCTTAGAAGTTAACCGCGATGGAACCGTCCGCGCTTTGGACTGGGAAGGCGGACTGCGGGCCGAAGTTCGACGCGATAGAATTGATTGGCCTAATAACGTAACTTGGACGCGGGACACCCGCTAGCCGCCCTTCGATTCGGCCTTCACGACTCTTCATTCTGCGACATTTATAATGACTCATCTCTGGGAATAATCTCAGTTTCGAGACACGACCTGCAGGCGGCGGCGATTTCGTTGAGGTGGATGCTGGCACGTCGGTTGCTGCCAAAAGTATGTAGAGGATCGCTACAAATTTCTGGGGGGGTGAAACTATGATCACAGTTAAGAAAATCATCGTTTCGACGGATCTCTCCGATGCGTCGGTGCCGGCGATCGGCTACGCGATGTCGCTTGCCAGGGCCTATAACGCCGAGCTAGCCGTGGTTCATGTCCTGAGGACTAACGAGCTCAAGGGACAGTTCTCGCAAGGGTATGCTACGGAGGGTTTAGCTTCACCTGCGGGAACTCCGCCGATCAGCACCGGCCAGGTTGGTTTAGGCGACCTTTTTGAAAGAAAGAAACCGATCATTCGCGCGTTTGTGGAGCAGCGCTTAGGAATTGAGCTTAGTAAGGCGGTGACGATTAAACCTGTCATAAAATACGGTAATGTCGCAAAAGAAATCGTGGCTGCCGCCAAAGAGGAAAAGTGCGATCTTATCGTCATGGCAAGTCAAGCTTCTCGGCTAAGCAGCCTGTTTCGCGCCAAGCTTACTGAGCGAGTCGCCCGACAAGCTCCGTGTCCGGTGCTGCTTATCCCGCCAACGGCTGAAGTCACGACAGACAAAAACGAGCGAGTACCGATTACTCTGATAGAGAAATGGGCCGCGTAATACTTCAGCTTAGCTGATCAATGTTTGTTGCCGCATGAGATGGACACGTCCCGTGGACCGTCCCTGAGACCAACCCTTTGCTGAGGACATGCTTGGAGATGTGATCGGGATTCTCAAGCATGTCCTTGTGTGAGACTGCGCGACCCGCTGGTGCGCAACTCCCGCCATACCTTCGCCACCCGCACGCTACTGGTCTCCTCTCCGGCGCCTCATTCAGCCGGTCGATATTGGTGCGCACGGTCACACGATGCCGGCGATGAGCTGAATCCCGTTTTGGCGATGACAGCGATCTTCGGCGTCTCGATCATCTTGAGCGACATCTTCAACCGCTTCCAATACGCGTCTGGCCAGATCTATGGCAGCGGCGCACCTTGAAGGTGAGCGGTATATTCGCTTTGTCAGCCGGGTACCACGTTGCCGCCGGCTAGAGTAAATCATTGGGTTATGCTTGAGCCTCTCTTGGGATGCAGTTCTCGGAGAGAAAACGAAGAATGAGTTAAGAACACATACCGCCGCAGTAGGTTTCAGCGGAAACAATGATCAAGGCCTTACGATATGCCAAAAAGACTTAACAGCGCCGGATCAGGAAAAACAAAGTCTAAAAAATGCCCGAACACTCCGACAATGAAGGCCCACGTACCGACTGTCACGACCACACTCGTGAGCCAACCTTCACGCGCAGCAACTTTGAGATAAATAAACGTCGCCAGTGGAATCCCGAGCGGAAAGCCAAGCAACCAAAGCGCCAAGAAAACCCCCACGATCCATGCGAGAATGTCACGTGTACGCTTTCGGAACGAAGCTTCATCCAAATTGGCAGCGGCTAACGTCTGGTTGATGGTCTCTGTCCATGGCCGGCGCCTGAGGTCTTTTACGAAGTTTACCATTGCAACTATCAGAACCGGACCAAAAATCGCAAAGGGAAATACTCTAGCTCTTGGGGGCCAGCTCAGCGCGGTCCATAGCGCCATAGCGAAAACCACGACCATTTTCTGCGGTATCGGCGCTATCGGCATCGAGGTGGCAAAATTCGGATTAACCCGACCGTGGCTAGAGATCGCCGGAGCTATCGATTCCGATCCGGCTAAAATCGGCTGCGATCTCGGCGCAGTTCTAGGGCTTGAAAGAGAGCTCGGTGTCGAAGTGAGCGGCGATCCCGTTGCGCTTTTTAAGCGAGTCAAAGCCGACGTTGTTGTGCTGACTACCGGCTCCTTCCTGCCAGCAATCTACGATGAGCTTGAAACTGCGGCGCGGACCGGCCTCAACATCGTCGCCTCAGCGGAAGAGCTGGCTTTTCCGACGCTGCAAAGCGCCGACTTGGCGGGAAAACTTGATCGCTTGGCGAAGGAAAAGGGCGTTACAATTACGGGAACCGGAGTCAATCCGGGTTTCGTCATGGACAGCCTGATTGTATTCTTAGCGACAGCCTGCGCCGATGTCGAGCATGTCTGGGCGAAAAGAGTGGTGGATTGCTCACGTCGCCGCAAACAGCTGCAATCTAAGGTCGGCGCGGGTTTGAGCGTTGACCAATTCAAAGCGAGCCTCGGAAAGGACATTTTCGGCCATGTGGGCCTGATGGAATCGGCGGCACTAGTGGCAGACGGTATCGGCATGATTCCGGACCGGATTACTCAATCCGTCGAGCCGGTGGTCGCGGAGCAGGCCGTTGAATCGGAGTACGTCAGAGTCAAGCCCGGTGATGTGTCCGGCATGCGACAGGTCGCGCGCTGCTTCCGTAAAGGCAAGGAATGCGTCAGCCTCGAAGTGCTTTTTTATGTCGGCGCGCCGGAACCGAAAGATCAGATCTTAATTAAAGGAATGACCGAGATCGAAGTCATCATCAAAGACGGCATCGCCGGCGACCAGGCCACCGTGGCGATTTTGATAAATGCTATTGCCCCGACGCTCGAAGCCAAGCCGGGCCTTCTCACACCGACGGGCAAAAGCATCGCGGAGATTTCATGGCGCTGCGCCGTGGATCTAGGCTATTGATGGCGCTCGATAAATCATTGTACACAGATTAAATCAATGCTGATCCACTGACCGATTAGACACAGTAACTTTTTGCAAATCACGTTTCCAACAAATCTTTCCGTTAACGATTGTAGCATCGACTCGTGTCCCCCCCTCGAAAGGGAACCCCGACAAGACAATAACATCAGCATCTTTGCCTTTTTCCAAGCTGCCAACACGTTTGTGAACACCCATGATTTGCGCAGGATTAATGGTTATTGCTTTTAACGCCGCCTCGGGGCTTACACCTTGTTCGACGGCTGTTACCGCCTGCATTCTAAGGTTTTGAATCGGTATAACGGGGTGGTCTGTTGAAAAAGCTGTGAGCACCCTGTTCTCGATTAGTATCCTGGGCGAATCGGCATTTCTTCCAGATTGTTCGAAATTGCCTCGCACTTTGAGCCAGGGTCCATGTACAACAGGCACTTTCGCGTGTGATAAGTCGGTAGCTACCTTATATCCGTCGGTACCATGTTCGATCACTAGATCGAGACTGAATTCCTTGGCAATTCTAATTGCTGTCATGATGTCGTCCGAACGGTGAGCATGAGCTCGGAGCGGAATTCGTTTTTCTATTACGGGAATTAGAGCTTCTTGGCGCAAATCCCGCAGCCCCTTCTTGTCATTCGCTGCGTAGTTGTGAGCCCTTATGAGCGATTCCCTGAGGATCGCAGCGATACCCATTCGGGTCATCGGACTTTTTTTGAGACCGCCATAAACAATCTTGGGTCGATCGCCAAATGCGATTTTCATTCCGACGGGCGCACGCAATAGCATTTCTTCGACGCTCCGCCCAACCACTTTGACTGCGGCGGGTTGACCGCAGACCACGTTGTAACTCCCGGGCATAATTCCCACCGTGGTGACTCCTCCCATGATCGCATCGCGAAAGGCGATGTCTTCCGGATTGACGGCATCAAGCGCGCGAATGTGTGGGACAACGGGGTCACCGACCTCGTCTTCATCGCTCTGGTCCGCGCTTACACCATCTTGTCTGAGTCCCAGATGAGTGTGGGCATCAATCATTCCTGGAATAAGAACTTTATCCTTAACGTTCCAAACCTCAGCATCCTTGGGCAACTTAACGTTGTCGCCAACGGCTTCAATTACGCCGTTATTAATGAGAAGGGTACCTTTCTTAATACCCCCGTTCGATGCAGTCATGATATGAGCCTCAGTTAATGCAAGTCGCATGAGCCCTCCTGGTGTTCTTTGTCATTCAACACTATTAAATTTATGAAAAGGTACTGCTGTATCCTGATCCCATGACTGAAACAGCGCGTGCACATATGGCAGAAGTGCTGCCTCAGGACCGTCGGTCTTCTTTGGTGATGGCGGTTTGATGCTTTCTTTAAGTCCTTGATGAATAGTTTTACTATCGATACGTTTATGCTTTCTTCCTTGGTAAAGGATTTCTCCACCTACTATAACTGTATCAACAGCAGTCGATTTTCCTCGATAAATCAAAGTATCGATGGGGTTCTGCCGAGGAGCCAAATAGGGCTGTGCGAAGTCGCGCGAATCCAACAAAACCAAATCGGCTTCCTTACCTGGCTCTAATGTCCCGGCGATGTCGCCCCATCTCAGCAGATTCATGCCGTTGACCGTAGCCATTTTGAAGATCTCTTTTAGTGGAACCAAAACTGAACTGGAACCCGGAACCCTCTGGAGGTTTGCGGCTAAGCGAATTTCCTGAAGCATGTCCGAGTCATCGTTTAGGGTGCTACTGTCCAAACCCATGCCTAATGTTATGCCAGCTTGATAGAAGAGAGGTAGGGGCGCGATACCACTGCGTAGCCGAAGATTTGAGCTGGGATTATGTACGATACCGCAACCCTTGTTTGCGACGACCCGCAGATCATTTCGGTTCAGCCAGACACCGTGGGCTATGCTTACGCGGGGAGACAAAAAATCCAGATCATTCAACCATTCGATCGCAGTTTTTTGATAAGCGCGAGAAAAAAAGGACCGTTGATACTTTGTTTCTGAGACATGAATTTGTATTCCTAAATCGCGTTCACTAGATTCATTTCGAATGGCACGCAACAGATCTTCTGTACACCATTGAGGTCCCGCCGGTGTCAAGAAAAGCTTAATTCGCTCCTGTCCAGTTACCGCATCCGAATCTGATAGCTTTTTCACCAAGGGAAAATATGCATCAGCAGTTAAGGTCCGCGACCTAGCGTATTTCTCGATTACATTCTCTTTTAGGGGCGAAGGAAGGGGTTTGATAAATTCTTCATCTCCATACACTAGATGATTTCGATCGCGGATATCAAGACCAAACGAGACGCGTACTCCTGAATCTTGGTATGCTCGCATCCGTTTGAGCACGTCTGTTTCGTAATAGGACGGTCCACGGCTTGAGTTATAATGAATGCAGGTAGTGATCCCCGCTTCAATCATCCGCATACAGCCGTATAGTGTATCAATGTAAGGTTCGACAGTTGCCTGCGGCTCTGGTGAAAAACGAGAGATCTCAAAACAGTCGTCGATGCCTCCGAGCTGAAAGGTAGTTAATCCCTTACCGTGCTGGTGCGCGTTAACAAATCCGGGCATAACCCAGAATCGAGAAGAACCGATAACGGTTGCTGTTGGATAGACTGATTTCAGGTCCTTGTATGGACCTATTTCCACTATGTTTTTTCCCGAGATGTAAACCGCTCCGTCCTCAACGATCCCGTTCACACCCAGGCGGTCGTTCATCGTTAGGACAAATTGACCTCTCACAAGATAACTCATGCGAGACTCGCTAACGGGATTTGAAGATAGAATAAAATTCTTTGGCTAGCTGTTTGGATCGCTCCGCTAACAATGGATCTGTTGCAATTAGTTTTAGCCCTTGAGTCAACTCGGGCGGATCCGGAGGAACGTCCGGGCGGGATGGAATGCGAAAACGCTGGCGCATCAAACCCTGCGCCTCCTTCGACAGCAGGAAATCCACAAAAAGTCGTGCAGCGTTTGGATTCGGCGCATTGGCCGCCACGGCGAGAGGTTCTAATGAAGCGAGAACAAATTCCATCGGAATCCAGTCAACCGGTGCGCCCTTTTTCTTAAATTCTTCTGTTCGCGTCCCATAAAGATTTAGTCCCAAAGGAACTTCCCCCGATGCGATCCCCTGTATCGCCAACGTATAACCATCACGAAGTCCGACACCTTGGGCCGCGAGACGGCGCATGAAGTCAAGGCCCTTTTCTCGACCCATAACCTTCAGCATCATTCCGTAAATGTCGAAATCTTGGGCCATTACAATCTTGTTTTTCCACTTCGGGTTGATGACCTCCTGAAAAGTTCGAGGAAGTTCGTCTTTGTTTACTAAATTCGTGTTGTAGACGAGAACATGAGTGTTGATAAAGAAGCTCGTCCATGTACCGTCCGGGTCTTTGACTGAATCCGGATAGAAGCGGGATTCGGGCGATATGTATTTTGCGAAAATGCCATCCTTTTTGAGGATCTGTCCAGTTACCCCTGCTATTTCAATTGCGTCTCCTTTAAATGCCCCACCTCTCGCTTCGGTCTGAATCTTTGTCAGTAGCTGAAACGTTCCCAATCGTAGTGTTTGCGTTTTGATAAACGGATATTCTTGTTCGAATCTTTTGGTAAGCATATCGGCATCTCGGATATTTAGTGCCGTATACCACAGAAGCCTTCCTTCTTTTTTTGCTCCTTCGATAAGCCGCGCTGTGTGGTCCGACTGCGACAAAACCGGCGATGAGTAAAACACCATAGCAATTATGAAAACGATACAAAACATCTCAATTCTGAATTTCTTGTCGTTATTTTTCATACGGTAGCCTCCTTTGAAGACGTCGGCTTATCCTGAATTTTATATAGGGTAGTGTTTGGCTGTTTGTCAAGTTCACCGTACAGGTTCAGGACATTGACAATCGTTTTCCGGTTGAATTGTAGAATGTGCATTGTTAGTGTCCGGTCTATATGGAAGATGGTTCGAGCGGTTTTGCTGACAGCAAAACAATTTGATCGATCGGAGAAATATAATGTCAAACGCTGGGGTCGAAATTGCGTCGCCTGCGGCAGATATGGTTTTCGTTAACGGTAAGATAATTACAGTCAACTCCAAAGATGAAATAGCCGAAGCGCTCTCCATACGAGGATGTCGAATCCTTCGGGTGGGTAGCCGACCCTATGTTGAAAAATCTATTTCGCACAGGACAAGGATAGTCGATCTTAATGGCCGTGTTCTGATTCCAGGATTTATCGATAACCATATACACATGACGAACTCGCCTCAGCGTCATTGGCTAGATTGCACGTATTCCACCTCTCCATCGATTGCAGACATGGCGGAGAAGATTGCCGCGAGGGCCCGGGAGACAAAACCGGGAGAATGGATTTTGGGACGTGGTTTTCAGGCAGCACGTCTGGCTGAAAGGCGTAACCCTAATCGTTTCGATTTAGACCCTGTGTCCCCGAATCATCCGGTTGGTATAGCAAATCGGGAGGGAATGGGCTGGACGTTTAATACCGCCGGACTGCGCCGAATTGGGGTCGAAGATACTACTCCCGATCCTGCTGGCGGGCCCATGGAGCGTGACTCTACCGGTCGACCGCTTGGACCGATGTGGGACAATACTCGAGAGGTTTTTATAAGACACAACATACCTCAGTACCATGTGGAAGAGTTAATTGATGGTTACGGCTGGATTGGTACGGAGCTTAACCAATACGGCGTAACAACTGCGTTCGAAGCGGCCACGCCGTGGAAGCTTTCGAATAAGCGAGGAATTATCGAAAGACCTGATGGTTAAAGCCCAGTCTGCCGGCTGGCAAGTCGGTCTGATTTGTCACGGAGACTTGGGCATTTCACGTGCCCTCAATGCAATCGCCTATGGTCAAAAGCAAGTCGCGACTCATGGTTTACGCCATCGGTTGGAGCATGCCTATCTCTGGAATCCGGAAATTATGGACCGAATGGCTGAGCTTGAGGTTATATGGAATACTCAACCGTCACTCATGGAAATAGTGGGACGGGAGGGTATTTATTCCCAGTGGGGAGCACGGGCGCGCTTCGCATTTCCGTTTAAGTCTTTGCTCAAGAGAGGAGTTATCATTTGTGGTGGCTCTGACTGGCCTGTTGGTTTTCACAATCCTCTGATCGGATTAGATATCCTTGTCAATCACCGCTTTGGCCCCGAAGAAAATGGTGAGCTACTCAATTCGGACGAACGTCTTAATATTCTCGAGGCAATACGAGTTTACACCTACAATGGTGCTTATACTGCTTTCGAAGAGGAAAATAGGGGTTCTTTAGAAGAGGGAAAATTTGGTGATATGGCTGTCTTGTCCGACGACATTCTCGCAGTACCGGCCAGCAGAATCAGAGAGCTAAAAGTAGATCAGACATATGTTGATGGTCGCCTGGTTTATAATCGTAACCCGATCCATTGATGAGCTAATTCCTTTGAAGTCCACCACATCCCCGATAAGCAGAATTTTTCCTTCAGACCAGTGAAGCGCAACTTCTCCCGGCGATTTTCCCGGCACGCCAACGACTACGAACGAGCCGACCTTGTGGCCGGGAAGTCCTCTCCTTTGCTCTATTTCGTCTTTGTGAACAAATTGTCGAAAAATCTTTCCCGCTGCAGCTTATCCAAGACGCTGTTGTCGATGACCTTGGCCGTGAGCTCATTAGCCTCGACGTCCTTTATGCCGGCAAACCCCAGGATCGCCGGAACGATCAGCGGATCGACCCTCGGTACCGGCTCGAGGTATTTGGACGCGGTGTCATAGGTCTCCTCCAGGAAATCCGGCTGGTCTCGCCGTATATACTTAACAAGAACCTTTTTGGCTGTTGCCTTTTGGTTCAGAAACGCCGCCAAGCCTTCGACGTAGGCCCGCAGCACGCGCTCCACTGTGTCGCGCCGATCCTGAAGAAAACTGCGCCTGATCGTCATCATGCTGCCCGCGTAGGGGATATCCAGCTTCACTGCGTCAGTCAAAGAGCGGTGGCGAGCTTTGGGCCCGTAAGAGCTAACCATACCCGCGATGATTTTTTGCTCGAATGCCTGATGCATCGCCGGCACATCACCCATTTGGCGTACGGAGACGAAACTTTCCAGTCCGAGCTTTCTGAGGATCAGCACTGTCAGCATGTGAGTCGTAGAATTAAAGCGGGTCACTCCCATGACCTTCCCCTTCAACTCTTCCGGTTTGGTAATCTCCGGATGCGTAAACAAGGTAAACGGCGCGCGTCGCGTGGAGGCCGCCACAGCGACGATCGGCACCCCTCGTGCCGCAGCGATGACTACCCCGCTGCTTCCTGGGGTGATCACTTCGACGCTGCCGCCGAGCAAAGCTTGCACGCTGGTCGCACTGGACGGAATATATATGAGTTGGGCATCCAGACCATGCTTCTTGAATAGCCCTAATTCTTCGGCCATCCACACAGGCGTCATCAGCCAAGAAATCGCCGAATAAGAAATCCTGATCGACTCGGCCGCCGATACCGACGTGTTCACGCCAACGATCGCGTAGAGCAACACGGCAATTCGCAGCAACTGTGTCCTTGTTTTCAAAATGAATCCCTCCATCCCGTGCCGCTATGAGCAGGTCGCGAGCGAATCGGCAGCTCAGTTCCGAATCCTTTCTCACGCGCCAAATCATAGAGGCGCTTCGCCAAGGCGATATCAATAATACCCTGGCCGCCCTGATTCTTATAAAGAATGATCTGCTTGTCATCGGTTCGCCCCGGCGCGTTGCCCGCAACGATATCGGCAATCTCAATGACCTTGTCCCAACCGATAACGCCGTCTTGTACCGGCCAATAGATATCGCCTTGCTGCGAATCGATAGCCTGTTCTTTCGACAGGGCCACGATAAAGCTGCACCGTTTGAGAGTACCGTCATCGATCTCCCGGCGCGGCGAGCTGAGCGCGCCGCTCTTGACCAGTTCTATATTGCTACCGATCACCGATACAATGTACTGACCTTCCTCCAACCAGGAGCCGTCGATCACCGGAACGATAGTATTAGTCATGCAAAGAATGATGTCGACATTCCTAGCCGCTTCTCTAGGCTCACTCACGGCTTGAACGTTAACGGCAGTCTTATCGCTCATCGTCCTGGCGAATGCTTCGCGATTCGCCTTGGTCGGGCTAAACACTTTAGCGCTTTCGATCGGGCGCATTTCCGTTAAGCCCATAAACGTTGAAATGGCCTGGTGTCCGGAGCCATAAATTCCGACGCGTCGCGCGTCTTTTCGCGCCAACTTGTCGAGACCCACCAAGCTCGTGGCCGGGGTTCTGAGATCCGCCACGCCCTGAACGTGGCGAGGACGATGCACCATGATTCCAAGTAGCGATCCCGTATCCACATCGTAGATTTGCGCCAGTTCGGTTTGATCCGGATTGTACGGCGGTGTCTTTTGAACGCTTCCTTCAATGGTCTTTCGGTGCAGCGCGACTTGTGCGCCGACGGCGCCATAGCTCGCCGACCCGCCGGCATAAATATTGAGGACTGTATCATAGCTCGCTTCGGCGAATTGCCGATGCAGATTCAAGCGCTTGCGGGGCGCATTAACACCCTGGCGCCGGGGAATATTGCCCAGCGCCTCCTCCGCGACGCGAACCGCTTCGGGCAGCAAAAGGAACTGATCAACATCATCTGAATGGAATAACAGTGCCATACTTCCTCCTTTTTAAAATGAGCCTAATCCACTCGATCTCGGCTCTGCCAAATCCGTCTCTGTGTGTCATAAGATTATGTGTATAGCCCAGATTGTCCTTCACTTTGACGGGCGCCTGCGAACGCCACTTCTCCGGCAAACGGTTTGCGAAATCGATGTCGCCCTCGGACACATGTCCATCGGCGTCGATGACGAGAGTATTGTCGAAGTTCTCCATAAAAATTTTCTCCGCATTCCCTACAACCAGGTTTATCAACCTCAGGCGCTTTTATTTCGCGCCGTCCAGTTGATTCACCAGGCGGTCGTCGAAGAACTGAGACGGCTTGGCCTTCTTTGCTTCCGGGATCGTTTCCGACAAAAAATCCAGAATTCCCTGAACGCCCGGCTCGGATATTCTCAACTCCCGCCTGAAGCCGGCGCGGCGATAAAACTCGTAGGATTTATCGAGCGCGCCGGGATCGGTTTCCCGGTTGTATTTGGAGATGACCTTGATGGCGAAATTCTTGTCGCTGTAGTAACGATCGATTCCGGTTCGCCGCGCGCGTAACAAGGGAAGCAGACGGTCTTTGAGTTCGTCGAAGCGGCTGCGCCTGATGACGATGCCGACGTTTTGATAGGGAACGTCCAACAGACTCGTCAAGGGTCGAAACCCCATCCGCTCCAGTTGAAAACTCGCCGGTGGACTGGCGATACCGCCCATCACCTGGCCGGCATGAAGCGCCGCCAATACTTGCGCGCTGCTGCCGATAGGAAAGAGTTGCACATCTTTGGGCGTAAGCCCCATTTTCTTCAAAGCCACCAACGTGCCATACGCGACCGGCGTCGCCGGACGGTCGGTGCCGATCACTTTGCCTTTGAGTTGCTCGGCGGTTTTTATTTCAGGCCGCGCATAAAAATTCCAGATCATCGTGTTGAGCAGACCGGCAACGAAAATGACGTCATGCCCGCGCAGCGACGCGGTTAACACCGGCGCCGCCGACACTTGCAAGGCATCGAGCTCGTTGGCGATCAGCGCCGGCATGGCCGAGCTCGAGGTCATGGAAAGGATCTCGATATCCAGCCCCTCTTTGGCTATCGCGCCGGTCTCCTTGGCCATCCACAGAGACGCCATGGTTACCGAGTTACTCAGATAGGCGATCCGCAAAGGCCGCGGCGCCGCCGCGTCAGCCTGGGCATGCCACACGGCGCCGAGAATTACGCCGAAGAAAAGCAGACACCCACGAAACACTTTACGAACTTCGGTCATTTTTTCTCCTCCCTTGATTCGAATCGATTCATCAGATCGCCGCTTATGCTGGTGTCGATTTAACACGAGCTCGCGAACACGATCACTTTAATCGAGCGCGGCAAAGTTATCGCGGCGGCAGCGGGCCGCCTTCGGCTAACTTTTTGTAGAGCGCGACGATTTCGGCGTCCCGCGGCAATCCTTTGATGGCCGTCTGTAATTCCTCGCCGGTGAGCGGCGTCGGATCGTTGGCCATGAGCTTTTTAAATTCCTTGTGAAACTCCGGGTCCTTGAAGGCTTTGGCCATGGCGCCGCGCAAGGTGCCGACGATTTCGTCAGGTGTTCCGTGCGGCAAAATATAGGGCCAGCGCGGGTAAATAAATGTGCGGAACAGATTAATCAGCTGCCGCTCCTTGTCGTCTTTAGCGAAGCTTTCCAGCTCCGGCACTGAGGGGAAAAGAGGGTGCGGCTTCCCTTTGGGAATCGAGATCGTACTGTGGACATAAAATTTCTCCTTTGCCAGCGCGTCCCTTTCAGAAAGCTATTTAGCTTTGTCGATGATCCGGGTATCGCTGGGAACGCAGCCGTTATACAACAAGCGGCGGCGCTCCGGAAAGATAAAAATGCGCTCATAATAAAATGTGTTCGTGCGCCTGAGACAACGGCGATGAGAGCAACGGTTAAACAAGGCGGATAAAGAAAAGAACGCGCTCATCGCAAAACGACACGTACTCGGCATGCGAGTTGCGACGGGTCAACATCCAATGGAAGCCCTGAACTTCTAGAAAAAGGATAACACTTGCTCGCATGGTGATACGCATCGGTCTCATTCACCGCGCTTTCCTTACCTTCCTCAATCCCCTCCTTGCCCTTCTGCTCAACGGCTGCGCCGCCGTGCAGCCCGATCTCTGGCCGCCCGCTGCCGGGGAGCATACGTTCCCGATTTATGTGTCGCTTGACACCTGGCACGGCATGATCGGCTTCCCGTTCACTATAGACATCGAACCGCCGGCCGGCGATCCTGAGCGGCCAGAGACTGGGCTCGACTTTCGAGGCCCGCCAATCGGCAGCCCGCTATGAGGAATGGGGATACGCGGAGCGTCAATGGTACATCGAGGGACAGCAAGGAATTATCGGCATTTTACGCGCGCTGTTCTGGCCCACATACGGAACCGTGGAAATCGCGCGATACGAACGGCTCTGGGCGTCTCGAACGCCTCAACCTCCAGCCGACTTGTTTCTCTTCTATTTAAGCCATGACGGCTTGATGCGGCTTCGGCGCCATCTGCTCTCCACGCTTGCGGCGGCCGAGCCGATCGCCACCGTGGACCGGTCCGAATTTTATCGCTCTCTTCGCGACTATCACGTTTTTCATCATTGCCATCATTACGTAGCGCGTGCTCTACAGGAGGCAGGCCTGCCGGTCTCGCCCTTCTGGGCCATGAACCGGACGCTCCTGGCGCTACAACTCGGGCGAGCCAAGCGTCTGGCCGAAAGCATTCATGCCGTTGCCGTCATCGACAATCGATCGCGGTGAAACTCGCGCCCGGAGCGACACTGGAGAGGATCGTAATGCCGCCGATCACAAATCTCAATCAAACAGAGGCATGTATCGCAAAGAGGCGTCCAGGAACTGCCAGATAGTGCCCGGCCTGGTCCGTCAGTCTACCATCGGTTCAACTTCCTCTGGCGAAAAGAAGAAGCGATGGCCGGGCAGGCGTAGCGCGCCCAAATCACGGCCGGGATCTTCATCCACCGTAACCGCGAGGTGCGCCTGGTTTTCATAATCCTGCTCGATCGACTCGATAATCGCGGTCTTGCCATTGAGCGCGACGTCGAAAATGTCGCCGCCGGCGCGCGGCCGCAACCGCACGCGATCACCGGGCTTGAGCTCGATATCGCGTATTCGTACGCTTTCCAGAGAAAGGCAATCGTTCTCGTTCATCGCTTGTCCTCTTTCTTAGCTCTCGAGGCCCTTCAGGCCGACGAGATTTCAACAGCTGTTCCGCTTTCTTTGCGAGGTGGTCGCGCTCGATTAGTCTCCTGTTAAGAATTCCGAGGGTTGCTCGACGCATTCGCCAAACTAAAGGTGCCGCCTTGAAGACCATTTCGCTACCTCAAGCGCGGTGTAAGTCACGGTTTACAAGAGCGCCGAAGGCCCGTTTAGCTTTATCGCAAACCAAATGCCAGAGGATTAACCGCAATTCGGAATGTTCCGATTGTCGAGCAAGACATGCACGCGTGAGATCGTAACGATCTATTCCTGCTCGGTCAAGTAGCTGGTGGCGCTCGATTTGATGCTCGGAACATGTTCCATCGGCGCAACACACGTGATCCGTTGTGTCCCAGAATTTGACATTCCTTCTTGATCCAGCATTTGAGCTTTTCGAGCTTTAACTCACTAATGCGCCGGAGCTATGTCAAAAGGCGAAGGAAGATTTTCAAGAGCCTCCGAATCGCCAGCGGGACTAAGAGACACAGAGTAGATCACTTTACGCTGGAATGTTTCGGTCATGAGTTTGACGTATTCGCTCGATAAAAAAACAAAAACAGCATGTCAGAATCACTTTGCTACTACAAAAACCAAAAACAGCATTGACCCGTCAATCACGCCTATGATAAGCGAGGACGGGAAAAGAATTTCGCAGCGACATAGTCTTATGGCTATTCCCGATTTAACCAACGTTAAGATCATCGACGCCGACGGTCACGTGCGCGATCGCGATGCCGATATCCGTAAATTCATGGCAGAACCGTACTGCCGCCGCCGGGGCGGGCTTCTGCCCAACGACGTGTGGGATTCGAGCATGTACGGCAAGCTCGGCATGGACGTTCCCGATGTGCCGTCCCGATTGCGCGACATGGATAAGGAAGCGATCGACATCTCGGTGCTCTTTCCGACCAGCGGCTTTGCCGTCACGACCCTGCCGGAAAAAGATTACGCGGCGGCTTTCTGCCGCGGTTATAACGATTGGGTAGCAAGCATCTGCGCCGAGAGCCAGCGCTTGAAAGCGGTAGCCCTCGTGCCGTTTCAAGACGTCGATGCCGCCGTCAAAGAAACCCAACGGGCGATTACCCAACTCGGCCTCGCGGGCATCGCCGTCGCTTCGTTCGGCTTGAAAGAGCATCTCGGCCAACCCATGTTCTGGCCAATCTATGAAGAACTGCAAAAATCCAATGCGCCGCTGTTGATTCACAACTCGCGCCAGGGACCGGCGGGCGAGATTCGTTTTGATACCTTTTTATTCCGCCACACCATTGGACGACCCTTTGAAACTCTGCTAGATTGCGCTGCGCTCATGTACGGCGGGGTGGCGGAAAAATTTCCAAACTTGAAGGTGGCTTTTCTGGAATGCGGTTGCGGCTGGGTGCCTTATTGGATGGACAGAATGGATGAAGAATGGGAAAAGCGGCGATCCGAAGCGCCGCTGTTGAGAAAGAAACCGAGCGAATACATCATCCAGGGCAATTGGTATTACGCCGCCGAACCGGAAGAAACCACGCTGCCCTTTGTTATCGATAGAATCGGCGAGGATCTTATCCTGTTTGCCTCGGACTATCCTCACTGGGACGGCAGCTTCCCGAGGATGACGTCTAATTTGAAAGCGCGAAAAGATATTAGCGAAAATCAGAAGGACAAGATCATGCGCAATAACGCCGTCAAGTTATACGGATGGGAATAGTCAGGAAGGAGCACCCTTTGAAGTTAACAGGCCCGGCACTATTTAGTATATGCGCCCTGATATTTTTTGCCGTTTTCGTGTATCTGGCGCAGGATTGGCGCCCGCAGGCCCGGCTGTATCCCTGGGCGATCGGAATACCGATGCTTGTTCTAGCCATTGTCCAGGTGATCCTGGACTTGAGGGGAGTCAAGGCGAAGCAAACCTCGGATGGCGCTCCGGTCGATTTCCAATTTGCCGGGGATACCGATCCGGCCGTAGCTAAAAAACGCGCCATCGAGATGTTTGGCTGGTTCTTCGGCTTTTTATTTCTCGTGTGGTTCCTGGGATTCTTTATCGGAATCCCCCTGGTGGTTTTCCTCTATCTCAAAGTGCAATCGGGGGAAAGCTGGCCTTTGTCCGTTGGCCTTACTTTGTGCGCCTGGATTTTTTTCTGGGGTCTGTTCGTGAAGTTACTAACTCTTCCCTTTCCGCAAGGATTGCTCTTTGCTTGGCTCGGGATGGATTGGGTATAGCCGCAGCTAGCTACGGTAGTATATCCCCCCGCGGACTCCCATTTGACGTCGAATGATGCGCAGCGAAGTTCTCGAGCCGTTGAAAAAGCTCACTCGAATCAAACCGAAAGAAAGGAGTTCTGAATGCATATCGGCAAGTATAAAAGTAAGGCCGCCGGTTTTGTCGCGCTTACGATCGCGTGAGTACAATGGAATCGGGGAATCCGAACGTCTAAGGGAATGCAAGGTTTATCAAATCAGGTTAGGAAAGGAAATTTTTATATGGCAATACTGATTTTCACTATCGGCTTGTTTTTAACCTTCAGCACCCACCTCTATGCACAGACGCCTTTCTATCAAGGTAAACAGATCAGGGTCGTCGTAGGCTTCACCTCCGGCGGCTTTTATGACCGTTGGGCGAGATTGTTGTCGCGTCACCTGCCCAATCACATTCCGGGCAAACCGGAAATGATTGTCCAAAATATGCCCGGCGCCGGCTCGGTGGTGGCCACCAACTATGTCTATAACGTGGCGAAACCTGATGGCCTGACGATAGGCTTCCCCAGTAGCGCGATCTACCTGGACCAACTGGTTGGCCGCGCCGAAGCGAAGTTCGACATCCGAAAAATTAATTGGATCGGTTCGCCGGTCCAAGAACCGGTGCTTTTTTATGTACGAACCGACAGCCCGTATAAAACGGTCGCCGACATGAAAAACGCCAAAGAGCCGCCTAAATGCGGGGCAACCGGGACGGTGAGCACCGATTTTATCTTGGCGCGCTTGCTCGAAGAAACCATACCAGGAATCAAGATCGATACGGTATTGGGGTATCCCGGTGGGTCGGAAATCGACTTGGCCGTGGAAAGAGGCGAGGTCATCTGCCGAGGCATGACCGCGTCGCCGTTCCATGGCCGTGAACCCTTTCTTTCGTGGCAGAAAAAGAACTTTGTCCGAGTCTTGCTCTTTACCGGAGAAAAACGGCACGAGAAGATGCCCGATGTTCCAACACTCGACGAGATTTTCGACAAAGAGAAAGTTCCCGAAGCCAGCCGCCGGGTTGCCGAGGTCATATTGGCTGCCGAGAAGTTCGGACGGCCGGTCATCGCCGGACCTGGAATCCCGGCGGACCGCGTAAAAATTCTGCGCCAGGATTTTAATCAGGTGATGAAAGATCCGGAGCTGCTTGCCGAGGCCAAGAAAGGAAAGATGGACGTCGATCCTACAAGTGGCGAAAGCCTCGAGAAGCTGGCAAAGCAGGTCTTGGACCAGCCGCCGGAGGTTTTGGCCCGGGTAAAGAAAATCCTCGGAAAGTAGAGACAACAAAAGGCGTGGTTCTTATTATAGTTGGCCGCAACCATAAAAATTCGGAGGTGAAAGCGTATGAAAATAGCCATTACCGTGCTTACCTCGTTTCTGCTCTGGTGCACGGCGGTTCAAGCCCAAGAACCCTTTTATAAGGGCAAAACAATTACCATAATCGTTGGCACCAAAGCGGGAGACGTTTACGATCTCTATCCGCGAATGCTGAGTGATTACTTGACGAAATATATCCCCGGCAACCCCAACGTTATCATTCAGAACGTGCCCGGCGCGGCATCGCTGATCGCCGCCAATCAGGTCTACAACGTCGCCAAGCCTGATGGGCTCACGATCGGCGCCATCTATCCCGCGCTCTATTTCGAACAATTGATCAAACGACCGGAAGTCAAGTTTGAATGGACCAAGTTTGGTTGGATCGGCAGCACGGTGACGTCAAATCACTTGCTGTACATGCGCGCGGATACGCACTATAAAACCATCGTCGATGTTCGCAAATCTTCTACGGCGCCAAAATGCGGCGCCACGGGGGTAACGTCCACCGGCTATTACATGCCCAAACTGATAGAAGAAACCCTCGGGGCAAAGTTTGACATCGTCTCCGGATATGTCTCCGGTCAGGACATTGACTTGGCCGTAGAAAGAGGCGAACTGCAGTGCCGGGCATTCACAATTACAGCTTACTTTGCGCGTGAACCGTTCATCACATGGCGCAAGAAAGGATTTGCCAACGTCCTCATCCAGACCGGCATGAAACGCGACGAAAAGATCGCCAACGTTCCGACGATTTACGAACTCATGGACAAATATAAGACTCCAGAGGGTCCGAGAAATTTGGCGAAGGTGATACTGGCGGCTGGTGTTTTCGGTCGGCCGCTCGTCACTCCTCCGGGTACTCCCGCGGATCGCCTCAAGATTCTCCGTGACGCGTTCGACAAATCCGTGAACGACCCGGCCATTGTGGCGGATGCAAAGAAACGAAGGCTGGAGCTGGATCCGGCAACCGGCCAATCCCTGGAGTCCTTGGCCAAGGAGGTCATGGCGACGTCCCCCGAGGTTGTTCAACGCGTACAAAAGCTGCTGGGAAAATAGCCGGCAAATTTACGCGGGGCATCCGCCCATAAAGTAAGCGTGGCGCGGTGCCCCGCGGCGCGACTGAGGCATAACTTTCGAGCTGCTATTTGAAAGCGAGGAGGACAAAATGTATTCGGCTTTAATTACATTCGTATTGTTCACCCTTTGGAGTATCGGCGTTCACGCTCAAACCCCTTTTTACCAAGGCAAAACAATCACGTTCGTCGTCGCCGCCAAAGCGGGCGATGTTTACGATCTCTACCCGCGCCTGCTTGCGGAATACATGCCTAAACACATTCCGGGCACCCCTAATATTATTGTTCAAAATGTTGTCGGCGCGGCTGGCCTGATTGGCACAAACCAGTTTTACAACACGGCCAAGCCTGACGGTTTGACGTTGGGCGCAACTTATCCGGCGCTTTATTTCGAGCAGCTCGTCGGGCGGCCCGAGGTCAAATTCGACTGGAATAAGTTGATCTGGGTCGGCAGCCCAGTGAGCTCAAAGAGTCTCATGTACATGCGCGCCGACTCGCCGTACAAGTCGGTTGAAGACATCCGCACCGCCAAAACACCGCCGAAGTGCGGCGCAACCGGAGTCACTTCATCCGCGTATTACATGCCAAAACTTATGGAAGATGCGTTTGGAACCAAATTTGATGTTGTGTCCGGCTATATTTCTGGGTCTGACATCGACCTGGCCGTGGAGCGCGGCGAAGTCATTTGCCGGGCTTTTACCATCAACGCTTTTTTGCGCGTGAGCCGTTTATTACCTGGCGCAAGAAAAATTTTGTTCGCGTGATGTACCAGACGGGAAGCAAACCGGATGAACGGCTCAAGGACGTGCCGCTATTCAAAGATTTCATGGACAAGTACAAGACGCCTGAGTCCACCCGGCGCCTAGTCAACGTGGTGTTGGCCTCCGATGAGATCGGCCGACCCATCGTTCTCCCGCCGGGAGTACCTGCCGACCGGGTCAAGATCATCCGCGACGCGTTCAATAAAACGATCAACGATCCGGCGCTAAGGACGGAAGCGAAGCGGCGCCGGTTGGATATCGACCCCGCCAAGGGTGAAGATCTGGATGTCGTGGCCAAAGAGGTTATGACTACACCACCCGATATCGTCGAACGGGTCAAAAAGCTGCTGGGAAAGTAAGCAATTAGAAAACGTTGATTGGAGGTCAGTCATGTGTCTGCGCCCAAGAGCGGGGTTGAAAAGTCGCGGCGACAAATTCACTGCACGATCGAATCACAGAAGAGTGGAGCTGAAGGCTCCGCTCTTCCTGTTCATAGCACTGTTGCTGGCTTGGAGCTCCAACCTCTACGCCCAAACTCCTTTTTACCAAGGCAAGACGGTTAGACTCATCGTTGGATCCAGCTCGGGTGGCGGCTATGATCTCTGGGCGCGTCTACTGGCGCGTCATTACGGCAAGCATATTCCCGGGAATCCTGAAATCGTCGTCCAAAACATGCCGGGCGCCGGTTCGATGGTGGCAGCCAATCACATTTACAATTTAGCCAAACCGGACGGCCTCACGATCGGCGCGATCCTGCCCGCGCTCTATTTCGATCAGCTCGTGGGACGTAAAGAGGTGCAGTTCGATTGGGCCAAGTTCACGTGGATCGGCTCGCCGGAACAAAACGCGCCGCTTCATTACATGCGCGCCGATTCACCGTTCAAAACCGTGGAAGATATCCGCGAAGCCAAGGAGCCGCCGCGTTGCGGTAGTTCAGGAACGGGAACCACGGGCCATTACATTCCCAGACTTCTCGAAGAGACGCTCGGGCTCAAACACACGATTGTCGGCGGTTACCAAGGCGGATCGGAAATCGATCTGGCGTTGGAAAGAAATGAGGTGCAGTGCTGGTCGCCACTTATCGCGACCTTCTTCGGACGAGAACCTTACATCAGCTGGCACAAAAAAGGTTTTGTGCGCGTGCTGGTTCAGATGGGACAAAAACGCGATCCCCGGCTTGAGAGCGTGCCGACCATCTATGAGTTGATGGACCAACATAAAACGCCGGACGCGGGAAAACGCCTCGGGCGGGTCGTTTTGAACGCGGCGTTGCTCGGCCGGCCGATCGTCGCCCCACCCGCTCTTGCAGCCGAGCGCGTGAAAGTCCTGCGGCAGGCTTACAGCAACACGCTAAAGGATCCGGAGCTTTTAACCGAAGTGAAGAAACGACGCTGGGACATTACTCCGCTTACCGGGGAAGAGCTGGAGAAGATGGCCAAGGATGTAATCGTTCAGCCGCCCGAAGTCGTAAAGCGAATGAAATGGGTTATCGGCCGGGAGTGATAAATACCAATAAAGAACGTCGTGATAACGGCCTGTCTGCCCGTGCAATCGTCGACCAGCCGCGCGAAGGTGTAGCACGGTTGACAACTCGCCGGCTAAATAACTAAAGGATGTGAGGTAGCACGTTATGCATGAAATATGTGACTTGTTCAAAAGTTTAAAGCCCGTCCCGTCTGCGCGGATTCCAAAGCTCACCGGTGTATTACGTTATAGCGTCGCGGTCTTGGCGCTGCTGAGCTTTTCGAACCTCGAACCGGCGTTTGGCCAGGCTCCATTTTACCAAGGGAAAACCATTCGCATTGTCGTCGGCTATCAATCGGGCGACAGTCACGATCAATGGGCACGCACATACGCCAGGTTCCTAGGTAAGCATATACCCGGCAATCCCGGGTTTGTCGTGCAGAATATGCCTGGCGCGGGCTCGATGATCGCAGCTAATCATGTCTACAACCTGAGCAAGCCGGATGGGCTGACTCTCGGCTCCATCGGCGGCGCGCTCTTCATGGCACAGATAACGGGTCGTAAGGAAGTCAAATTCGATTGGCCCAAGTTTTCCTGGCTCATGACACCGGAGCGCGGCGGACACCTGCTGTATATGCGAACCGATATTGCGCACAAAACCTTCGATGATCTTCGGCAAACCAACGATCCACCCAAATGCTCGGCGACGGGAGTGGGAAGCTCGGGCTATGACATCCCGAGACTTCTCGGCGAGTCACTGGGATTCAAATTCCAGGTCATCAGTGGCTACCCCGGGGGTGCGGAGCAAGACCTGGCGATGGAACGTGGAGAAGTTCAATGTCGCGCGATCACGATCGACACATTCTTTGGTCGCGAGCCGTTTCGAACCTGGATGAAGACGGGGTTTGTCAAAGTCTGGCTTCAAACCGAGCGCAAACGAAATTCGAAGCTGCCCGCCGTGCCGACGATTTTTGAGCTCATGGACCAGTACAAAGTCAGCGAGCCGAAGCGCCGTCTAGTTGAATCCTACCTGGGCATCTGGGGCTTCGGCTCCCGTCCGATCGTGACCACGCCGGGTGTTCCGGCGGACCGGGTTAAGATTCTCCGCGACGCCTTTGCGAAGATGTTCGAAGACCCTGAATTCTCCGATGAGCTCAAGAAAAGACGTTGGGAAATAAGGCCGGTCGGCGGCGAAGAATTACAGGCGCTCGCAAAACAGGTCGTCGATCAACCTCCTGAGATCGAAGCGGCGCTAAAACGACTTTTGAGCAAGTAAGATTTCCGCGATGAAGAAAATGCAAACCCGCGCCAGGCATAATTTTCTTCTAAGTTTCATGGCAACGAGAAATCTGCTTGACCGCAGTGGCAAGATGCGGTAAGGAGCAGGGTCCGTACGGGTAGAACGACGACAGGAGACCTACATGCTTGAAGCCTTCGTCAGTGGATTTTGGCAAGTCCTAGCGTGGCCGGCTTTCGGCTATATGCTCATGGGGATATCCATCGGATTTTTTGTTGGACTTCTTCCCGGCATAGGCGGCCTGGCGACTTTAGCCTTGATAATGCCATTCTCATACACCATTAAAACCCCGATCGAGGCGTTTTCATTGCTACTGGGCATGCTGGCCGTCACTTCAACTACAGGCGATCTGACTTCGATTCTGTTCGGCATACCTGGGGAAGGTACGGCAGCCGCACTGGTACTTGACGGCTATCCGATGTCGAAGAAAGGCGAGGCGGGCCGCGCCCTCGGCGCCGCTATCACAAGCTCCGTGGTGGGATCGGTGATAGGAGCTATTTCATTGGCAATATCGATTCCGATCATGCGTCCGCTCGTCCTGCTCTTCGGATCGCCGGAGTTGTTCATCATTGCCATCATGGGCATCACCTTTATCGGCACACTGGCCGGGCCATCGCTGATCAAAGGACTATTGGCCGGCGGCATCGGTTTGATGTTAGCCTCTATCGGCGTCGATCCACAGACCGGATCGCTGCGCTATACTTTCGGCAGCCTCTATCTGTGGGACCGCCTCGATCTCATTCCGGTCGTGGTGGGCTTGTTCGCTATACCTGAGATCGTCGATCTGGCGGTCCGCGGCACGAGCATAGCGGGCGGCAGCCAACCAGGCGGCAAGTTGACCGGCGTCATGGAAGGCGTTAAAGACACCTTCCGGCACTTCTGGCTGGTGTTTCGTTGCAGCCTCATCGGTGTCTATTTTGGTGTATTGCCGGTTTTGGGCGCCAGCGTTGCTCAATGGATTGCCTACGGTCATTCTGTGGCTAACCTCAAAGACAGATCGAGAGCCGGCAAAGGCGCCATCGAGGGCGTCCTGGGTCCCGGCGCGGCTAACAACGCCACCCGCGGCGGCGACCTCATTCCGACCTTAGCGTTTGGTATTCCCGGCAGCGCCAGCATGGCCCTATTGCTCGGCGCCATGTTGATCGTCGGACTCAACCCCGGTCCGGAAATGCTCAAGTCACGGCTCGATGTCACGTTTGCAATGGTTTGGATACTGATCATTGCCAACATCATTGTCGCCGGAATTTGTTTCCTCGTTCTCAATCACCTGGCGGCCCTGACCTTTATTCGCGGTTCGTTATTGATCCCGTTCCTGATGTTCCTGGTGTTCATTGGCTCCTTTACCGCTAACAACAGCCTCACGGATATTATCTCCACTCTTATTTTCGGAGTGATCGGCTATTTCATGGTGAAATTCGGCTGGCCTCGGCCGCCGCTTATCCTTGGACTGATTCTCGGCAAGATCGCGGAAAACTATTTGTGGATCTCCACCGCGGCCTATGGTGCGAAATGGTTGCTCTTTCCGACGGTCTTAATACTGATCGCCGTGACTATTTTCACCGTGGCATATCCGACTCTGAAGGAACGATGGGGCAGGGCCAAGTATGAACGGCCGGAAGACGCGGTGTAGTCGAACATGACACTATGCCAATTGCCTGTAGCCACAAGCCGCCACCCACGCGCTCAAACTCCCGTTATGCTCTAGACCAACGGCCGGATGTTGACAGAAAACCCTGCACATCGGTTATGAGCCGCTAACTGAGAGAAAATCAGATAGGTCATTTGAAGAGCAACAGAGCAAATACGTCTAAGAGGCATGGTCGCGGGAAACCGCAAAAACAAAAGGAGGAAAATATGCGGAAATTATTTTTGGCATTGGTAATGTGCTTTGCCCTCTCGGGGCTGGCGATGGCGGCGGTCAATATCAACACGGCCACCAAAGAAGAGCTGACGAGTCTTAAGGGAGTCGGCGAGAAAAGAGCGCAGGATATCATCAACTACCGAACCAAGAACGGCAACTTCAAATCGGTCGATGATCTGGAAAAGGTCCCCGGTGTCGGCCCAAGCCTTATGAAACAGATCCGGCCCCAGGTGACGACCACCGGCAAAACCATGATCGAGAAACCGGCGCAAAAATCTACTAAGACCAAAAGTTCCGATTCAACTAAAGCTACGAAGGGCGCCGGCACCAAGAAGACCGAACCTGCTAAGGGCGACGCCATGAAGGCGGAAAAGAAGTAGCCATCTCGAAATCCGTCGCGACCCCGCCTGGCATCTCAGCTCGGGCGGGGTTTTTTCTCCAAGCAAGCCATAATTCTCGCCAGTCGTCCTTCGGAAGCGTTTTTAATGGCTTTCGGGCTCATCCCAGCAACACACCATTCGAGCTCGGTGGCGATTGTCAATTTCTTTCTCCTACGCTACGCCCTCAGCAGTCAGTCCTCGAAACTCATTACTTCCCACAGCAGTTCCGCCGGATGCTTCGCTTTGCGACCGGTCAGATGCTCGATCTGCTGCCGGCACGAAATACCGGGCGCAACGATCTCGACATCGCCCGCAGCCGCTTTTACGGCCGGCCCGAGGCGGCGATTACCGATAGTCACCGAAAGATCGTAGTGTTCTTTTTCGAAGCCAAAGGAGCCTGCCATACCGCAACAGCCGGAGTCGACTTCGCTGACGTCAAAACCGGCCGCTTTCAGCACCGCGATCGTCGGCGCCGTTCCGGCCAACGCTTTTTGGTGGCAGTGGCCATGGAGCAGCGCTTTGCGGCCGCTGGTTTGAGCATTTAACGAAAGCTTGCCCGCATCTCGTTCTCTGAGAAGAAACTCCTCCAAAAGAAAAGTATTTTTGGCGACTTTAATGGCATCGTTGGTGCGCAGGAAATCAGGATACTCATCTCGTAAGGTTAGCAAACAGGACGGTTCGAGGCCGACAATCGGGATCCCTCGCTCGGCGAATGGCGCAAGCTGATCGACATTCCAGGCGGCGTTGTTCTTGGCTTCTCCGAGCATTCCCTTCGAGATCATCGGCCGGCCGCAGCAGCGTTTGTTGGCGAGCATCACCCGGTACCCCAAGCGTTCAAGCAGCCGCGTCGCGGCAATGGCGACGTTGGGCGTATTGAAGTCGTTGAAAGTGTCGTGAAATAGCACGACTTCACTCTTGGCTCCGTCCCCTTCCGCTTTATGACCATTGAACCAGCTCTCGAAGGTCTCCCTGGCAAATTGCGGTAAAGGTCTGCGGCGGTCCACGCCGGCAAATGTTTCCATCAGCCGACGATTCATCTTCGAATTGGCCAGCCAATTAGAAACCGGCGCGAACTGCGAGCCGATGCGATTTAGCCGCGCGATGCCGCCGAACAGCCGGTTGCGCAGGGGCAAGCCGTTGGCGCGGTGATAGTGATCGAGAAACTCGTACTTGAGCTTCGCCATGTCGACATTGGAAGGACACTCGGCTTTGCAGGCTTTGCACTCGAGACAGAGATCCATGATTTCATGGAGGCGATGACCCGTGAATTCTTCTTTCGGCACCTTTCCTGACAACACCGCGCGCAAGGCGTTCGCTCTGCCGCGCGTCGAATGCTCTTCGTCCAGCGTTCCCATGTACGAAGGGCACATCGTACCATCCAATTTCTTGCGGCATTCACCCATGCCGTTGCACATTTCCACGGCCCGCGCGAAACCGCCTTGGCCGCTAAAATTCAAAGTCGTCCGCGGCTCCCAGGTTTGGTATTGCGGACTGATCTTTAACGACTCGGTCATCGCCGGCGAGTCGACGATTTTGCCCGGGTTCATTAGATTCTTAGGATCGAAGGCCCGCTTCACCTGCTGAAAGGCTTGGTACAGATTCGCTCCGAAAAGCTTCTTATTGAAATGGCTGCGCGCCAGGCCATCGCCGTGCTCGCCGGACATCGAACCGTTGAATTCAAGCACGAGATCCGAGATGGCGTTCGCAATCGATACCATCTTGTGTTTCTCGCTCTCGTCTTTGAGGTTGATGAGCGGGCGAATGTGCATGCAGCCGACCGAGCAGTGGCCGTAGTAGCCCGCGACCGTATCGTGGCGCGCAACCACTTCGCGAAAGCGCCGGATAAACTCCGGCAACATCGACGGCTCCACCGCCGTGTCTTCGACGAAGGCGATGGGCTTTTTGTCTCCCTTGGTGCCGAGCAGCAGCCCGAGACCGGCCTTGCGCACGCCCCAGATCGCCTTGACCTCTTCCGGCTTAAACGCGAGGGTCGCCGCGTAACCGATCTTATGTTTTTTGCGGACCTCTTCGAGTTTGTCGACCTGCTCCTTGACCTCTGCTTCCGTTTCACCGGCGTACTCGACCATCAGAAGTGACTCCGGCGTGCCTTGCACGAAGCCAAGCTTTCTCGATTGTTCGATGTTACCGCGGGCCAGATTGAGGATCATCTTGTCGGTGGATTCCATGGCATAAGGCCTCGTCTGCAAAACTACTTGGGCGCATTCCAGCGCTTCGATGTCGTCGTTGAAATGGATGACATCCATTGCCGTCCACTTGGGTTTCGGCACCAGCCGCATCTTGGCTTCGACGATGGTCGCCAAGGTCCCCTCCGAGCCGGTCACGATGCGTGACAAGTTAAAGGGCTGGGGCTTGATGAATTCATCCAGATTATAACCGGACACGCGCCGCATTATTTTTGGATAACGGGCGAGAATTTCGTCCTTGTGTTGCAGTGCGAGTCGCTCGACTTCGCGATAGATGCTGCCTTCGAGCCCCTCGAGCCCGGTTTTCCCATTGAGTTCGTCGGGCTGGAGATTTTTCAACACAACTTCGCTGCCATCGGATAGTAAAACGGTAAGCTCCAGAACATGGTCCAGTGTCTTGCCATAAGTAAGCGAATGGGCGCCGGACGAATTGTTGCCGACCATGCCGCCGATGGTGGCGCGATTGGACGTCGATGTATCCGGACCCAATTGAAGCCCCATCGACCGCACATGAGCGTTCAACTCATCTTGAACCAATCCCGGCTGCACCCGGCACCACAGCTCTTCTTGATTCACTTCGACAACGTTCTGCATGTACTTGGAAAAGTCCAACACGATCGCCTGCCCTACTGCCTGCCCGGCAAGCGAGGTGCCGCCGCCTCTGGGCAAGATCGCAACTTGGAAGCGATTGGCGATTTCAATTGCGGCCTGGACATCGCCTTTGTGACGCGGCACGACGACACCAACGGGCTCGATTTGGTAAATCGACGCATCGGTGGAGTACAGCAGACGAGTATACTGATCAAACCTCACCTCCCCGTCGATACGTTTCTTGAGTTCTGTTTCGACCTCTAAATAATCATTGCTTGAATTTGCGCTCATCACGGCCTCCGCAATAGGGATATTAGAGAAGCTCCTTCGCCTGACGAAAAACACTGTGAAACATCGGCTGCGTCAGTTTGCCTGTGAAAGTATTCTGCTGGCTCGGATGGTAGGAGCAGATTAAGGACAGATCGTCCGGCAGAACGCTGGATCGGCCGTGGCCGAACTTCGGGCGCGGCTTGGGAATCGTTCCGCCGGCTTCCTCATAGGCTTTCAGAAACGAGTCGAAAGCGATCTTACCGAGAACGATGACAACGCGCACCTGCCTCATCATTTGTAGCTCTTGAACGAGAAATGGCCGACAGCGTTCGAATTCAACCGGCGCGGGCTTATTCAACGGCGGCGCGCAATGCACGGCGGCGGTGATATAGCAGTCTTTCAACGCGAGACCGTCGTCGCAATGCTCCGATTTCGGCTGGTTGGCAAAACCAAAAGCATGGAGCGCGCGGTAAAGCCAGTCGCCGCTGCGGTCTCCAGTGAACATTCTTCCGGTCCGATTGCCGCCGTTGGCCGCCGGCGCAAGCCCGACGACCATCACTCTTGCCTGAGGGTCGCCGAAACCCGCCAGGGGCTTCGCCCAGTACTCAACGCCGTGATACCGCCGCGGTGGATTTTTAGCGCAAGCTTCACGCCAGCGCACGAGCCGAGGGCACTTGCGGCACTGAACAACGCGGTTATTCAATTCGATAAGCTGTTCCATTAGCAATATGGACCCCATTCCTTGCACGAGCAGAATTGAAAAAATCATTATCACAAAATTCACCAAGCATCTAAGCCATTGTCGAGGACATGCTTTATAACGCGACCGAAAATAAATGCCAAGAAGTTTGATTCGACCACGGTTGGTCCGTCGCGTCGTCCATGATAGATAAATACAAGACGCCCAAGAGGAGAAAGAAAATGGCCGAGCAAGAGTACCGAATGGAACGGGATTCCATGGGTGAAGTACGGGTTCCCAAGAGCGCCTATTACGGCGCCCAGACTCAGCGAGCCGTAGAGAACTTTCCGATCAGCGGGATCGGCTTTCCGCCAACGTTCATCCATGCGCTGGCGCTGATCAAATATGCCGCGGCCACGGCCAATGAAGGTCTAGGATTATTGGATAGCAAAATTGCCGGAGCCATTCGTGATGCGGCAAAAGAAATCATGGAAGGAAAACACCACAAAGAGTTCGTTGTCGATATTTTTCAAACCGGATCAGGCACATCCACCAACATGAACGTCAACGAGGTCATTGCCAATCGGGTACTCGAACTTCTCGGGAAATCCCGCGGCAGCAAGGAGATACATCCCAACGATCACGTGAACATGGGACAATCGAGCAATGACGTAATCCCTACGGCCATTCATGTCGCTGCGCTGGCGGCGATACGGCAAAATCTTGTTCCCGCTTTAACCGGCCTCCACGGCGCGCTCGAAAGCAAAGCGAAAGAATTCGACGCTATCGTGAAAATCGGCCGCACCCACCTCAACGACGCCACCCCTATCCGGCTAGGCCAGGAATTTAGCGGCTACGCGCGGCAGATCGAGCTCGCTATAGAACGTATTGAAGCCGCTTCGAAGGGGCTCGAAGAGCTTGCGCTGGGGGGGACCGCGGTCGGCACGGGCATCAATACGCATCCGGAATTTGCCGCGCGCGCCATCGAAGTCATCTCTGAAGAGAGCGGCATCGACTTTCGTGAAGCCGAGAACCATTTCGAAGCGCAGGCGGCCAGAGACGCCGTAGTATACGTGAGCGGCGCGGTCAAAACTTTGGCGGTCAGCTTAACCAAAATAGCTAACGACATTTGTTGGCTCGCTTCCGGCCCGCGCTGCGCGATCGGCGAGATCAGTCTCCCCGAGACGCAACCGGGCTCCTCGATCATGCCGGGCAAAGTCAATCCCGTGCTCTGCGAATCGGTGCTTCAAGTAGCCGCCCACGTAATCGGTTGCGACGCAACGATAACGATTTGCGGGCAGGCGGGCAACTTTGAATTGAATGTGACACTGCCAATTGTTACGCTTAAGATACTCGAGGCCATACAGTTTACGGCCAACGCGGTGAAGGCCTTCACCGAAAAATGCGTGATCGGCATCGAAGCCAACTGGGAGCGCTGCAACGAGCTCGTGGAGAACAGCCTTGCCATGGTTACGGCACTGGCGCCGTTGATCGGCTATGACGCCGCCGCGCAGATCGCGGACGAGGCTGTTGCGAGCGGCAAGACCGTTCGACAGGTTGCTCAGTTGCGCAAGGCGCTGCCGGACGATCGATTAAATATCGCCCTGGACCCTTGGAGCATGACCCTTCCCGGTAGTCGGAAAGAGAAGTAAGTCAGCGCGTGCAAAGCCGTTTTTTTTCTGTTATAAGCCGAGAATAATTCAAATAGTTCGAAGGGAGTTTCCATGATCCAACGACCACAGCCCTACAAGCGGCAAATTTACCTTTGTATCAACAACCGTAACGGCGAGAGCCCCTCTTGCGGCTACAGCGGCGGCGACGATATCGCGGAAGATCTGAAGAAAATCGCCAAGGAGATGAATCTAAAAGGCAAGCTGCGCGTGGCCCGGAGCGGCTGTATGGATCTCTGTGCCTTTGGTCCGAATATGATGATCTGGCCGGAAGGGCTTTGGTATATGAAAGTTACCAAAGAAGATATTCCGCAGATCGTTAAGACTTATATGGAGCTGGAAGAATCAGACCAGACGAAAGAAGCCGGTGCCACGCCGGCAAAGTAACACCAATTCTTTACTATTTCCTTTGCGTCTCCAAGAAAGATTGACAGAGTAGTTCGTGCAGCCAGGAGAGGCGATCCTCTCTTGGCCGTACGGATGGGAAATTGTTCTCTAATCGTATCACTGCCTTGACACCTACCGGATCAGCATATAATACAATTTAAAATGTTTACTCATGACATTGTTATCGTCGGCGGAGGCGGTGCAGGCCTGCGCGCCGCCATTGCGGCGGCAGAAGTGTCGAGCAAGCTGTCTATTGCATTGGTCTCCAAAGTCTATCCGATGAGAAGCCACACGGTTTCTGCTGAAGGAGGAACCGCGGCAGTTCTTCGCGAGTTCGATAGCCTCGATCTGCATGCGAAGGACACCATTTTCGGAGCCGACTTTCTGGCGGACCAAGACTCCGTCGAGGCCTTTGTAAAGGAGGCTCCCGGAGAGCTCATCCAACTTGAGCACTGGGGATGTCCCTGGAGCCGCGACCCGGACGGCCGCGTGAGCGTCAGATCTTTCGGAGGGATGAGCGTCGATCGGACCCTTTTTGCCGCTGACAAGACGGGATTCCATCTTCTTCACACCCTTTTCCAGACCTCTTTGAAGTACGACAATATCATCCGCTACGACGAGTGTTTTCTCACCTCATTGTTGGTCGACGATGGGAAGGTGTGCGGGGTCACATCAATCAACCTTTATACAGGCCGAGTAGAAGTTATTGCCGGCAAAGCTGTTATCCTATGCACCGGAGGAGGCGGCCGCATCTTCCCTTTCACCACCAACGCCGCGATCAACACCGGCGATGGAATGGCGGTAGCCTATCGAGCGGGAGTCGCGCTGAAAGATATGGAGTTTGTTCAGTACCATCCCACGGGCTTGCCGGGAACCGGCATATTGATTACGGAAGCCTCGCGGGGTGAAGGCGGATGGCTAAAGAACAAGGACGGCTACCGCTACCTCCAGGACTACGGCCTTGGACCGCCGACGGATAAACCCACGCATCGCAAGATGGAGTTAGGCCCGCGTGACATTCTTTCGCGTTGCCATATGCAGGAGCTAGCCAAAGGCCGCACGTTTGACGGCCCATACGGCCATTACGTGCATCTCGACCTTCGCCACCTGGGCGAGGAAGTGATCAACAAAAAACTACCCTTTGTCCGGGAGCTGGCAAGCAAGTACGTCGGGATAGACCCCGTTTATGAGCCGATTCCGGTACGGCCCGTAGTGCACTACATGATGGGAGGCGTCTCTACAGATATTAACGCTAAAACGAGCTTGGCGGGACTTTACGCCGCCGGGGAAACCGCGTGTGTTTCAATCAATGGCGCCAACCGGTTGGGTTCCAACTCCCTGACCGAGCTATTGGTCTTCGGGACTCGGGCAGGTCGCGCAGCAACCGCCTATGCCACGACCGTTACTGCTCCGGCTTCAGCGGCGATCGAGGCACTGGCTGCGGACGAACAACGGCGTCTTGATCGCCAGTTTTTACGGAAGGATGCCGGAAAGGAAAGAATCGCAACCATTCGCCAAGAGATGCAGCAAGCAATGGAGGAAGGCGCAGGAATCTATCGTGACGAACAAAAGCTGGAGAAGGCTTGCGGGACGCTGAGAACTCTTAGAGAACGATTCAAGGACATCATCATTGAAGATCGAGGCAGCACCTTCAACACCGAAGTCATGAACGCACTTGAACTTGATTTCATGCTGGACGTGGCGGAGACGGTCGCCAATTCTGCGCTAAAGCGCAAGGAATCCCGTGGTTCTCATACTCGAACAGACTTCCCCAAACGCGACGATGAGAATTTCCTCAGGCATACTCTCGCTTACCATACACCAGACGGACCGAGAATCGAATACCTGCCAGTCACCATCACCCGATGGCAACCGGAGGAGCGAAAGTATTAGTAGGACTCGAAACTCATCGCTCAGTGCTAGATTCTGAGAGGAGACAATGGCTGAACCGACCATTACATTGAACGTTACCCGCTATCGGCCTGGGCAAGATCAGGCTCCGACAACGCAAGCCTACGTCGTCCCTTACCGGGAGGACTGGGTCGTTCTCGATGTGTTAAACCACATCAAGGATCAGATGGATGGAACTCTGAGCTATCGCTGGTCTTGCCGTATGGGCGTATGCGGCAGTTGCGGCATGATGGTCAACGGCGTCCCAAAGCTGACCTGCGCAGCCTTTCTTCGTGACTATTACCCCCAGGAGATTCGGGTAGAGCCCCTCGTCAACTTTCCGATCATCCGCGATCTGGTCATCGATATGACCGACTTTATGGACAAACTGAAGAGCGTTAAACCCTGGATCATACGCAAGGACGAGAAACCTGTCAGTGAAGGTGAATATTTACAAACGCCGGCTGAGCTCGAGGCGTTCCATCAGTTCACCCAGTGTATTAATTGCATGCTCTGTTACGCGGCCTGCCCGGTTTACGGGCTGGAGCCGAAGTTTTTGGGACCAGCCGCCATCGCGCTAGGCTACCGCTACAACATGGACTCGCGCGACCAAGGAAAGGATCAACGCGAAATCATCGGCAACCACGATGGCATCTGGGACTGCACATTTGTCGGGGAATGCAGCGTCGTGTGTCCGAAGGATGTGGATCCCGCCGCGGCGATCCAGCGCTCTAAAGTGGACACTACCAAAAACTGGTTTCAATCAATGCTGATGCCCTGGGGGCAACGATGACCCATTCGACTAAG
>JBBDNJ010000296.1:0-11790 GCA_040877705.1 Binatia bacterium | reverse complement strand
CGAAAGGGTACGCCTACCTAATTCCTATTTCCACACTTTTTAATTGTAGCTCAAAGCGTTTGATAAATTGGCTTGAAGGGTTAGCAAGTACTCATCACCTGGAAACTTCTGAAGCCCGCGAGAGATAACTTCTTCAGTCTCCCCAATAAGTTCTGTTACTACTCGGTTCTTCAGTCTATCTTGTGGAGGCTCCTGTCTCTCGACCAATGGCTCCCGCAACTTATCTCGTAGTTCATCAAGAAGAACGTCCCCCAGTCCGCTGAAAGGATAGGCATCGGCAACATGCTGAAGTTGCTTTTGAAGTATTTCTTTGGCGTCCCGCCGGTATTTCTCTTTCTCCAATAGGCTGCTTGCCTGCGACGCCATTTTCCTCAAAGCCATCGCTCTTGTATGTGCAATCGCATCCGTTCCTCTTTTCGCATGTTTCTCCGCATCTTTCAGGGCATCCATCGCACGTCGCGTGCTTCCATTTGGATGATGAAGCTCAAAAATAGCCCGCTGGTGTTGGATGTAAGCAACATCAGCGCCTGTCTGTTCCGCTGTTTTATATATCTGATCTGCTAAGCTTCGATCTGCAAACAGTTCAGCGAGCTCTCTCCCCCTTATCAACTGTCCGAATGCTTCCTCATCTCCCCGATAATCAACGTTTAGGTACGTTAACATTCGGATTATTTGGTCTGCTCGATCGCTGGGCCGTTTTAAAGCCTGCTCAAACACGAACTTCGCAATCACAGGGTGCCGCGATCGGTAAGCAAAGTCACGAGTGGCCGGGTCAGTGTAGTAGCGCACTACGTGTTCCAAGGGTTCGAGGAGGATTTCACGAAATTGCTCGAAGGAAATTCCCGAAATCCGGGAGATCAGGCCAGCGCGAACCGACACACGTAAACGATGAAGAGTACAAATGTCTAAGTACAAAATGCGTGCTTCGGCGGGGACTATATTCTTGTATTCGTCAAAAATAAGTTCCTCGAACGATTTGCCGGAAGTTGCTTCATGCAGGGCGACAAGAAGCTGCCTTTCCGCAGTCAGCTTCAAGGCATCCATCCTTTCCTCTTCATTAAGATTTTTTAAATGTCCCAGACAGTTATGCTGTTCCAATTTCTGAAGTAGTGACCGAATCTCTTGCTCGGATAAATCCCTTAGATCATACTCGCCATCTAATTTTGGTGCGAGGTCGCCACCGTAAACGTTCCATTCGTTCGTTCGAGCGCCAAAGATGAGCGTGAGTCGTACCTCGTGCCGAGTTGCGAATTTGATTAAATCGATCGTTTCAGGCAGAATCTTAATAATGTCGTTAATGAATAATGTGAGCCGTTTTCGTGTAAGTCTATACAACTCATGAATAAGTTCCTTTCTAATAATTCCGCCTTCCCTTAGATATAAGATTAGTTGATCATGCTCACTTGCCGCCTCCCACGCTGTTCGCTTCAAAGTGATGTTCTTTCCGCTACCAGCGTGTCCTTTGAGAAGAAAGCACCGAACGGGTTTCAGACCGCTGTCGTCGAGTATCCCGTTTAGGAGAATATCATCGGTGACTCGTCTCCTGACATCGAGGTTCTGTGTTAACACCTCCCAGGAGTTAGTTAATCCACGGTAAAACGCAGTTGGAGATACTCCTTCTGTAGGTGTTCCGTCGAAGACGTGCTCAAGCTCTGCATCCAGATAAACGATTAGCTCCTCTGATGGTGGAACGTGCGTTGCGAACCAGCGGGCGATAGACAACTGTTCCGTTTTTCTCAGGGCAGAAATAACCCTCGCATTTGGTGGTATAGTTTCATCAAGATATTTCAACAACGTTTCGAAATCGGCTTTTACAGTATCGAATCGGCGGCCTCTCCAGACTGTTTCATCTAGCTCGTCTAATGAAGGATTGACAAGTGCATACAGAGGTCTCGATATGCCCATGTCTGCAAGATCAAAAAGAATGTGTTGAATGTTTGGGTCGGCGATTTGGTAGCCGCAGAAAATGATAGGATGTTCTCGCCCCCAGTCTTTCAAGTGACTAAATAGTCGTACTCGGTTCTTTTCGTACTTAGCGTATTCCTCGCTCGCCAGTATTAGCGGCAAACTGGGGTCATTAACGACAGAAATACACCCGTGCAGCTTCAGGTATGGCACCAGATTGGGGTCAATTAGTTTTTGGCTAAAATTATCCCCGTCGCGGATAATAGGCGCTAGATTCTGAAGTTTATGCGCAGCCTTCTCGTACGTTCTTTCCAGAACTAAGTCGTAATTTGTGGTGACTATTGCGAACCACCGAAATTTCGGGATCAGGTAATGAAAAGGTGCTGGTTTGAGATCTTCAAACTGCTCTCGGATAAACGACTGAACAGCACCTAAGTTACTAATATTTTTGGCATAGTCAGCTACCCGGTCAAGTGGCCATTCTTTCCGTTTGCCGCCTAAAAAAGTATCCGAGAGAAGGTCCCGGAGTTGTGATGCGTTTGACGGTGACTTTCCATCCTGCCGGCGAGCACCGATCGTGCTGCCTGCTCCAAGAAACATAATTGCTTCGCCGTTTTGAATAGCCTTAAGAAGCCAGGGAGTCAGCTTGATATTTTTCATGGAGATCTCCTAATGCTGAATGAAACCTGTAAGAATTGGCCTAATGGCCTAACGAAATTTTAGTGCTTCACGCGATAAGAGGAGCAATTACATGACGTATACGAAGAGATATTATGAAAGCATAACATCCTTGGCAAGTTTAAAAAGATAATGGCCGAGAAGGACATCAGAATCCAAAGAAGCCTTTGATGGAATTAGACGGAAACAACCTGACAGCACTCCTTCTCTTATTTTTTCGCGCGGCGACAATGGAATCGGACAATGGTGCCGGGCCTTTAACCTTTGACATTTCTGGAACAGCCTTGACGCTTCCCGGAACCACCACGGCGAAGTCTTTGCCGAGGGCCGTAAAGTCGCCGGCATTGAAGGTTAGAACTGTCGATGCCTTGCTTTGCTCGGCCCACGTGCCGATTACGGCGTCGTAGATGAGACCACCCGCCAAGCCGTTTTTCGCAGCGAGCGGCAATAAGATTTCATAAGATTTAGCGTTCAACGCGATAGCCGTGACGACTTCATGAAATTATTTTCCAACAGAATTAAGACCGTTTCCGGATATACGCAATGCGGCGGGGAAAGGCGAGTCAGTACCACATACTCCACAACCAGAATTGAGCGCAACAATCACTTTCTCCCGTTTGGCGAGCCGGCGATCGATTTCGTTGGCGGCCGGTTCATGATGTTCATGCCACGAATGGGGTCACTGGGGCCAGGACTCTAGAGCAAAGTCCCTTATTCGCCGGTCCCTCCGATTCTTAAGATTATCTTTGCTACGGCCGCTGCGGATGAATACCAAGAAGCCCACTACCACGTCACCACATGGGGCAACGAGCGCAAGGTTGTGCAGAAAGCCCGGCATAGAGTTTTCCTCGCCCGCTCTCTTTGCGGCTCACCGTCTCGTCTTCTCTCCATAAAGTTTTTGCATGAAACCAGACTTATTGATTTCTTCGATTAAAGAGAGATCCGAATATTCGGCCACCTTCAGCTCCTTGGCTTTTGGATAGATGCGCCCGATAAAGTCGAGAGTGAATCGCACCGAGTCGTCATCGGGACGCAGGGTTTTTTCCACACGGCCAGCGATCTCGCCGTAAAAATGATCGAGCACCTTGGCGTCACGATTGCCAAGATACTCGGAAAAAATTCTAATGGTCTCTTCTTTGTTGGTAAGAAGAAAATGAATGCCTTCCATGTATCCTTTTAAAAACCGAACCAGCTTTTCTCTGTTGGTCCGTAGAAAGTCGCTTTTGACGTTAATACCCCCGGCAATGACCGGCGCGTCAATTTTCGCGAATATTTTCATGCCGCTCTCGCCGGCAACCAAATCATAGGGAGGAGTAATCATCGCCGCGATCACAAGATCCTTGTGCAGGGCGGCGACTCTCGCGCTTGGACCGCCTCCGATAGGCAGAAATTTCACCTCCTTTTCGGGATCAATGCCATGGTCCAAAAGCAGTTTGGATAAGCGCAATTCGAGCGAACTAAATCCCTGACTTCCGATCCCAATTGTTTTGCCCTTTAGCTGTCTGAAGGAATCGACATTTTGTTGCGTCACCAGGGAAGACCCCAGCGAATTGGTGGTCACGCCCAGGCGCAGGATATTCGCCCCTTTGATATTGGCAATCGCCGTGGAGGTATCCGAGCCGACAACAATATCCAAATTTCCGCCGAGCAGCGAGGAAATGATGATTCGTCCAGACAAGAATATCAGCTCAACATCGAGATCCTGGTTTTTCCAAAATCCTTTTTTGGCCGCTACCCACGTTGGACTCAACGCTGTAGCCAATGATGGGAACCCGACACGTAGCTTGTCAGCGGCCGAGAGTGGGCTCGCAGCGGAACTGATTACAAACCCGAGGAGAAAAACCGAAAGCAAAAGATGTCGCATCTTAGTTCGCCTCCTTCAGGAAGTATTCGATGTTTCTCTTGACCATCCAGGTTTTACCCATCGACGCGTACTCGCCGCTCGTCATATAGGATTCGAGTTCACCGGGAGTCTTTTTGCCCGACTTGACCTCTTTGAGGCGGTCATGAAAGTCCTCCAAATACTTGCGAAATTTAGCCAGCGCCCCCTTGTAAGCATCATTCCCGCCGCTGGACACCGGACCATGTCCGGGTACGACGGACACTATATTCTGATCGAACAAGTGATTGATGCTTTGAATCCAGTTGGGAATATCACCGTAGACAGTGACCGGATGAAAGTTCGTATAAAGGAGATCACCGGCAAACAAGATCCGGTCCTGTTCCAAAATCGCGATGGCATCTCCTCTGCTATGACTTTTACCGTTGTGTGCTGCGAAAACAATCCGCACAGCCACACCCGAAAGGTGCAGTGTGATCTCCTGCGGAAATGCAATCTGCAGGTTACCCATCGTCAAATCCGGGAACTTTGTCTTAAGCTCGGGAGACCTGCTGGCCATCTCGGCGAATTTCGCCTCGCCGTCTTCCTTCAATGCTTCCCAGCAACCTTGCGTGCCAATTACGATGGCCCCGTTCTTTTCAAAGTAATCGTTAGCGGAGCTGTGGTCGAAATTCTCATGGGTATTGACAAGGTAGAGCACTCTGTTGCAGCCGGTTCTTTTCAAAGCATCGTCGATTTCATCCATTCGCCGAATATCGGCGTCAATCAGAACAGCCGAACCGTCTTTCCCTTTGATGATTCCGAAGTTGGTCGCGCCGTCGACTCCTATTACTGCAAACACCGATTCTTTCAGTTGATTTATGTTCGCAATATCTTTCACCATCGTGCTTTCTCCTTCTTAGCTTATCCGAGTAACACAACTAAAAGATGATTGCGAGGAGATCGCAGAGTTAGGCTTTTACGTCCGTGATTGGTTACTTTCCCTTCACCCTAAAGCAATTGTTGCTCAACGGATCACCACCAGGGCGAAGGAGCGTATCCTCTGAAGCAGCGCGCCTTTGCTTTTGACATTTCCCCCGGAACCACGACGGCGAAGTCTTTGTCGGGCGACGGAAAGTCGCCGGCCAGTGAAGGTTACAACTGTCGAAGCCTTGCCTTGCTCGGCACAGGTGCCAATTACGGCGTCGTAGGTGCGCTACCCGTCACACCGTTTCTTAGCAGCGGGCGGCAATCAAGCTCCATACGATTTATCGTTCATTGCCATAACGGCCGACGACTTCATGAAATCACTTTCCAGACACGAATGGGTTGCGAATCCGAAGTTGATTGGCTATGAGCTGCTCAGGTTGGAAGTCTTCGGAATACAGAATTTTGCATCCAGAGCGCAGTGCCGACGCGACAATCGTCGCATCATAAAAGGAGAATCCATAGCGATCGGCGATTTCGATGGCACGGTCGTGAGTCTCGACGGCGACCGGCTCGATCTCGCAAATAGCGCGAATGGGGCCGAGAATATTCTTAATTTCGCGCCATGAGAGGCCTAACTTTCGCGAGGCAACCGCGGCAAACTCATTGAGCACTTGAACGCTGATGACACCGCCGTCTTTGAGCAGTTCTTCGACCCGATCGGCTTTGGCCTCATCCTCGGAAAGCAAATAGAGCAAAACGTTTGTGTCGAAAAACGTCTTAACGCCGGGCATTGGCCTCAAAACGGTCAAATTTAAAATCGGCGGGAAGACGACCGCGGTACTTTCTCAAGCGCGCCAACAATTCCCGTGCGCCGGGCGTCTTTTTGATTTCGAAACGGCGAGGTCCCGCAATCTCGATTTCAATGTCGTCTCCTTCCTTTAGATTTAACGCTTCCACCACCACGGAAGGTAATCGAACCGCGAGACAATTCCCCCATTTAGCGACCTGCATAAACACCCCCGGCCCGAAAGATATACATGCGTCACTGTATATCTTAGGACAATCTGTTGGCAAGAGCCGGTGCCGGCGTCATTTGGCGCATGCCTTTGGGGCCGCGGGGCGATGGCAGGATCGAACCCTTTCTACCGCAGCCCAAAAATTTCCTTCCACATCTTTTCGTACTTGGGATAGTCCTTGACGTCTTGCTCGCCTAGCGGGTAGACCTTCGCGGGGCGGGTTTTTTCTACCGGTTCAACCTTTGGATGCGCCGGCAGGCGGCCGCCTTGCGCGTAGATTTTCTGACCCTCTTCGCTGGCGGTCCAACGGGCAAAGAGCAAAGCCGTATTGGGATGCGGCGCATTCTTCATGATCGCGGTGGCGTCGATGTCACCGGTTCCCTCGGTCAGCATATAATCGACCGGTGCGCCCTTGCGTTTCCGGCTTGGATAATGGTGCGAGTAACAGGTAACGCAGGCCGCCGCTTGTCCCGCCACCAGGAGCTCGGCCAGTTGCGAATGGCCTTTGTGGAACTGGACGTTGTTGGCGGCAATTCGTTTGAGTAAGGCAACCGCCTTCTCGTCGCTTTTGAATTTGTGCTTCGCCAAGCCCAGCAATAACTGGAAATCTCGCGGCTCGGCGATGAGCTGGTTTTTCCAACGCGGCTCGGCAAAATCGTCAAACTGTTTCGGCTCTTCCTCTTTCTTAACCTTGTTCGTATTCCAGGCTGCAATGATGTAGATCAGATCGGTGGCGACCCAGGTTGTTCCTTTGAGCTCCGCGGGATAAGCCGCGGCCTCAGGATAGAGTTTTTCGAGGAAGAGGCCCTGGCTTTGGACGCGAATCATGCCGTCCAGAAGCGTCTGAAAAATATCCGCGATAACCTTGCCGCCGCGCGATTCGGTGATGATCCGAGCCGCGAGCTGATCCGACGTGGCGTCTACGTGGTTGACCTTGATGCCCGGAAAACGCTTCTCGAAGGCTGGAAGAATGCTCGCGGCGTTGACCTGCGCCAAGGTCGCGTAGAAGTTGAGCGTACCGCCCTCGGTCAACGCACTCTTATAAACTTCATCGATCGTCTGCGCCTGGGTGGGTACAATTCCACACATCAACAACGCCAAGGCTAAGAGAAATGTTACCGTTTTCATCATATTCCCCCTGTCGAGCCGTCTGAATTCCGATTTAATCTGTGATCCGGTACCGAGAGATTCGAGCATCTGCTTTAGCAGGCAAGATCATGAATCGTCAAGCTCGCAAAATTTGCTAGCGTCCTCGAATTAAAGTTTGCAAAGTAAATCGGGGTCTCCCCACCGTCATACTCACGAAAGCGGATATCTAAAGATGCGCCATGGCATCGCATGTTTAACTTTTGACATTTCTCATCCGGGCCTAGACGCTTCCCGGAATCACGACGGCGAAGTCTTTGCCGAGGGCTGTAAAGTCGCCGGCATTGAAGGTTAGAACTGTCGAAGCCTCGCCTTGCTCGGCACACGTGCCGATTACGGCGTCATAGATGCGACCACCCGCCACGCCGTTTTTCGGAGCGAGCTGCAATAAGATTTCATAAGATTTAGCGTTCAACGCGATAACCGTGGACGACTTCATGAAATTATTTTCCAATAGAGTTAAGGCCGTTTCCGGAGATATGCGATGCGGCGGGGGAAGGCGAGTAAGTACCGCATACGCCTCAACCAGCGCCGGAGCCGCAACGATCATTTTCTCCCGCCGGGCGAGCCGGCGCTCGATTTCGTTGGCGGCCGGTTCATGATGTTCATGCCACGAACATACGGCTGCAATCATGCAGCTTGTATCCGGAAGGAAAGCGGGCGGCATTCTTTAGGTGGAACCGACGGAGCGTTCTCTTCGCAACCGTTTACGGGTGCGCTCGACGGTATCCGTCGTGAGATGCGGAGTATCCTTGGTGGGGACCGCCACAAGCAATCGCCCCTTCCGTTCGAGTTTGACCGGTAGAGGAGCGGGAGTAATAGCGATCTTGCCGTTCTCCCAACGAACATCAAGCGGCATTCCCGGTTTAATTCCGGATTCGCGGCGAATGTCTTTCGGAATCACCAGCCTCCCGGCATGATCGATGGTCGTTTTCATGGCATAAAAGATACCATTTTTTTAACCGTCTGCCAATCCAAAGAATTATCCGGTGTACCATCGGCGGCTGAGTTTCAGATTGTTTTCCTGCGTGACGGCGGCGCCGTCGCCTGCATTGAGCTGCACGTCCCCGGCTCGAATGACGAAACTGCGGTCTCCATGCGCCGCCGAGGTCAAATTGAGGCTACCAGATGCACTCCCAATTAAAATGGCTTGCAAAAAGTATTAGACTTCTAACGGGTACTGTGACTTCGCTAACCGGATGCCTGCCAAAATGATGCTGCGCTTCCTGCCGCGCCGCGAACGAGATCATCGCCAATTTGCGCGATCGCTTCGGCAACCGGATGCGCTATATATTCCGCCATCGACCCCTCAGCGGCAACGAGGATGCGCGCCGCGCCGCCGAGCTGGCGCAGTATGCGCACGAGACTACCGGCCAGTACTGGCAGGCGCACGACGCGCTGATGAAGCGCGGCGCGACGCTCGGACCTGAGGATTTCAACGCGGTGGCAGCGGAGCTCGGCCTGCCGCCGCGCGATAGGACCCACGAAGAGGCTTGGCGCCGCGCCCAGGCCAAAGTGCAGGAAGACATCGACAGCGCGCGGCGCAGCGGCGCTTTGGTTTCGCCCACCTTCTTCATCAACAACCGCCGCTACGAGGGACCGTGGGACGAGAGCACGCTCGCCGACGCCATGCTCGGCTCGCTCGGCCACCGCGTGCAGACGGCGGCCCTGGATTTCGCGCGCTGGGCGCCGTCCACCGGCTTGCTGCTGCTGATGATGACCATTCTGGCCCTCGTATTGACTAACTCGCCCGCCGGTCCGGCATTTGAAAAACTTTGGGAAATGCCGGTTGGATGGACTGCGGGCGGCGCGGCATTCCATCTGCCGCTGCGGGAATGGATCAACGACGGCCTGCTGACGATCTTCTTCCTGGTCGTCGGCCTGGAAATTAAGCGCGAATTCACAGTGGGACACCTGGCCACGCGGCGCGTGGCCGCGCTGCCTTTCGCCGCGGCTGCCGGCGGCATGCTGCTCCCCGCCTCTTTATATCTGCTCGCCGTGCCGCCTGGGCCGCTCGCTACCGGCTGGGCCATCCCGACGACCACCGATACCGCCTTTGCCGTCGCTCTGATCGCGCTGCTCGGCGGCCGGGTGCCGGTCGAGCTGCGGATTTTCCTGACCGCGGCCGTCGTCGTCGACGATCTCGTCGCAATCGCAATCGTCGCAATCTTTTATTCCAGCGGCATCGACCTGCAATATGTCGCCGCCTCGGCCGGCGTGACGGTAGCGATGGCGACGCTCAATCGGAGCGGAATCTATTCGGCGTTGCCCTATGCGCTGCTCGGAATCGTTTTATGGGGCTGCCTGCACGGCGCCGGGCTGCACGCTACTCTCGCCGGCGTCATCGTCGCGCTGGTAACCCCGACACGACCGCCGGCGAACCTGCCGGCGTTGATGGCCCAAGCTGAAACCGTAATCAGCCACGAGCTGCGCCGAGCGGGCGAGAGGGTCCTGCGGCACGGGCCGTCCGGGCCGGCCTTGCGCGCCCTGGATGCGATTCACGACCGAATCGAATCCCCCGGCCGCCAAGCTGCTGCGCTCGGTGGAGCCGTGGTCGAGTTATCTGGTGCTGCCCGTGTTTGCCCTAGCCAATGCCGGGCTCGACTGGTCTGCCACGGTGCTGCAGGGGCATGAGAGGCTCATCAGCGCCATCGTGCTCGGACTGGTGGTGGGCAAACCGATCGGCATGGTGCTCGTCGCCGCACTCGCCGTACGGGTGGGCATCGCCGTAAAGCCGGAGGAGTATTCATGGCGCCAGATGATCGGCGCCGGGGCGCTCGCCGGCATCGGTTTCACCATGTCCCTCTACATTGCGGCCAAGGCATTCCCCGATGAGTCGGACTTCACCGCCGCAAAGGTCGGAATTTTCGTTGCATCGTTAATTGCGGGTGGACTTGGGACCGCGCTGCTTTGGTCCGCCGCGGGTTCTGCTAATTCGCCAGCGGGCGACAATGTCGGCCAGAAAACGCTCAGCAGCTGATCGTAAATAATTTTCTCACAGCAACGGGGAGAACACCCTTGCCACCGAATCCCTGAACCGCACGGCAGCGTTGCGCTTCCAATACTCTGAGCGATTGAACTCGGTGCAGTGAACGAAGTCCCGCTCGAAGTCCGGCTCTGTTTTCCGTATCTCTGCCGGCAACGGCGCGGCCATTATTCGACCGTCCAATTCCATCCCTTAATCGCTGGGACCCTGTGATAATAGCTGAGAATGTTGAGAGCTAACACCGGTTCCAACAGCTTGGCCACCTTTCGGCCATTCTCCGTGAGCGGAATGTCGGTGACTCCAGTGTGTTGTCCGCTTAGACTCCACTCCGTCTCACCATGTCGGACGAGATAAACTTGCTGGATACGCATACTCATCTCCGGCCGCCGCGCGCGCTAAGTGATCCTGGCTTACGGAAGATCGAACAAGAGAATCTCAGTGTTGTCGGAAGACTCAATCTGCAGCAGGTCTTCTTTGCTGACCGCCGCACCGTCCCCTGCAGCCAGCGACGTTCCATTGAGCGTCGCAGCGCCTCGCGTTACTTGCAACCAAGCCTGCCGGCCTGGTTTTAACCGATAGCTCAACTCTTGGCCCTTAGAAACTGCGGCGAGGGATAGCTCTGCATCCTGATGTATTTTCACGGATCCTTCACGCGCGTCGGGCCCGGCGACGAGAACCCAGCTTCCGCTGTTCTTTCGCAGATCGAACGGGCGCTGTTCATATCCCGGTTTTAGACCGGTCTCGTTTGGAATGATCCCAGATTTGCAGGAAGTGCACCGATTCGGTTTTAGAAGCGTTGTACTCGCTGTGGCTGATGCCTGTTCCAGCGCTCATCCGCTGCACGTCACCTGCTCGAATGACAGAGCTCGTGCCTGTGCTGTCTTTATGCGCCAGGGCTCCTTCCAGAACGTAGGTGATAATTTCCATGTCGCGATGCGAGTGGGTCGGAAAACCGGCGCCGGGATCCACCCGGTCTTCATTGATCACTCTGAGATCGCTGAAGCCCATGTGTTTTGGGTCATAGTAGTCGCCGAACGAAAACGTGTGACGGCTGTCGAGCCAGCTAAATTTCGAAGATCCCCGCTGATTGCCTGGGCGTACGGTTATCATGGTGCTCTCCTGGTTGATCTACGTAGGTAAAGTGAGCAACATATGGCGGTTCGCTTACCTGTGCGCAGCCGCGGCAGTTCGTGACAAAGCACTGGACTACTCAGCTATTCAGTCGTCTTGCCATCAAAGTGTTCCTCGTGGGCAAGCGCATCAGCTTTGGTCTTATGGATTGTTCCGTCCCGGTGCTCGGGCGGAGAATA
>JBBDNJ010000295.1:0-11806 GCA_040877705.1 Binatia bacterium | reverse complement strand
CGCCTTTTGCCAAGCTCATATTACGTTAGTGTATTTATAAAAAGAAGTACTTAGATTGCGGCCGGACGATCGAGCTCGAAGCCGAGGTCCTCGATCATACGGTGCGCGTCGGAGGCTTCTTGTCCGGGCGTCGTCAGATAGCCGTTGACGAAAATCGAATTGGCGGGATAGAGGCTGAGCGGCTGCAACGAGCGCAGGTTAACTTCCCGTCCTCCGGCGACTCGAATCTCTTTGTTGGGATTGACGAAGCGAAACAGACAAAGGGTCTTCAAACATTTTTGCGGGGTGAGCTGTTTCTTGGTTTCGAAAGGCGTCTTGGGAATGGAGTGAAGAAAGTTGACCGGGATGGATTCGATATCCATGGCCCTGAGGGTCAGCGCCAGATTAATAATGTCGTCTTCGCTTTCACCCATACCGATGATTCCGCCGGAGCAGGTGCCGACGCCCGCCGACTTGACGTTCTCAACGGTGCCGACACGGTCATCATAGGTGTGGGTGGTCACGATCTTCCCGTGGTGTTCCCGGCTGGTATTAAGGTTGTGGTTGATACGTCCGACGCCGGCTTCTTTCAATGTTCGTGCTTTCTCCTCGTTCATCAATCCCAGCGAGCAACAGATGTTGATGCCGACTTTCTCGCGAATTTCTCTGACGGCTTCGGCAATGTCCTGAATTTCTTTGTTCGTCGGACCGCGCCCGCTGTTCACGATGCAGTAGCGCACGGCGCCCGCTTCTTTGGCGCGCCGGGCGCCTTCCAAGAGTTTTTCCTTGGAGAGAAAAGGGTAACGATCAATGGGAGCCTCGGAAACCGAAGACTGCGAACAGTAGTGGCAATCCTCCGGACATAAACCGCTTTTGGCGTTTTGCAGCATGTGGATCTGCACGCGCTTGCCGAAATAGTGATGACGCACTCTGAAGGCCGCGCTGACAAGCTCCGGGATCTGTTCGTCCGGCGCGTTGAGCACGGCTTTCATTTCCTCGCGCTCGGGAATGATGCCTTGAAGAGCTTTGTCCGCAAGTAGCTGAAAATCCATTCGGTCCTCCTTCGGTGTCGAAATTTTTTATCACGCGTCTGCTACCCTTGCAAATGTCGACTTCGATACATGAAACTGGGCGAGCGAATCGAAAAGTGCCAAGAACGGACAGCGACAAAGAGACGGAAACAGAGAAGAGAGACCAGTAGACAAGGAGTAGGGGAGATTGAAAGACAGCGTTTAGCAACAACGGTTTCGCGTTGCCTTCGAGCCACACGAGAACTGGCCCAGTGACTTTTGCTAACGCGAGCCGGTCTTCAAAGTGCCTTGGCCTCTCGCTCCAAGGCCAGCGTCTTCACGCTTTTTAGGTCCACCTTTCCCGACCCCAGGACCGGGATGGATTCGAGCCAGTAGAGGTTTTCGCGTTTAGGTATCCAAAGCTTGGGTAACTGCGAACGATTGAGTTGCTCCCAAAGCTCGTCTCTTGCAACGCCGTTCTGGCTGTAAAAGGCGATCAGCTTTTCTCCTCTTTGTTCATCGGCAACGGCTGTCACCACCGAAGCGGCTGTGCCCAAGATGTCATTGATGACTTCTTCTATTCTCATGTGCGGAACCATTTCCCCGCCGATCTTGCTGAAACGCGACATACGGTCGGTGATTCGTATGAATCCATCCTCGTCGATGGTTGCGATGTCGCCGGTGATATACCAATCATTCCGAAAGACCTGTGCAGTGAGTTCGGGTTGGCCGAGGTAACCGAGCATGCGATTGGGGCCTTTCACGAGCAGCAATCCCTCCTGGCCACAGGGTAAGGGGACTTCCGTGTCGGGATCGATGACCTTAACCGCTACCCCCGGTATCGGGTGGCCCACGGTACCGGGCTTGCGACCGATTTGTTTTTCCGCGCCATGGATCACGTCCGGGACGTTGACAGAAACCACCGGGGCAAGCTCGGTACAGCCATAGCCCTCCATTAAGTCAATCCCGTATTTCTCCTTGTAACCTCGGGAAATCTGTTCGCGCAGCTTCTCCGCGCCGGCAATCGCACAGCGTAAACTGGCGAATTCTTCGACGCTACAGCGTTTGAGGTAGCCGGCATAGAAGGTCGGTGTGCTGATGAGCAGCGTGGCCTTATATTTCTGCACGGTTTCGCCGATGGTTTTCGCGTCCATCGGGTTGGGGTGATAAACCACGCCGAAACCGGCCAGAAGCGGCAGCCAAAGTGTGCCGGTAAAACCGAAGGAGTGAAAAAGCGGCAATACCCCCATGATGCGGTCGATTGGCGTGAAGTGAATCACCTGCGAGATGCCTTCGATGTTCGACACGATATTGTGGTGCGAGAGCATGATACCCTTGGGCGTCCCCGTGCTGCCGCTGGAAAAAATCACTGTGGCCAGATCATCCGGGTTTTGCAATTTTATGACACGCCGGTTCAGCCACCGCGCCGGCAATAGAGCGGCCTTGACCAGCGTTGAAATTTTCTGTACCGGAGTAAAGGTTCTTCTAACTTCTTCGAGGAACATCATACCGCCGATTGGGTCGAGGTTTGCCTTCGAAAGAAATACTCGCGATGTGAGGATAGTTTTAATGCTGCACTGCGTCATTGCTGAGACCATGCCTTCATGGCCGGCGGTGAAGTTCAGATTGACCGGCACCTTTCCCGCCAGCAGGATGGCGATGTTTGCCAGCGCACCGCCCACCGAAGCCGGAAGAATGACCCCTACCATGGCGTCTTTTTCACAATGCTTCTCCACCCAACCCGCCAGCAGCATGCTGCCGATCAATGTCTTACCGTAGGTGAGTTCCACGCCCGTGGTGTCGGCCATGCAGAAGCAAAACCAGCGACGTTTGGCCATCTGCACGAACTTGGCAGGCAAAAGATCCGACCGATTGCGGCGATACTGCGCCGCATTGCTTTCGAGTTCCAAGACCGCGTGGCGAACTTCTTCTACCGTCGAATTGGCCGGCAGCGGCTTGCCGAATGACACTGTCACCGGGTATGGAACGCGTTTGGGCCACTTCCAGAAGAAGCGGCCGCCATAAAAGCTGAAGATGCTGCCCCAGAGCTGGTCCAGGTGAACCGGAATGACCGGCACATCCGTGCCATCGACGATCCTCTCAAAGCCGCGCTTGAAAGGAAGAACGTGCCCGGTCCGGCTGATCGCGCCTTCGGCAAAGATACAGACCACATGTCCGGCTTCAAGTTCCCTGCGGGCGCGCTTTAGTGCTTCAATGATGTCCCGGCCACGGGTTGTCGCGATTGGAATTGCTTTCATCAAACGAAAAAACCAATTGAGCCATTTATTTTCATAATAATCGCGATGGAGAATGAAGCGAACGAAACCAGGCAGGCACGCGCCGATGAGAAGGGCATCGACAAACGAGACATGATTCGAGACTAACAGAGCCGGGCCGCGCATCGGAGCGTTTTCTTCGCCGACGGCGCGGATTCGATAAAGTGTGTGGGTTAACAGCCAGACGACGAAGCGGACGAAGTAATCGGGCAGCATGAAGAGGACACCCGCCGTGGAGACAAGCGTGAACATGCCGATCCAAAATATAATCCAGTCGGGAGAAAGTTGAAGCAGGCTAAATAAGCTCCAATGCGTCGCCGCGGCCAGAGCGATGCCGATGGTATTGAAAAAATTGTTGGTGGCAATGAGTTGGCCTTTTTCTTTGCGTCCGCTTCTCTGTTGCAATAACGCATTGAGCGGTACCGCAAACAGGCCGCCCGAAAAGCCCAGGAGGATCAGGGATGCCGAAGTAAAAAAATAGGACGAGGCCGAAAAGGAGACCAGCAATAAACAGATTCCCATGGCAATCGAGCCCAGCGGCACCAGTCCGAGCTCGATCTTGTCGCCGGAGAGGCGGCCGGCGGCAAGACTGCCGATGCCGATGCCAATCGCCAAGAAAGTTCCCAACAGTCCGATTTGGAACTCGTCGAGCTGCAGCAGTTCCTTGCCGAAAAACAGCATATCCAGTTGGACTAAAGCTCCCAAAAACCAAAAGTATGAAATTCCAACGACCGTGAGCCGGAGCGGTTTGTCCGGATAGAGGCGTTTGATCCCGTCCCAGATCTCTCCAAAGGGATTGAGCTGGAAACGTTTCACCGAGCCGGAAGCGGGTACTCGAGATATTCTCAGACTCGCCAGCGTTCCGAGTACAGCGATGCCAACCATGATCAGACCTACCCAGGGAAGCTGATCTTTCCAGACGGAATAAATAGCTCCGCCGAGAGAGGTTCCCAATATAATGGCCATAAAGGTGCTCATCTCTAACAGACCATTGCCGCGTGACAGTTCAGTCTCGGGTAGCATCTCGGGCAGAATGCCGTACTTTGCCGGGCTGAAGAACGCCGAGTGTAGTCCCATGAGAAAAACAATCACGAGCATGGGCTCGACACGGCCGGATAAAAAAGCGGCGAAAGCCAGTCCCATGACGACGATCTCAAATGCTTTCACTGTCACGAGAATGGTGCGTTTGCTGTAGACATCCGCGAGATGGCCCGCGTAACCGGAGAAAAGCGCCGAGGGCAAGATAAAGAGAAAGGCGATGACGTCCACGTACAGACTGCCGGTGTTTTCGGCGGCGGCGACGTTTAATGCCACCAACGAAACCACCATCTTGTGGAAGTTGTCGTTGAACGCGCCGAGCAACTGGGTGCAGAAGAACGCAAAGAACCCTGGCTGTTTAAGAGTGTCGGTGTATTTACCGTTTGGCATGGAGCACTGTCGAGATCTATCCGGGTATTTTTCGGTGAAAAGCGGCAACAATGCAAGAGTTAAAGCCTTGCATTTATCGCCGTAAGCAGCAGGGTAGACACACTGCCGGTGGTTTCAGGTAAAGATAATTAGCCGGAGCTCAGGAGAACTTCGGTACTTGCAGACGCGCAACGAACCAGGAATAATCCAACATTATGGAAATCACATGCCTTAGGGTCCCACAATGGGAGAAATACAATGAATTGCTGCACGGTTTTTTGGGTCGACAAGGTGGAAGGAGTTCCGGCCCCTATGCGGGACTGAATCTCTCGTTTCGTGTCGGCGACGATCATCATGTCGTTAAAGACAATATGTGCGATATGAAGGGTGCCGTGGGAATTCACAGCGGGCGTGTCGTCACGATGACGCAAGTGCATGGCGATAATATCATCGACATCAAAGACCGGAATCTTAAAGAAGCAGGCGAAGCCGATGGCATGCTGACCGAGCAAAGCGGGATTTATCTCGGTGTTCTTACTGCCGATTGTGTGCCGATCCTCTTTGTTGCTCCGGCGCAAAAAGTGATAGCGGCGGTTCATGCGGGATGGCGTGGAACGATGGCGGGTATCGCCGCAAAAACCGTTAAACTGCTTCTCGAAGAGCATAGTGTTTTACCTTCCGAAATTGAGGTTGCCTTGGGACCATCCATAGATGCCTGTTGTTATGAGATCGGCGAGGACGTATCGCGGCCATTGATCGACAAATGGGACGACCTGGCGGGCTCCTGTATTCAATCAAGAAATCGTAGGACATACCTTCATTTACGCAACCTCAATCAAGCCATTCTGCACCGTGCTGGAATTCCCGAAAGCCAGATATTTCAGATCGGCCCATGCACCCGTTGCGCGCAAGAAGAATTTTTTTCGTACCGGCGGGAAAAAAAAGAAACCGGACGTCAGATCAGTCTCATCGGCTGGCATTCGCAGTAACTCTCATTCCAGCGTTCAATGCGGCTCTGCTCGAAGTTGAGTTACGCTCGCACTTACTTGTTGACAGAAGAGATCCGGCTCCTTAAAATTAACGCAGCAGAGAAAGGAGGTGGTCCAGACATGATAGACAAATGTACTGACTGTGAGGTGGCTGAGACTTAGGCTTCAAGTGGATTCTATGACGGGGATTCTAGCTTGAAGCCTAGCAATCCCCCTCAGTCCACCGGGGTCCGTTCCAGCGGTGACGTCAGTCGCCGTATGGGACGGACCTCTTTTTTTTCTTGAAGGATTCGCAGAGCAGTGCTCGCGGCTCTTTGTAACGGCGCGGGCGACGTCTTGATGACTCGATCGAGAGCCGACAAAAATTCTTCGGACGGCGAGCCCAGGCTGGCCAATGTGATCGCCGCCGCATGCTGGACCCGAACATCAGGGTCGCCCAGGAGCAACTCTAATAATGCTTTTTTGCCGTTTGAATCTACTTCTTGTTCTTTCAAGGTGATCACCGCAGCAACTCTAACTGTCGCGTCAGAATCCTTCAGTCCGCCTAACAGCGCCTGTCGAACAGTTTCATTCTGTAACTTCAACTCTTTCAGATAGTAGATGACCATACGCCGTTGTGTCGCCGTACCGGTGGCAAACAGCGTTATCGGTAGTTGGATTAACGCATTGTTTGTTTTCGTCAACCGCGCCAAGAGTAAGATGACGGCCCAGCGCACGTCGGGGTCCGGATCGTCTAGCGCATCAAGTAAGATACCCAATGACTCGGCAGGCGGTTGAGGCAGGTGGGCCAGGATATAAGCAATAGGCCAGCGATTTTTTCGCTCTGAATCGCCGAGAAGGTCCTGCAGAATCTTCGCGCTTTCAGGTGAGTCCTGTAAGGCCGCGATCAAACCGTCAACCGCCACGCGAAGCATCTGCTTATCCGGGCGGTCCAGCGCGTCAAGCCAATCGGCCATCTGCTTTGCTTCTTTCATTGATCCATCCGCTTATCTCTTGCACCAGCCACGGCGCAAAGTTTGGTGGCTTGCGTGGCCGCCGATTAGATTTCCAGAAACTGAGGACAATCGGTGAGGTTTTTGTTACCGTTAGCGGTTACCAGGACGACATCTTCCAGACGCACGCCGCCAACGCCTAGATAATAAAGCCCGGGCTCTACCGTGACCACATGCCCGCTCTTGAGCGTTGCGTCGACGGGTGCGATTCTGGGCGCCTCGTGGATGTCCAGCCCGAGGCCATGGCCAGTGCCGTGGAAAAACCCCTGCATGCGACCCTGGATATTTCCCGTCGGAAAACCCTCCCGGACAAAAAGGTCGAGAATTTTTTGGTGGACTTCCCTACCGTTGACGCCGTCGCGAATCAGGTTAAAGCCGATTTTTTGTCCAGCCTGTACGGTGGCATAGATCTTTTTCAGTTTGTCCGATGCGCGGCCGCGCACCACCGTTCGGCTGAGATCGCCAAAGTAGCCGTTCTTTTGCGAACGTGGAAAGATGTCGAAAATAATCGACGTATTCGCTTTGATGGGGCCGGTTCCTTCGTGGTGTGGATCGACGCACTGATTTGCCGACGAAATGATCGTGTGGCTGGGCAGCCACCCTTGGGCCATAATCGTCGTATTCACGGCTGTTTTAAGCATTTCGGACGTAAGCTTGGAGCCGTTCAAATATAAGTAGCCGCCGCGGCCCGGCTTGGCCCTTTTGAGCGCTCGGATACCCGCCTCAAGTCCCCATTTTGCCACTCGCAGCGACTCCGTGATATGCCTCACTTCTTCCGGGCGTTTGGTTTCGCGCTCGGCGAAAAAAGGATCGCGCTTGATTTCAACATTGAAGCCTTTCGCCCGCAACTGATCCATCAAGAGCGCGGAAAAATTTGCCGGCACGATCAGCGAGCGAATTCCGCGTTCACGGAACAGCAAATCGAGAACGTCAATCAGGGTGGGGCTGGGGTTGCCTGTCTTTCTTATTTTTTTTTGACAGTCGGAAAGCGAAAGTACCTGATCGACCTTGGCCTGGCGTTTGGCACGGTCAACTTCGAGATCGCTCATCACAACGTATTTCTTTTTCTTGTGTTGAAAAAAAATAAACGGATCGGGAACGAACATTCCAACCGCATAGAGCATGTTGGAATCGCCTTCGCTTGCGGAAACCAAAAGAATCGCCTCGTCCGCCTTCAACGTTTCCTGCTGCAGCGCTGAAGAGGCGTAGGCTGATATATTCGCGCGAGTGGTTTTTGTTTGAAGCATTCGGAGCGTTGTTTCAACGAAATGACTACATCGGTACAACGTTACGCTAGCAATTTCATAATGTAACTTCAAGGAAGAGTTGCGCTTAGAGCGGCAATTTCAGTTGACACACTAGGCGCTTTTGCTATTATGCCCGAACTCGTGAACCCCGCACGCAGGCTCCTGGTGTTAAGGATTTTTCTACATGACCATCAACAGTAATTTCGAAAAACTTCGTGAGTTGAACCAAAAAGCCGAGAACGGCGGAGGCGAGCAAAGGACTCGTCGCCAGCATGAACAAGGCAAGCTTTTAGCGCGCGAGCGACTCGACATTCTCCTCGATAGCGGGAGTTTCGTTGAATTGGATCGTCTGCGCACGCATGGATGCACGGATTTTGGCATGCAGGAGCAGAAGTTTCTCGGCGACGGCGTAGTCACAGGTTATGGGGCGGTCGATGGTCGACTCGTCTATGTTTACTCTCAAGATTTTACGGTCTTTGGCGGCAGCCTCAGCGGCGTCGTGGCGGAAAAGATTTGTAAGGTGATGGATCTTGCGATGAAGAACGGCGCGCCGATCATCGGCATCAACGACTCGGGCGGCGCGCGTATTCAAGAAGGAGTGCTTAGCCTCGCGGGTTATGGCGAGATTTTTCTTCGCAACGTCAAAGCCTCCGGCGTGGTTCCGCAGATCTCTGCGATCATGGGTCCCTGCGCGGGAGGCGCGGTCTATTCTCCGGCGATCACGGATTTCATCTACATGGTGAAAACCAACAGTTATATGTTCATTACAGGGCCTGATGTGATCAAAACCGTCACGCATGAAGAGGTTACCAAGGACGAACTGGGCGGCGCTCAAACTCACAGCGTGAAAAGCGGCGTAGCGCATTTCACCGCCAATGGAGAAAAAGAGTGCTTGCTGATGATCCGCGAGCTGATCGCGTTTTTGCCGAGTAACAACCAGGAAGATCCTCCGTTTCATTCGACTGCGGACGACCCATTGCGGCGCGATAAGAAATTGCGGGACTTGGTTCCCGATAATCCCAATCGCCCTTATGACATGAAAGAACTGATCGGCGCCGTCGTCGACGAAGAATATTTTTACGAAGTGCAGCGCGACTTCGCACCCAATCTTCTGGTTGGGTTTGCTCGTCTGGGCGGCCGTCCGGTTGGCATCGTCGCCAATCAGCCGGCGGCGCTGGCCGGATGCTTGGACATCAATGCTTCCGTAAAAGGGGCGCGCTTTATCCGATTCTGCGACTGTTTCAATGTTCCGGTGGTCACCTTTGTCGATGTGCCGGGTTTCTTACCGGGCACCTCGCAAGAATATGACGGCATCATACGGCACGGCGCGAAACTGCTTTACGCGTATGCCGAGGCCACGGTTCCGAAGATTACCATCGTCACGCGCAAGGCCTATGGCGGCGGCTACATCGTCATGTCGAGCAAACACTTGCGTGGCGATATCAATCTGGCGTATCCCACCGGCGAAATCGCTGTAATGGGCCCTGAAGGCGCAATCAGCATTGTCTTTCGCGATACGCTGCAAAAGGCCGAGGATCCGGGCAAGGCGCGGGACCAGATGGCCCAACATTATCGCGATACCTTTGCCAATCCGTTCAAGGCGGCAGAATTGGGCTACATCGATGCAGTGATCTATCCCGAAGACACCCGTCCTACGCTCATTCGCTCTCTGGAAATGTTAAAAAATAAACAAGATCACAACCCGCCAAAGAAGCATGGCAATATCCCGCTATAAAACAGAGAGTCGAGATCGAGAGAGCCACGCAAGCTCAGTCGCGTTCACTGTCTCTAAGTTCATCTGAAGCACATGTTTAAACGTATATTGATCGCCAACCGCGGCGAGATTGCGGTTCGCATCACCCGCGCTTGCCGCGAGCTTGATATTGAAACCATCGCGGTTTATTCCGAGGCGGACCGTGAATCTTTGCACGTTAAGTATGCGGATTACGCTTATCCCATCGGTCCGGCGCCTTCGAAACAGAGCTACTTAAATATTGACCGCATTATCGAAGTGGCCAAAAAGAGCCGCGCCGAAGCGATCCATCCCGGATATGGCTTTCTGGCGGAAAATAGCAGCTTCGCGACTCGCTGTATGGCCGAAGGAATAGTTTTTATCGGCCCCTCTCCGGAAGTCATCGATCAGATGGGCGATAAGGTAAAAGCACGAGAGATTATGAAAGCCGCGGGAGTGCCGGTTGTCCCAGGATCCGAAGGTATACTGACTTCTGAAGCAGAAGTCGTGAAAACCGCGGAAGCCATCGGTTATCCCTGTATGCTCAAAGCCGTGGCTGGCGGAGGCGGTAAGGGGTTGCGGCTGGTTCGCTCACGGCGCGAGATCTCATCGGCATATCGAGCGGTTGGATCGGAGGCCGCCTCTTCCTTCGGCGACCCGCGGCTCTACGTCGAGAAGTACATCGAACGACCGCGTCACATCGAAATTCAAATTCTCGCGGATAAGTATGGCAGGGTTCTACATCTCTATGACCGCGAGTGCTCGATCCAGCGGCGGCATCAGAAGGTGATCGAGGAATCTCCCGCTCCCGGATTGGAAGATCGCACCAGGCGCCGCATAGGACGTATTGCTATTCAAGGCGCGCGCGCGGTCCGCTACGTTGGCGCCGGCACATTGGAGTTCCTGCTCGATCAGGAACAGAATTTCTATTTTCTCGAGATGAATACTCGGCTCCAAGTGGAGCATGCGGTGACTGAACGCGTGGTGGGAATCGATCTCGTAAAGGCGCAAATCGAAGTGGCGGCGGGCGGTTACCTGCCTTGGCGCCAACGTCATATCACCCAGACCGGTCACGCGATCGAATGCCGGATCTATGCGGAGGACCCCGAAAACGACTTCATGCCCTGTCCGGGTAAAATAGAAGGGTTGCGGCTGCCCGAGGGGCTTGGATTGAGGAATGACTGCGGCGTCTACGAGGGTGCCGAGGTGCCCATTTATTATGATCCGATGATCGCCAAGCTCATTACCTGGGGTGAAAATCGTGTCGAGGCGATCCTGCGCATGCGTCGAGCGCTGCGGGAGTATCAGATTCGCGGCATAAAGACGAATATATCCTTTCATCAATGGATTCTGCGCCATCCGCGGTTCATGTCGGGGGACGTCAATACGGGTTTCATCGACCAGGAGTATCGTTCTACGAGCAAGGAAGAGATCTTTCCCCACAAAGAAATTGCCTTGGCTTCCGCGGCCATCGCCGCTTTGCATGGTGAACAGGAGAGCACCTTAGGACTTCTGGCCAAAGGCGCCGCCGAACAATCTAAGTGGCGCGAAAGAGGAAAACGGAATGCTCTGCGTCTAGTGCCGTGGTTCAGTCCCCGAGGTTGGCGGCGGTCCTAACAGCAAATCGCCATGGCCTTCATCGCCAAATTTGGAGGACAGACCTACAGGGTCGAAATCGACGAAGTCGAAAAGTCCGTTTATAAAGTCTCCGTCGACGGTAACGAGTTCTTGGTCGACGGCAAAAAGACCGGACGGACCAATTACTCGTTGATCGTCGACAACCGGTCGTTCGAGATCGAGGTCGACAATTCCGAAGATGAATATCGTGTCCTGGTTGACGGGCGAATCTACCATGTCAATCTGGTTGATGAGCGGCGCATACGTGTGGGCGGGACGCAGGCCGGACTTCAATTTCAGGGACGGCAAAAAGTCTCGGTGCCGATGCCGGGTAAGGTCATTGCCGTGCTCGTCGCCGAAGGGGATGCCGTCGAGAAAGGCCAGGGGCTGGTGATCGTCGAAGCGATGAAAATGGAAAACGAGGTTCGCAGTCCTATTAACGGCGAGGTGAAAGAGATCAAAGTAGGGCCCGGCGAAACGGTCGAGGCAGGAGCAGTCCTGATCGTGGTTGAGTAGAAAATAGCTGAACCGTAACAATTTACCGTCGGGTTTGTTGT
>JBBDNJ010000294.1:0-11862 GCA_040877705.1 Binatia bacterium | reverse complement strand
CGTAGGGAAGATCCACTTCCTCCAGCATGATCGAAACCTTTTTTCCGTTGGGTGTGCCCCAGGTATAGAGTTGAATCATCGTATCATTCCTTTTGCGGCTCTTTGGGCTTCGATATTACGCGTACTCATCCAAACAACGATGATCGAAATAATCAAGCACGCCAAAGAGATCGAAAAAGCGATTTTGTAGCTGTGGGTTACGTCGAACAGGTAGCCGCCCAACCACGCGCCGATGGCGCCACCGACACCGACGCTGAGCGTGAAGTAGCCGAAAATCGCGCCGAAGTTTTTACCTTTGAAAACATCGATGGAGATCGCCGACAGCACCAATGCTCGCGATCCCTGGCCGAGCCCGTAAAACACTGCATAGATATAAAGCAAGATCGGTAACGAATTGTCCGTTGTCGCCATCAACGCGAGGGTGCCGACGGCGGAAACCACCTGCACCCAGGTATAGACGACTTCCCGCCGCATGACGTCGGAGAGATAGCCGAACCCGACCCGGCCCAAAATGCTGACAACTCCCATAACGCCAAAAATCGACGCGGCAAAAATCTTCGGATAGCCGACGTCGACGGCATGAGCGACCTGATGAGTCACGATGATCTGATTTCCCAAGCTGGCGAGAACCCGTGCGGTAAAGAGCAGCCAGAACGACGAGTTGGTGAGCGCCCGCTGGACCGTCCAATCTCCATCTTGTGCCTCATGCTTTCCATGTTTTGATTCGTGAGCCTCGCTCGTCTCCGTTTTGACTCGACCGTAGTTTGCCGGGATGAAAAAAAATACCGCCGGTATGACGAGGATCACCACGAGAATTGCGAGTCCAACATAAGCAGAGGGCCAACCCCAATTGCTGACCATGGCCGCGGTCGCCGGGACCAATAAAAAAATACCGACGCCGCCGCCCGCCCAAGCAATTCCCAATGCTGTGGCCTTCCGGCTGGCATAGTGCCGCGAGATAATAGCGACGTGGGGCACCATGCCGATAAGACTGATGCCCGCGGCAGAGACAATGCCTACCCAGAAGTAAAGCTGCCACACCGAGGAGATGGTAGCGCTGCAGGCCAAGCCGACGGCAAGCACCATACCACCGAGCACAAGCGTTTTGCGGCCGCCGAGTTTGTCGGTCAACGTCCCCACCACCGGATGAAAGATCCCTTCGACGATAATCGAAAGCGACAACGCACCCGCCGTCACCGCCCGGCTCCAACCGAATGCGTCGAGCAGCGCAACGAAAAAAACCCCAAACGTCCCGTGTAAACCCCGGCCGACGCCGATGTGAATAAAAGCGAGCGCGACCACGCCGTAATTTTTCAATGCTGCCGTTAGAGATATCATTGCTTAGGAATTTCCCTTTCAAAGGTCAGACATAATCCGCGCTACACTGAAAGTCCATTTGGCCGAAACGCGAAGCTGCGGCGCCGTGTGACAGAAACTTAACCGTTAGGATGGATCCGGTTTTCACCGGGGTGACGATTGAGGTTTCTTTCACCCGCCTGCTAGTGGTTCGCCGCCGCGCCCTTCCCTCGCATGGCCGAGCAAAGTATCGCTACTAACGCCATGATACCGCCGGTGAAAAAACTAAAATTCATCGCCTGCACAAAAACAGCTGCATTTGCCGGCGTCGGCGTCGCAGTCGGGTCGTCGCTATAGTAGCGAAACGCAGCCGTGAGCAGCAGCGTTCCCAACGACACGCCAAAAGTAGTGCCGAGGCCGAACATGACATAAATAGCGCCGGTGGCCACGCCGCGGTGTTGCGTGGGTACTGACGTAATCATGGCGGTGTGGTTGGCCGTAAAGAACAGCGCCGTCGCCAATCCCCACAACGCCAAGCCGGCGACAAAGACAACGCGCATGACAGGTCCGGCAGCTTCCATGATTCGGTGGTCGATGCTTGCGATCAGCGCCACGGTCGCCGCCACCAACAAAATCGCGCCGAAATAGTCGATGGCCGGTTGCGGTCCTGGAGGAATCGAACGCACCGCCGTGTTTCCTTTCATGCGATTGAATAAAGTGAGCAGGATACCGCATACACCAATGGGAATCAGAAAGAAAAAAACCGCGCGCCAATGGATAGTGTCGATGATGATGCCGCCAACGCTCGGGCCGATCAGCACGCCGGAGTGAAACGCAGTGGTCATATATCCTTGCGCTCTGCCGGACGACTCCTTCGGCATGGATTCCATCGCCAAGGCGCGCCCCTGTGACTGAGTCATGGAAGCGCCGACGCCCTGAAAGAGCCGAAAAATAATCAGTTGAGTGACATTCTGCGACAGACCGCACAGCAGAGCGGCTACCGAGGAAACCACCAAGCCAAGGCCAAAAAGCGTGTGCCGGCCGTAGATGTCGCCGACCCGACCGAAGACCAGGGATAAACTGATCTGCGAAATCTGATAAGCGATGACCGCCCAGGAGATGGCGACGATGCTGGTTTCGAGACTGTTCGCTACGGTGGGTAGCGACACGGTGAAGATCCGATTTGCCGTGCCGGCCATAAAGTTGCCGAGCGCCGCGTTGATCAGAAGTAGCCAGTTGATGCGCGAATCCATGTTGCGTCGGAGATGGTTAAGTCATAAACCATTCAAAGCCCGGCTCAATGTCCGAATCGCCCGCCCCTCAGGTGAATGGTGACCCTTGAATCTTTCCTTTTCCGCCAGGTTGGCGAAGAGCGATTGTAAATCGGAAGCCATGAATAATTACCGCGTAATCTATAAAATCATTGGACCGCAAAAAACGCAAAGTACGCCAAAAACGACGCTGTTGACACCGACCCGCCGAAATCAATAAGGTAGCGCCGAACAATTGCTCTTCTGGAGGCTAATCATGGAACCCCTTCCCCGCGGCGCAAATTTTCAGCGAGCCAAGATGCTTTGGGAAATCGGCCTGCACATCGCCGGCGATCCGAACACGCCCTACTACGGACCCCGCGATATGTGCATTTCCGTCGGCAGCGGATCGAACGAAAACTTTCGCCCCTGGCTGCGCATGTCGACGGGCTCGCCGATACTGGCGCATGCGGTATGCAGAAATGAATTGGAAGCGGCTATGATCAATCCTTCCGGACTGCTCACCCAAGCCTATCGCGGCACCGGGCTATTTTCCCAACCGCTACCCGTGCGCATCATCGCCGTCTACCCGTCGCTCGATCATTTTGTTTACATGATCCATCCACGCACCGGCTCAAGTCGCTCGCCGAGATCAAAGCGAAGAAATACCCGCTGCGGCTTTCCATCCGTGAGGATGCGACGCACTCCACACGCGTGCTCGTGGACCAAACCCTGGCAGCGTACGGCATGACATTAAAGGATATCGAGTGCTGGGGCGGCAGCCTGCAACTCAACGGCGGCCCAGGCGATGAGCGGCGCATGAAAGCGATCCGTGAAGAAACCATTGACGCCGTGTTCGACGAGGGCTTGCCGCTTTGGTTCGAGGCAGCGCTCGCCTCAGGAATGAAGCCAATCACTCTGGAAGACTATGCTTTCAAGTATTTGGTCGATGGCCTCGGCTGGCGCAAATACACGATCAAAACCGGGCGTTTCAAGGGTCTGGACGACAACCACACGTGTATCGACTACAGCGGCTGGCCGATCTATACCCGCGCCACGTTGCCCGACGGCGACGCCTATAAGATCTGCGCCGCCATCAATGCGCGCAAAGACCAAATGTTTTGGGAGGATTCTTACACCGGCGTCGGCCAGCTAGGCGAAAACACCGACGCAACCCCGCGCGATATCCCGCTTCATCCAGGCGCCGAGAAGTGGTATCGCGAGCACGGGGTTAAAGTTTGATGGCGGAGGTAATTTCCCAAGTTTTTGGATAGTGTGCGCCGTGCAACCAAATAATCAGGCTCAAGAAAGTTGCTTGATCCCTTTTACGCCGTCGGGGGTCGATTACACCTCGTCGGCCGTCACCGCCACGGCAAACGGCACACCGAGTGTCTCAAAGTGTTTCTGACCACAGCGCACTTTGTCCGCTTCGCTCGTTCTGAGCTTGAGGAAGTCCTTTGTTCCCTTGGTTTCGCGCACCAAGTAAACGGTTTCATCGTAGTGTTTGAGAATCGCCCAGTCAGGATTGTATTTGCCGACTGGCGTATCCACTTCAAACCAGGCCGGAAGTTTCACGAATAGTTTTATATCTTCCCGCTCATCCAGCTTCTGCGCAAATTCACGTTCCACGTTAGATTCGTACACAACGCACTCGTATATTGAGTGTTTCACCGGAAGAGCATTTAGATAATTGATCAGCTCTTCGTTCTTGAAAAGACCTTGCTCCCATTCTGCTTCTGGTCCACCTGCCGGCAAGCGTTCGTATTTGATGCCGTCCACGATTAGGCGATGGAGCTCATACTTCAATATCGCTGCGACTGCATCCATGAACCGTTGGGGGTTGTTGAAGAAGTCACCTAGCCTACCCGATTCCTTGAGAATGCGAACCAGCGTAGAGCGAGTAGCTCGGTTTCGTTTTGCAAATACGCCAGAATGTCGGGCAACGGCCGGCTCCCGAAACCCGCCGATTCTTCCGCGGCGCTAACCGCTCGGCCTGTAACACCGCCTTTCGTCACATCGACCTGCCCGGTAAGCAGTTGGATCTTCGGTATTTCGATCTTCTCCATCCGTTTCACAGCATCGACTGCTTGGCGAACAAGCTTCTCCGTCTCGAACTCCACACAGTACGTCGTCTTGGGTTTGATGCGCTCCCAGAGAGCCTTAAAGTTCTCGTCGAGAAAAGCTTCCTTCTTGAGGCGATTGAGGCTGCCCATCGAAGAGGTCAGTAACGGCCGCGACGGCATCGAGTTGGAATTGCTGATTGGCGTCGAACTGGAGCTTCATGGGTTACCGTTACACCGTCTTGAAGCTCGTCACGCTCTTTGCCTTCATGGTCTGAACCGCGTTGGTTTTGAGCTGATCGTTGCCAGCGAACCCCTCGTCGAGACAAACAACTCGTTCCGGTTTCCGGTCAGCCATTGCTTTAATGAGTTCGTGGGTTAACTCTTTTTCTAGACAAACGAGTAACAAGCCATTAGCAACGCTGTAGAACGTTTTCCCAGCCGCGTTTACCTTTTCGACCGTAATCGTGAGTGGATAGCCGCTCTTGAGCAGAAGCTCATAAAGCAGATCATCGTCCATCCGCCCGTCGCGAATGTGATCCACGTGCATCTCCAATTGCTTTTCTAATGCTATCGCGTCGGCCTGCGGAACATTAGCGTTCCAGCTGTTGAAGTTGGATTCAGCTAATTTGAACACACGAAAGCCATAGTCCTTATTAGAGAGATCGGCGCCAAACAAACCCGAATTGCTATCGTTTTTCTCGTTATCAAGTTTCTTGATGACCCGCCGGACGCGTTCTTTTGTAATTTCAGCGATGGTTTGTAGTCCCGCTTTGTAAGCACCACTTTCCTTATCACATGGCTCTGGCAATTGTATTAGTAAAAACACGGTTGGCCCCGCTCTTTCGGTTAAGTTCTAGTACCGCATGGCCCGTACTTCCACTGCCTGCAAACAAGTCAAGAATGATTGCGTCCGGGTCGGTGGAGAAGGAGATCAGGGCCTCTAACAGTTCCGACGGTTTGGGATTGGTGAAAACTGCGTCGTTACTCGAAAACAGACGTTTAAGCTCATAAGAGCCGAGCCGGCCATCCAGTGTGATGACGCTCCGAAGCGAGTCTTCGTAATCCTCCAAATACTTCTTGATCTTTACGATACGATTCTCGTCCTCTCCATAGAGGATGCCTTTTTAACCACGAAAGGCACGAACCACACAAAAGTGTTTCCCGATTCTCGTGACTTTCGTGTATTTCGTGGTTGAATCTTTCTTTCCTGGTTCATAAAACCAATCTCTCCATCTGTGCCTTGGGATTCCTTTTTAACCACGAAAAGCACGAACCACACAAAAGTGTTTCCCGATTTTCGTGACTTTTGTGTATTTTGTGGTTGTAATCTTTCTTTCCTGGTTCATAAAACCAACCTCTCTATCTGTGCCTTCGGATAGTGCCCGAAGTTGACCAGTAGTCCCAATCGCAATCCCGTCGCCTTCAGGTAGTTCAATACTTGCGCCCTGTGTTCCGGTGCAAGTTCCTTTGCCGCCTTGATCTCGACAACGATCTTGCCAAAACATGCAAAATCGGGGCGATAGATTTGCTGCAACCTCTCGCCTTTATAGACGAGCGACAGATCTTTCTGCGCTTCAAACGGGATTTCCAGCCGACGAAATTCTATCGCCAGACACTCCTGGTAGACCGTCTCCAGAAAACCGCTGCCCATTTCGCGATAGACTTCAAAAACCGCCCCCTGGATCGCGTAGCTTTCGTCTTTGAATAAAATATTTTCGTGCCTTTCGTGTGTTTCGTGGTTCATATCATTTTCGTCGATCGAATGTCCGGTGATTCAGGCCCTTTACTCATGAAGATTCAAGCCAACCACGAAAAGCACGAACCACACGAAAGTACTGACAGTACTGGAACCTAAAAGGATTCTCTACGCAGCGTGTAGAGAATCCTTTCGTTTGGTTTATCTCTTGTTACACCAGTCTCCACCGTAAAGTGAAAAGCGTTTCCTCTTCGATCCGCTGCTCAAGCCGTTGGCTAATCTCGTCCAGAAGCCCGTCTTTCTGCCGTTCGACGTTACCCGAGGCTTCATCAAATTCTTTCCACGCTTCGTTGCGCTTCGCCTCTAGGTGGCGCAATTGGCGTTGGAGGTCGAGCTTGGTCGGCAGATTGGGCGCCAGACGGGCTTCTTTCCTCGTGTCACGGATTTTCACGTCTAGGTCATCCAGCTCCGCCTTCAAGGACCTTCGCCGATCCTCGGCCCAGCGGTCAAGCTTGTCCATCTCGACATCGAACCAAGTTCCATTCTTCCGAGAAAGGGTTTCCGAGATAACTTGTTGCTGAGTATTTATCTGTTCGGCGAGTTTGCCGTCAACGCCATTCGGCGCGCTGGCGTTTCCGACCACTTCACCTGGCAGATCGAACAGACGGCAGGCTTGCGTGGAATCAATCGGAGCGCCAGCGTCCGTCAGTCCTGCAAACAGCAGATGATCTTCCGTTTCAAAGGCGCTAATCGTTAAACGGCTACACAGGAGCCAGCCGCTTTGGCCAACCAAAGATTCAACGACCGCAATCTTTTTTCCTGAATCCTTGTAGCGAAACACTATTTCACCGGGATCGGTGGCAACCGCTTTGCACTTATCGATTATACGCTGTGCCAGGGGATGGCCGATACGATAGGTATTCGCATCCTCGACGCGTTTGCCTACTCGGTAGGGTCCTGGATGAATACGCTCTCCCTCGAACGGGTTTCGTTCGAGAATGAAAGAATGCTCGGTAGCTTCAAAGCGCGCATAGGGAGCCAGATAAAACCGCGTCAGTTGCCACAGCCAGTTCTCGAACCTTCCGAGATAGTCCTCGCTGCTGATACGAACCTTTTCGACGACCTCTTGGTCAAAGTTGTTGAGCAGCTTCTCCCGCGCGTCGCGGCGTTTGTCGTCGATCTCGCCTTCCAGTTCGTCTTGGAGCTGGTCGAACTCAAACTCGATCTGTTCCGGTGTCCGGCACTTCTGGTAGATACCGACAATCCTCTTCTCAAAATCCACACCAGACTCGATCGTTCCCAACACTTCGTCGCTGGCACCGAAGACGCCGTTGAAGAGACGAAACTTTTGGTCCAGTAGCTGGTACACCCGTAGATCCGCGGCGTTCTTCTTGTTGAGGAAATTCACCACGACGACATCGAACTTCTGGCCATACCGATGGCATCGGCCGATGCGCTGTTCGATCCGCTGCGGGTTCCAGGGCAGATCATAATTTACTACTAGATTGCAAAACTGGAGATTGATACCTTCCGCTGCCGCTTCCGTTGCGATCATGATGGACGCTTGATCGCGGAAATACTCGACCAGCGCTGCTCGCTTATCGGCGCTCGGAGAGCCGGTAACACGATCGGTACCCGCGTGTTGTTTCACCCATCGGTCGTAAATCTCTCGGGACTTCTGGTCGGTGTTCGTGCCGTTGAACAAAACGATTTTACCGCCGAACTCGGTCTCTTCGAGGATACGATAAAGATACTCTTGGGTGCGCCGGGACTCGGTGAATATGAGCGCCTTTTGCTGAAGCGTGGCGGCGCCCTGATCCTTCTGGGCTTTCGCCGCAGCCGCAAAGCCGCGTCTGAGAGCGGTGAGTAGCACTTCTCCTTTGGAGTTCTTCACGATAGATCGAGCCAGCGCGTGGAACTCTCGAAGCGTCGCCTGCTCCTGACGCAGTTCCGCTAACTGCTCCGGAGTCAGTTTCTTTTCTTCGCGCGCAGGACCTGTATCCTCATCGTCCTCTTCCCATTCGTCTTCGAGCTCGTCGTAATCCTCGTAATTCTCTTCGAGATTTTCTGGGGTCGTCTGTACCGCTTCGCTGACCTGAGCGGCGACCTCCAGCTTATCCGCCAACCCCTTGAGTGTGTCCGAAATGGCATGAGTTGAGGACGCCAAGAGCTTTCGCAATATAAGCGTCATCAACTGGCGCTGACTGGCGGGCAAAGCGTACAGATTCGGCCGTTGCAAGTACTCAGAAACCAGGTCGTAAAGCCGTTGCTCTTCATCCGTGGGTACGAACTCTTGCACGAGCGCGTGTCGGTTCGTGTAGTTGATGTATTCGAGCACTTGCTTGCGCAGCGTGCGCTTGCAAATTGGGGCCAGGCGCTGTTTCAGGTCGCTAAACTCAGAATTTTCCCCGAGTCGAGAGAATTGGCTACGGAAACTCTTGAGGTCGCCGAAAGTGTATTCGTCGATGATGCTGATCAGCCCGTACAGCTCCAGTAATGAATTTTGCAGTGGAGTGGCGGTTAGCAGGACTTTCTGAAACGGCGCCACCGCTTGTTTAATCGAGCTCGCGATCTTACTGGTGTTCTTGTAGACGTTCCTTAGTCGGTGCGCTTCGTCGATAACGACGAGGTCCCACTTGGTCTGCTGAACATACGGCTCCTTCGTACGCGCGAACTGGTAAGAGCAGATGATGACGGCCTGTTGCTGAAATGGGTTTAGATTCCCCCGTTTGATCTCCTCGTTAAAAGTTCGGTTTTCTAAAATCGCCGACGGCAGAAAGAATTTATCTGAAAGCTCTTGGCTCCACTGCTTACGTAAATTCGACGGTACAATCACAAGCAGACGATGCTTTCTCTCCGCCCACTTCTGGGCCAAAAGAATACCGGCTTCAATCGTCTTCCCTAGACCTACCTCGTCCGCAAGTACAGCACCCTTTGAAAGTGGAGACCGGAATGCGAATAAAGCTGCCTCCACTTGGTGAGGATTGAGATCGACCTGAGCGTCCACGAGCGCCTCCGCAAGCTTTTCGATACTGTCCGAAGGGCACCGCTTCGTCAGCTCGTGGGCAAAGTACTTCGCATGGTAAGGAGTTAGGTCCAACAAAATCCTGAAGGATCCATGTTATTTGGCGAATCTTACGCGAAATGCCTACCCTGTGCCAAGCGCTTCATGAGTCGCCGACTAACAACAATACGCGGCTGCAATGATACTTGTACTTTGGAGGATTTGATTCGCTCGCGCCGCGCGTCCAGCGTCAATCGTTAAGAAACACGGGCTGTTTCGACGTTGAGAAACTGAAGTTTCTCAGCCTCCGCCGCCTTAAGCAATCGCTCGTCGGCGGCAGCGAATGTGATCTCCTCACCAAGAGCGATCTTGAGCCTGAGCGCCGATGCTAGATGAACGGCATCGTACCCTCTTAATGGATGGCGTTGGATCAAGTCGCGGGCCAAAAGTAAGATGTCGTCCCCCAATTCAACTCGAAGATATGCGTGCCAATCGCGCTCAAATTGGCGGCAGGCGAGGGCATACTGTGTTTTGGACACGTTGCCCTCGCGGAGTTTGCGAGTAAGGCATGCAAAGATTTCGGCATAAGCAATTTTCGCGGTCGCGATAGCTCCTTTCCCTTGCACGAGGGATTCGGCGAGAGCTGATCCCTTTTCGTTGACGAAACGCTTAATGAGCGCGCTCGTATCTAGGTAGATCACCGGCGATCTTCCACAATGGCCTTCGAGATCGGTTTACCCGAGACCCTTACTAAACGGACTCGCTTCAGGGGTTTCTGGGTCGGCAACGCGACAAGACCCTGCGCTGCAAGTCTAGCAAGCTTCGCCTCCAAGCTGACAGCTTTATCCGCGCTCCTGATCGGTTGAATCAGCGCAATCGGATTGCCTCGTTCCGTGACAATCACCTCTTCTCCTTGCTTAGTTCGCCGGAGGTATTGGGTAAGACGATTTTTAAGCTCCTTCACGCCCACCGTACTCATAAGACGATCCTCCAATGTAGCTATGGTAGCTACTTGAGTTGTGAAGTCAAACAGGGCGTTTTTCGCGGCCCATGTAGCGTGTTTGAGCGTCAGGCAACAGACCGATGGTGGTTTATTGGGATGGCGAAACGCGAGATCATTCGCAGGCTCGGTAGGGTCATCAAACATGTTTTCATGCCGTGAATGATTCCGCGATGCTCTTGACCCGCTCTTTCAATGCATCCAAAGTCGGCGCAATTGGCGCAAGTTCTAGCTTTGAGAGTTGAATTGCTTCGGGCTGCTTCAAGCCGTGCCCGGTGAGATTGCAAACCACCACTTCGTCGGGACCAATCACGCCTGAATTTCGCAGCTTGATAGCCGCGGCCACGGCAGTCGCCGCCGCCGGCTCGGCAAAAATTCCCGCGCGCGAGCCGATTAAAAACTGCGCTTCGAGAATCTCTTCGTCGCTCACCGCAACCGCGCTCCCCTGGGACTCGCGCAACGCCGCCAGCGCCCGCCAACCGAGCGAAACCGGATTGCCGACCTGAATGCTTTCGGCCACCGTTTCTCGGGCAATGACTGGAACGATATCGGCCAGTCCTTTCTCGAACGCGGCGACGATCGGCGCCGCTGCCGCGCTTTGCGATGCCACAAGCTTCGGAGCGCGATCGATCCAGCCCAGCGAAAGTAATTCTTTAAATCCCTTCCAAGCGGCATAGATCCCGGTACCGCCGGCCGTCGGATGAATCAGCCAGTCGGGAACCTGCTCGTCGAGTTGATCGACGAGCTCATAAGCGTAGGATTTTTTTCCTTCGTCCCGGTACGGATTTGATGACAGGCAGTCGTACCAGCCGAACTCTTGAATCGCCGCTTTGTAAAGCTTGGCTACTTCATAATCGAAGTTGCCGTCGATGACCACCACCGATGCGCCGTAAGCGCGCGCTTGAATGATCTTCGATGGCGCAGTGCCGGCAGGCACCATGACGACACTTTTCAATCCTGCCGCCGCCGAGTAGGCGGCCACGGAAGCAGCCGCGTTACCCGTCGACATGACTGTCGCGGTGGTAAAACCCAGTTCCTTCGCTTTTGAAATTCCGACGCTGTTACTGCGGTCTTTCAGCGATCCGGTCGGAAGGACGGTGTCGTTTTTTAAGTAGAGGTTGGCAATGCCGATGCTGTCGCCGAGACGGCGCGCATGAATCAGCGGCGTGCAACCTTCGCCTAACGTGACGATACAAGAACGGTCTTCGACCGGAAAAAAATCGAACCAGCGCCAGATCGTATGGTCGCGGCTTTGGCGCATCGCCTGAAAATCGGCGCGAGACAGATGACCGATTGCGACATTAGCTTCGAGAATGGACCGGCACCGCGGGCATTGGAACTCGGTCTTAGAGGCCGGCTCATGCCCGCACTTCGGACAACGCAAATTGCTAATTTTCCCCATAGAAATTTAAACCAATGAACTGAGCTGTTAATTCGATCCTGTCATTTCGCAGTCCATGCATTTTTTCTGGCTTGTCATACGATACTTCGTTACCGGTATCCATCCCTCGGAACGCGCCCGAGGGCAGGCTCGCACGACGGACCGTCATGGG
>JBBDNJ010000293.1:0-11877 GCA_040877705.1 Binatia bacterium | reverse complement strand
CCGGCACCTGGAGCCCGAGCGCCTTCGCGGTCTTTAGGTTGATGACGAACTCGATCCTGTGGGGGAGTTCCACAGGCAGCTCCCGAGGATGCGTCCCCGTCAGGATCTTGTGGGCCAAGCGCGCCGCCTGGCGCCCCTGGGCATACTGGTCAGGACCGTAGGAAGCCAGCCCACCGACTTGCGACCAGAAGGACGCTTGGTACATGGTCGGGATCTTGTTCGAAGTGGCCACCTGGAGGCTTCGCCCAGGGATATTGAGATTCGTCCCGGACTGAACGATGAGTATCCCGTCCCGGCCGCCCTTAAGCTTGGCCAGCGCAGGCTCGATCTCCAACGGGTTCGTAATGGAGTTCTCGATGAGGATCAGCTTAAGACGGCTGGCTTCGCTCTTCGCCGATGTCAGTGCCTCACGTTCCTCCGTCTTCCGGGGGTCGTAGGTTAGTAGTACCCGACGCAGGGACGGAACGATTTCTTTAAACAACTCCAGGCGCTTTGCGGACAGCTCGGCGCGAAGGTTCGCGATCCCCGTGATGTTTCCACCCGGTCGAGCGATGCTCTCCACCAGACCGAGGCTCACCGGATCGCTTACTTGCGTGAAGACGATAGGCACCTGCTTAGGCTGCTTTCCGCAAGCATTAGAAACACAAAACAGGAGATTTAGTTTCAATTCCATCAGCTCTGCGGCCAGCTTGGGCAGCCGACTGGGGTCGCCCCGTGTCGATCGCACTTCGAAAAACAGATTCTTTCCCTCGACGTAGCCAAACTCCTTGAGACCGTCTCGGAAGCCTTCGGTGCTGGAGTGCCAAGGAACCATGGCATCCGTTAAAATCCCAATCATTGAAAATTTTGGAGCTTGCGCCGACGCAACGGACGTCCGGCAGAGGAGCACGAATAGCTGTGTCCCCCCGACCAGTGTCGCGAATAGGGCCACGGAAATGCAAAAAGAGTGTGGCCGAGTCCTCACTTTTTCACCGAATCACCTTATCCGGCCCGCGCGAGCACATCGGGGATCGTGCAGGCCGATTGGCTTCGCTGTTTTTAAATTGATCACCAGTTCGAACTTCGTAGGCTGCGCGCCACGTCGGCGATAAGAGCATGAACGGTGCCATCATCAATCTTTACCGAGGTTAAACCAAAAAGTTGAATTCACAAAATAATTCCCGCGGCATAAAAAGCCTCGGACGGGCAGATGGCTCCGTGGTGTAGTTGAATGGATACGGCGCGTAGTCTATTTGATGCACCATGAATCTGCCTCGCGCGGTCACAAAGCGCCGGTGAAATGATCAGTTGATGAGCAAGCGAGAGCTGAGCCGGAGTGAGTCTCACACGGATCGACGCCTCAGGTGAAAGGTTTTCGCCGGGAATAATAGGCGCCATGTAATCCGGCTGTCGAGGTCCAGCTGGACCTTGTAGCGTGTTCGCGGCGCGTTCACCGCTGTTCCTCTTGTCTCTTCAGCAAAGGCACGTTCCACGACCTCGACGCAATCGCGCATGGAAAGAACCTGCCGAACTTCGGGATCACTGATCAAAAGCATATCTTGCTCCTCCATTCCCAGAAGTGAACCCATACAGTCGCCTAGCTTTGGCGATATATCAAGTCCGGTGTTTTCCAACCGAATGGGTAAATTACGCAATCGCCTGAATCGCCAAATCTTATGGAGGCAAACGCCGCGAAGGCGCGCCATAACCGCATAGGACCGGCGCAGGTACATTAAGACTGCGAAGCCCACCACATAGCGCAGGATTGAACTGATCAAGGCGTCAGTTCGATTTCGCGGAAGAATATTTTGAAGGAGAATTCAATTCAATTTCGCGTTTATGGTTCTATTAGCACGAGACCCCCTTGCGGCTCCTCAGCCAAATTTTACTAACAGATGACCCAATCGGGCCGCGTGTCACTGAATGACTTGCAAAGCATCGACACTGATACTGATCTATATAACTAACGAAAGCTTATGCTCATAAAAGTATTTCTTGCCCTGAGCGGCATCTCTCCCTATGTAAAGAAGTTGCTCTGGAGGCAATGGTATCAATTTTTAGCCGGTCAGCATCAGACAAAAGACTGGTCATTCATGAATTACGGTTACGCGCCCTTAGACGATCACTCTGAGACGGTAAAATTGAATGAAGCAGATGAGCCTGACCGTTATTCCATCCAGTTATATCACCATGTCGTAAGTGCTGTAGATTTAACGGACCGAGATGTGTTGGAAATCGGTAGCGGGCGCGGAGGAGGCGCATCTTATATCAAGCGATATTTGAAACCCAAAGGGTTGACCGGAGTCGATTTTTCAGACAAAGCCATTCAATTCTGTAAGCATACTCATGACGCGGACGGACTCTCGTTCATCAAGGGGGATGCTGAATCATTACCTTTCAATGCTGAACGTTTTGACGTTGTAATCAACATCGAATCGTCGCATTGTTATGGCTCAATGGAAACTTTTCTTGCACACGCGAAAAGAGTGCTTCATCACGATGGATATTTTCTCTACGCTGATTTTCGTAACAAAAATGATGTTGCAGTACTACATCGTCAAATAGAGAAGTCCGGTATGAAGATTCTCAAACGAGAAGATATTACACCGAACGTTGTCAGGTCATTGGATTTGGATAATCAAAGAAAACTTCTACTTATTCGAGCTTTCTTTCAAAATTGGCTATTGAAACCCTTTCAAGAATTCGCGGGCGTGAAAGGATCGACGATCTATTCGGGCTTTCAGAGTGGCACGATGATCTATCTTCATTATGTTCTGCAGAAATGATTGCAGCCAGAATCAGGGTGAATAGCCTGCCCTTTAGGAGATTTCACGCCATGGAGTTTCCTATGATGCCGGGGCCTATGAGACCGACTGCTGGGTTACTCATGATAGCTCCTCTTCTGTTTAAGCCCGCGGCTACAGCGAAACTGCCCGCAGCGCCCGGCCAGCGAAGAGATTTTCACTGTCTAGCCGATGGCTCGGCGCGCCACGCCTTGAGAGTCCATAGGAAACTGCCAAAATCCTGAAGAGAGAAAATGAGCGCCAAAGGTCCGGGAACAATTCCCAGATACCACAGTATCGCCATCGCTAACGGCACAAGCGGTCGATCCAGCAACGATGCGAATACAAAACCTACGGCATTCAAACGACCGCTCACGATGTAAAGCATACCAACCCCGCAGACCAAGAGGCCGACCAGTCGAAAATAATTTGCCGCCTGTGCAATGAGCGGCGGCAGAGATAGCAGACGCGCAACGAAATGTGGCGAAAGCAGGACTAATGTGCCTTCGAGCAGTATCAGCCAGCCGAAAACCTCGACGCTCTTTGCCGAGCGGCTCTGCCCGTGAGCGGTAATAAGACGGCGAAACGTTTCAGAAAAAGAAGACATCCTTATTTGTTGTGCGCCAGCTCAGTATTCGCCAGCTCCTCGACAAGCTTTACCAAGCCCGAGTGGTCCAGGTCGCCGTGGCCCATGGATTTCATGGCGCTCATCATTTGCGCTACCTGGCCGGTGACCATGAGCGGCACGCCGTATTCAAATCCCGCGGCCAGGGCGATCTTCATGTCCTTTTCGTGCAGGCGGATGCGGAAGCCGGGTGTGAAATTGCGATCGAGCATTTTTTGCCCGTGGGCCTCGAGAACTTTCGACTGGGCAAAGCCGCCGAGCAACGCTTGTTTCACCTTGGCCGGATCGACGCCGGCTTTTGCCGCCAGCACGAGCGCTTCGCTGACAATGGCGATCGTCGTTCCGACGACCATTTGATTGGCGGCTTTCGTCACCTGCCCGGCGCCGGCTTCGCCGGCATGAACGATATTTTTGCCCAATGCCTGGAGGATCGGCATGGCTCGCTCGACAGAGGCTGTCTTGCCGCCAATCATGATCGACAATGTTGCGCCGATCGCGCCGGCTTCGCCGCCACTCACCGGCGCATCGAGCATGTCGCAGCCGCGCTTATCAGCGTCGGCGGCAAGCTTGCGCGCGACGATCGGAGAGATGCTGGACATATCGATGAGCAGGCTTCCCGATTTCACACCCGAGAAAATCCCTTGTTCGCCGGCATAAACGAGCTCGACGTCGGGTGAGTCGGGAAGCATTGTGATGATGATTTCACTTCGCTCGGCGACGTCTTTCGAGCTGCCCGCGGTTTGCGCTCCCTCTTTGCTGAGCTCATCGACGGCACCGCGGCTGCGATTATGAAGAACGAGAGAATAGCCCGCCTTGATGAGATTTCGCGCCATGGGTTTACCCATGATGCCGAGACCGATGAAACCGACGATTGGATTGCTCATGATTCTTTACCTCCAGCTCATACTATCAGAAACCGGCGAACCCGAGGTATTTTTGAACGGCGCGAATTTGAGTAACCCGATGCCAGCGTCACTCCCCAAGCAGCGGCTATTTTCCCGGTTTTTCCGGCGGAATAAAGCCGTGGTGCAGAGTATTTTCAGAGATGGTCCTGGGTTCGAGAAACTGCAGCAAGTAATCCGGGCCGCCTGCCTTTGAGCCGATACCGGACAGCTTAAGTCCGCCGAAAGGCTGGCGTTCGACGACCGCGCCGGTAATGCCGCGATTGATGTACAGGTTGCCGACCCGGAACTCTTTGCGCGTCCGCTCGATGTGCGCCGGCGAACGGGAAAATAAACCGCCGGTCAAAGCAAAAGATGAACAGTTGGCGATGTCGAGTGCCTGATCGAAGTCGCGTGCTTTGATAATCGACAGAACCGGACCGAAGATCTCTTCTTGAGCTAGCCGGCTTTGCGGGTCGACCTCGCTAAAGATAACCGGCCCAACGAAATAACCGTCTTGGGCCGCGGGCATTTCGAGCACGCATCGGGCCTCGTTCTTACCGATGCCGATATAGCCGGCAATTCGCCCCCTGGCCTCGGCGGTGATGACCGGGCCGATAAAATTGCCCGGATCTATCGGCGGGCCGATCTTGAGACTTCTGACCGCTTCGACCAGCCGCGTCAACAAACGGTCATGCACCTTGTCGAGAAGAACGATGCGCGAAGCTGCCGAGCACTTTTGTCCCTGATAACCAAACGCGGAATCGATGATATGCACGACGGCTTCGTCAAGATCGGCGTCGTTGTCGACAATGAGAGCGTTTTTGCCGCCCATCTCGCAAACCACCCGCTTCACATGCGCCTGACCCGGCCTGTGAGTATGCGCTTGCCGGAGTATTTCCAGCCCGACTTCGCGCGAGCCGGTAAACGCAATCAGATGAATATTTGCATGACGCACCAAGTGGGCACCAAGTTCCCCGCCGCCCTGAAGCAACTGGCATGCGGATTTAGGAATTCCCGCCTGGCGCAAAATGTCGAGCAAATGAGCAGCCATCATCGGCGATTGTTCCGCCGGCTTCATGATCGCACAGTTGCCCGTCACCAGCGCCGCGGCCGTCATGCCGGTGAGAATGGCCAACGGAAAATTCCATGGCGCAATGATGACGGCGACGCCTCGCGGTTCGTACAAGTAAAGATTCGTTTCGCCGGCGAGATCTTGAGTTACGCGCGGATCGGCCAGCCGTAGCATCTCGCGGGCATAATATTCCAGGTAATCGATCGCCTCGATGACATCCCCGTCCGCTTCGCGCCAGCCCTTGCCGGCTTCAAAGACTTCCAACGCCGCGAGCTGCCACCGTTTTCGGCGCATGATTGCCGCCGCGGCGAAAAGAACTTCCGCCCGCTTCTTGGCAGGTGTGGCGCGCCACTCCGGAAAAAAGCGAGTTGCCGCATCGATGGCCCGATCGGCGTCTTCGACACTGGCGACTCGAACACGGCCGACTATTTCTTTCGGATTGGCCGGATCGACAGATTCCAACCACGCACCAGGGCCTATGGCTTTCGTGTGGCGGTTGATCTGCGCGCGGGTGAAATCCAATGCCTTGCTAAACCTTGCGCGATTTTCCTGCCGTGAAAAGTCCACGGCCGGCTCGTTACGAAACGTCGTGGCACTTTCAGCCGGATGAGCCGTTGGCGCGGGACGACCGATGTTTTTTTTCGCTGTCGCCTCCGGCGAGACGATCAGAGTTTCCACATCTCTCTTTTCCGCATACGTCTGCCGCAAAAAAGAGGTGTTCGAAGTGTTCTCCATCAGACGCCGGATGAGGTAGGACATGCCCGGCAGCAGTTCGCCCACCGGAAGATAAACGCGGACCCGCTGGCCGTTTTCAATGATTGCCCGGCGAATCGGTTCGGCCATGCCGTAAAGCATCTGAATTTCATAACCATTAGACGACACACCGAGTTGCTTAGCGGTAACAATGGCATGCGCGAGACTGCGTAAATTATGGCTGCCGAAGGCGGCGTCGACGACATCGTAGTTCTCCAATAGCAAGCGGCTTAGCCGTTCGTAATTGGCATCGGTCTGGGCTTTGTCCAGGAATACCGGAACCGGCCAATTCTTCTGCTGCGCCCATGCAATCTCGCTGTCCCAGTAAGCTCCTTTGACTAGACGGACGCCGATCCGGCGGTTGCGCTGTTTGGCCCATTGGATCAGTTGCGTTAAATCGGCCTCGGTGTCGCGCAAATAAGCCTGAACCGCCAGGCCGGCATGGGGCGCCGCTTGAAACTCTTCCTCGTCCAACAGCGAGCGAAATATTTCAAAGGTCAGAGGCTTGAACGCATACTGTTCCATGTCGACGGTGACGGCGGCATGGAGCCGCGCCGCTTCGCGTAAAATCGCTCGAAGCCGTTGCCGCACCATCGCTTCAGTGTTGGGATCGAGGGGATCGAAGCGAGCGCACAATGAGGACAGCTTCACCGAGAGGTTGACTCGGGGTATCGGCCCTGCGGGGGAATCATCGATTTGCCCGCGCGCCGGCCATGACTCGGCTGCCCCGGCAAGACTGCGTAGCAAATTCAAATAGCGGTTCTGCATGGCAGCGGCTTCGCTATCGCTGACCGTCGCCTCGCCGACAACGTCCAACGTAAAGGCCGCCGGTTCTTCTCTGAGCCGGGATAAGATCGGAACCAGAGAGCTCGTTTTCTCTTCGGCTATGAAACGCCGTGACAAGCTGACGACATTGCGTCGCACCACCGGAGCCACCCATCGGCCGGCATTGATCGCCTGGGCGAGAAAAACCAATCCGCCTAGGGCATGGTCAACCCGGGCGAAATATTCTTCCAAATGACGGCCAATTTCGGCCGAAGATTCGAGACTCGGCAGGACATCGACGAAGCGAAACAAAGCTGTGCGCAGCGATTCATCTTCCAATGACCAATCGATCATTCGCCCGAGTAGATCGTGGGCTTCATAGATGGAAGGCTTATGCTCGGCAGCGCGCGCGTAGAGCGATCGAGCCTGGCGCTGAACTTCACGATCGAATCTGTTTATCGTCGATGGCGTTCTATTCATCTGAGTCATCACCTCGTTGGTGGGGTGTCTCAGGATTGCGCACTATGCCTTTAGCCGCCATACCCGTCATCCTGAACAAAGTGAAGGATCTGCTTTTGCTTAGCAGCTATAGAAGTGACACGCTTGTTAAACGAACTGCTGCAACCGAATACTAACGGAACAAAACTTTGGCGAGCTCAGATCGGTACTGGTCAGTCAGGGGATCATCCGGCGGTAATACATCGAATATTTGCACCATGGCCTTGCGCGCGCCGTCGTCGCGGAAATTGCGATCGCTTTTCACGATGTTCAGGAACTGAGCAAGCGCTTCTTCGAAATTCTCATTAGCGGCAAGCGCCTGAGCGAGATTGAAGCGCGCCTCCGGGCTATCCGGCTCGGCAGCGAGTTTCTCTCTTAAAGTCGCTTCGTCCGCATTGTCGTCGCCTCGCAGTTGCAGCCGGGCAATGAGACGATCCGCGTCTTTTCGCTCATCGGCCGCGAGGGAAATTTTCTCCAGATAATTTAGCGCGCCGTCCCGGTCTCCCTCATTCATCAGCAAACGGCCCAAGCCAAGCAGGGCTTTGGCGTGATTCGGTTCGGCGTCAAGTATGGACTGGTAGATCGCTTTGGCCTGTGCGCCTTTCCCTTCCTCTTCGAGAGTGGCCGCTTCCTGGGCCTGAGTATCGTACTCGGAAGGAAGGTATCGGGAGAGCATCTCGCGCACTGCCGGCTCGGGTAAGGCTCCGGTAAATTCTCCGGCGATCTGGCCGTCTTTGATCAGCTTGACCGCCGGAATGCCCTGGATGCCGAAAGCGCCGGCAAGCGCCGGATTATCATCGACATTGACCTTGGCGAGCACGATCTTGCCCGCGTATTCTTCCGCCAGCTTCTCCAGCACTGGACCCAAGACGCGACATGGACCACACCAAGGAGCCCAGAAATCTACCACCACCGGAATTTGATGAGAGCGCTCCACCACCGCCGATTCAAAATTGTCCTCGCCGACTTCGATAGTCCACTCATTCATACTTTAGCGTACTAAATTCGATAAAGAAGATCTACTTAGAGAGGATATCCTTGGCGAAGTTGCGTCTTTCGCCATGACATCACCTCCGCTAAATATTTGTTCGGCGAAACCCGCCTATTTCTGTTTATAAGAATCCGGATCGAAGGCCGCGCCGTTGAGTGTGTACTCGCTTTTCACCGGAGTCGGATTGCGGATCGTCTGTATCACATAGCACCCCGCTTCAGCGTTCCGGACAACCTTGGCGATTTTTTCCGCCGGCTCGCTGGAAGTGATCTCGCAACGAGTCTCCACGCCCAGACCCTCGGCCTGAACCGTTTCCCGCAATACCGAACCTTCGTTCTTGAAGCGCGCGATAACGAAGACCTTGGCTTTCTCGATGTGTGTTTTTAGCATTTCCCCGTACCGGGAAACTTGGGTAAGCAGTCAGAACCCTACTGCAAGCCCAAAATAAGCCAACGGCGGCGGCGCCGTATTGTCGCCGCCGATACGTTCGCCTTCATCGCAGAAAACGGTGAAGCCCCGGGCATGCCCCTCCTTGCGCATCCGCTCCAAGGTTTCAGCGTCCGCTTCTAAGACAATTTCGCGCTTGATTTGCATCTCGTCCGCCATATTTGCTCCTTTCATAATCGTTCCGGCTCCTGGGGCCACGATAATCGGCATGCGGCTGTTTTTCAACGTATGCGAATGCCCGGCCGAATCACAAAAAGCTTATGATCGTTGTCCTGGTTGAGCATTTGCGTATTCTTCCAAATAAAGATCCAGTAAAGCTCTCAAAAGGGCTAAAATAACCGGGCCTAAAACAATGCCCAGAGCTCCGAAGAGCGCAATGCCGCCGAGTATACCGAAAAAGAGAAATAAAACCGGAAGACCCAGGCGATTGCCGATGAGCAGCGGTTTGAGAATATTGTCCACCGTTCCGACAATGCCCAGACTCCAGCCCAGAAGTAAAACTCCACGGAGCGCTTCGCCCTGAAGGAAAAGATAGATGGAGACGGGGACGGAAACCAGCGTCGATCCGCCGACCGGCAACAGGGCCGTAAACGCCGTGACCACTCCCCACAACGCAGCAAAAGGAACGCCCAAAGCCCAATAGGCTAACCCGGCCAGTAATCCCTGGACCAAGGCGACTACCAAGGAGCCGTGCACGACCGCGAGAACGGCATCGACGATGTTTTTGAACAATCGCTGCTGATGCTCTCGGTCCATCGGTAGCAGCCGCTGAACCCGACGAAAAAAATCCGCGCCATCGCGCAGTAAGAAAAACAGTGTTACCAAGGCAATGACAAAATTGACCGTGACGAGCAAAACGTTTTGCGCTACGCCTTTGACCTGGGACACTAAAAAACCCGACGAAACCTGCGCGCCTTGCACCAGAGCTTCCTTCCAGTTGATTTGAAAATCCATTAATTGAAAAGAAAGCAAACTCCACCAGCCTAAAATTTGCTGCACCCACGGCCTTTGCGTCCACTCGGCAAGTCCCTCATCGCTCATCATCGAGCGCACCGTCTGCACCAACGCCACCGCTTCTTCGGTCAAGAACCGTGCGAGTTCGATTCCCGGAACGATTACGAGCAGCGTGATCCCAACCATTACGATGAGCGCCGCGGGGGTTGCCCGCCCCGATAACAGTTTCAACAGCCAGGCATAAAGCGGATAAACCAGGATCGCCAGTATCACCGCCCAGGTAATCGCTTTTAAAAAGGGGCTGAGGATAAGAAAAGCAAAATAAAGAATAAGCAACAGAAGTGTGAAAAAGAACGCCGTTCCCAGCCATTGGTGATTCACCCACTTACCCCCATTAATTTAGCTGCATTAACTCTACGCAGAAGGCAGGCGACCTACAAGCGCGCCGGATCATCGAGCGGATTTTGCTCACGAAGCAAATTTGCTACAGGGTATCGCAAAACGACTACGCTGGGCTGGCCGCCGGACCTCAACATCGCTAAGGTGTTCAGCAAATTCTCTCGATAGTTCAGTAAGTTGTTTTGTTTAAACGATTAACCTGGCGCATGGTACGGCACTTGCGCTATGAAGCGTATTCGAACTGGTATGGGCCGCTTACCAGAGTATTGTTTCGATCGAGGTCCAAAACTTTGGCTGCCTGATCTCACCATGCAGTCCTGCCGGAAGGCTACGCAAAATTTTATGACGAGAAAAATTTTTCTTTCGATTACCTTGCTGTTTATCCTGTCGCCTCGACTAGCCATCGGGCAGCAGACAAAATCGTACCGCATCGGTGTTCTTCATCCCGGCGGTTCACAGTATGAGACCCTCGACGGCTTGCGCCAGGGCCTTAAGGAATTGGGATTGAACGAAGGTAAACAACTTATTTTGGACATTCGAGACGTCAAGGGCGATGCGTCAGCCGCTGAAAAAGAAGCCGCGGCATTGGAGAAGGAAAATGTCAGCTTAATTTATGCGCTGACGACGCCAGTGATTACCAAAGCGAAGGCGGCAACGAGCAAGACACCCATTGTCTTTTGCATCGGCAGCGATCCAGTTACCGGCGGGCTGGTGGACAGCTTCGCCAGGCCCGGCGGCCGGCTTACGGGCGTTCACTATCTGGTTCGCGATCTCACTGGAAAGCGGCTGGAAATACTCAAAGAGATCCTGCCCAAAATCAGCCGCGTCGTCACTTTTTATGATCCCACCAATCGCGTCGCCGCTGAGGGAGCGACCTTGGCGCGCGATGAGGCGAAAAGGCTCGGCATTAAGCTTATCGAACGGCATGTCCGCTCTGTCGAGGAGCTGAAAACCGAGACGCAAAAGGTCAAGGCCGGCGAGGCGGAGGCCTTTTTATATAGTCCGGATCCGATGGTCGGCAGCCAGGCCCAGTTGATAATCGAAATAGCGAAAGCCAAAAAATTGCCGACAATGTTCCAGGATCAGAGCCTGGTTGCGAGCGGCGCACTCGCCAGCTATGGCCAGAACTACCATGAGATCGGCCGGCTTTCCGCCAAGTACGTCCAGCGAGTTCTGAGCGGGACCCATCCCAAGGATCTCAAAGTCGAAACAGTCGATAATGTCGAGTTGGCAATCAATCTCCAGACCGCAAAGCGGCTTGGACTGATCATTCCGCCGGAGATCCTGGTGCGAGCGAAAAAGGTGATCAAGTGATAGTAAGCAGTGAGCAGAAAGCAGTTAGCAGCAAGAAATAAGCGGGGTATCCAATGGGAAAAAAAGTAATTGGATTTGCTTTAGGCGCTTTGCTCTTTGCGCTTAGCTCTCCCGTCGAGGCGCAGCAGCCGACTAAGATGCACCGGATAGGATTTCTAGCCTTTGGTTCACCACCTACTGAACCAGTACCGCCCTCATTTCCCTTTGCGGCGTTTACCCGGGCGTTGCGTGATCTCGGCTACGTCCCAGGCCGGAATCTTATCCTCGAGGCTCGATGGGCGGCAGGAAATCGTGAGCGGCTTCCAGTTCTCGCGGCTGAACTGGTTCAACTTAAAGTGGACATCATCGCCGCCTCTGGCGCTTCTGCCGTGCGAGCAGCCAAAACCGCGACCCAAAATATTCCCATAGTCATA
>JBBDNJ010000292.1:0-12101 GCA_040877705.1 Binatia bacterium | reverse complement strand
GAATGCCATTGGGCGGAGCTTTCGAACCGGTAACCGCATAGAGACCTCCTTTTGCCGCTCGTCAGAGCGGCGACAGACTTCTTCTATCGCTCCGCTTCGCCGGATGTCAAGATAAATACCGGCGAAAAAGTTTTTGCCAGGGAGTTTGCCGAATCGGCTGGCGCTCGGATCGAAGGCGTTTCTTCAACGAACAGTTGCTAGATCGTTGTGCTTTTGGTCGGTGTCGTACCGATGTTCGAAAGGTTAGCTTAACTTGATGCCGGCGACGGCTCGCTTTTCCTCCGCTACGTAGCGCGCGTAGACAAATTCCGGCCGTTCTCATGAACCGGTTCTCAGCCTCAGTTTTTTGTGCCGGCGTGAAGAGCGAACGGACGTCAAACGGAATCCCCGCGCTGAATTTACGTCCGGTACCCCAGCCCATTGCATCAAGCCGCGGCGCAGGTAGTTCGGGTTTATGCCCATTGCGTCGCAGATATTCTTGAAGGAGAAAATCCAATCGTTCTCATCTTCAGACGCCAACCAGTGCCTGGCGTCGTCAATTTGCTTTCGCTGCCGAGCGGTGGCGCGGCGCATTTTCATGGACAAGCAGGAAACAGCATCTTCCAGAACCGCGGCCATCAGCATGAGCTCCGGCTCCTTGGACGGACTTCGTTTAAAGTTGGCGTAGAACTGCGACGCGAGAACGGCGTCCGGTTCGAAAAGCCCTCCGGTATCGTCCGAAGAAAAGAGGTTACGGACCATTGCCATATGCGCGCTGCTCTCCTTTAGCGGGTTGATTGAAGGGTCAAACCATAGAGCTGACGCGATGATTCGACAAATTCATAATTTCATATTGATCCATAGAAAAAATCGAACTATTATCGGTCGCTATGGAATGGCTGAATTACCATCATTTGTTCTATTTCTGGAATGTCGCGTGTTTTGGCAGTGTTTCGCGCGCCGGCGAGGAACTCCGGCTGACTCAAGCCACCGTCAGCGCGCAGATCAAATCATTGGAGCTGTCTTTGGGCGAAAAGCTGTTCCGCAAGACGGGACGGAATCTGACCTTGACCGATACGGGCAAGATGGTGTTTCGCTACGCGGAGGAAATCTTTTCGTTGGGCCGCGAATTGACCGGCGCGCTCAAAGGCAACACCGACGGACGCGCCGCACGGCTAACGGTGGGTATCGCCGACGTGCTGCCAAAATTGGTGGCTTATCAATTGATCGAACCGGCCCTGGAGTTGAAAGACGCCTACCGGATTATATGCCGGGAAGGCAGCAACAATGAACTGTTGCCGTCCCTAGCTGTTCATGACCTCGATGTCGTGCTGACCGATGCGCCCATCGAACCCGCCATGAACGTGAGAGCGTTCAACCACTTACTGGGCGAATGCGGTTTGATGTTATTCGGCGCCGGCAAACTGGCCGATGCGTATCGCCGCGGATTCCCGCGATCCCTCGACGGCGCGCCTTTTTTACTGCCAACCCAGAATACAACGGTGCGCCGATCCTTGGATCAATGGTTCGAGTCTGAAAACATCAGACCGGCGATCATCGCGGAGTTCGAGGACAGCGCTTTGTTGGAGGTCTTTGGCGAGCGAGGTCTCGGGCTTTTCGTCGCGCCGTCGGTGATCGGCGGCGAAGTCGAGCGTAAATATGATGTCAAGGCGCTGGGTCGAGTGGGCAACATTCGTGAAAGGTTTTATGCGATTTCGCTCGACCGCAAGCTCAAGCATCCGGCCGTGGTCGCCATCTCTGAAGCTGCTCGGGCCCGACTGTCGGACTGAAGAGCGTTCTCGGCTGCAGGTCATTCCCCTCGCCAAACGGACCGATTCTACCATTGCGGTCGATCGAATCATTGGCAAGACTTCCGCCTTGTAATACAGTCGCATTCCGACGGGCGGAATTGAAAAATCGTCAAAGAGAATTAGAAATTTCAATCGAGGAGGAGTTCATGGAGCAAAAATCCATCAAAGAAGTGCATAATGAGTTGACGATGCACAGCGTCCGTTTCGCCAAGGACGAGCAGGGGCGTCGCAAGGAACAGGAAGTGCTGTTCAAATGGCCGGAGATCCAGAAGAAATTAGGCGAACACAAACACATTTACGTCGTCGATGCGCGGCTGGGTTCAAACAACCACACGCACCGCTTGTGGTACGACGTCATCCCGCCTCATACCGAAGAGGGCCAGGACTGGCGGACCCTGGGTCACCGGCACACCGTGGAAGCGATCATTTATTTTCTTCAGGGTAAAGGGCACAGCATCATCGACGGCGTGCGTTACGATTGGCAGGCGGGGGATCTACTGAGCGTGCCGATGTTTTCCTGGCACCGGCACATTAACGATGGCGATGAGCCGGTGTTGCGCATCGCGTCGACCACCGGGCCGCTTTCGTTGGGACTGGGCCAGGCCGTCTATGAGGACGAGCGTTACCCGGAATTCTGGATTTACGCGCAAGAAGGAGAGAACGCCAGAAAGACTCTCATTCCCGGCGGCGGTGGGCAGGTCGGTAACGGCCAAGTCGGTGGAAATCGCGTCGCCGAGATGTATGCGGAACAAGTCGCCTTTGCCATGCATGAAGAGCAATTACGGCGCAAAAGCAAGGTACTGGTCAAGCAGAAGGACCTGGTCTTCGAGCCGACGGCGATGGGTCATCTCGCTTATGTGGTCGATCCGCGTATCGGTTTTCATAGCAAGGCGCTGGGCGCCGTGATGGCGGAAATTCCTCCGGGAAAACGCTCCGGCGCGCATCGTCACCTGTATGACGAGATCGATCTCGTGGTCGGCGGGCGCGGCAAAGTCATCGTCGAAGATAAAGAATTCGAGTTCGATACGCTGGACGTGCTGTCGATCCCGGTGTTCCAATGGCATCAATATTTCAATACCGGCACGGAACCCTTGCGGATCCTCGGTATCAATACACGGCTGGCTTTGGATAATTTGGGCCTATCGCTGACCCATCAGGGTGAGCATGCCGATTACGTCGAGTAGCCGCCATTGCAGCCCGGATGAAGCGGGCGGAATTCGCGATACGTGTTGCGGATTTCGCTCCACTTCACCAGGCTGACCGTAAAATCTTCATAATCCCAATTGAGATTTTCCCGGACCCTCTTCACGATATAAGCCAAACGGTTTGAGAACCGGCGCATCGTTCATCGAAAACAGAATCGCGTCTTCCGCGGCAGATAGGTTGGCGTGCTCGTGCCAATGCCAAAGCGGCACCACGAAAGAATCGCCTTTTTCCCAGTGAAAAGGCTTGCCGTCGATTACCGTGGTGCCGTTGCCGCTAAAGGCATGGTAGAGCACGCTGCTGGTGTGGCGGTGCGATTGAGTGTGTTGTCCGGGACGGAGGAGTTGGATCCAGCACGAGAGAGTCGGCAATGTTGAGCCGCCGGTGAGCGGGTTGACGTATTCCATCGCATAACCTTCGCAGGGATGCGGCTCGCCTTCGGCCAGACGTTTTAGCGCTGGATAGATGTCGCGCCAGCGATAGTGCAGCGGCGCCGCCAACTTGTTCTCTTCGGTGGTAACCGGTCGCGCCATGCCGTAGTTGGCCGGGTTGTATGCATCGGTTTGAACCGGAATTCTTGGTTCCGGATACGGTTCGAACGAAATGACCTGGAGAGATTGGATGAACGGCACGTCGAGGCCGTCGATCCAGATCATCGGCTCGGCGCCATCGTGCGCGTGCTCATGCCATGACCCTTGCGGCGTCAAAATCAGATCGCCGTCTTCCATCACCATCTTGGCGCCGTCGACATTGGTGTAAGCGCCGTTGCCCCGGAGAATAAATCGAATTGCCGACATCGTGTGGCGGTGCGGCGGCGCGACTTCGCCGGGTTGTATCATTTGGAAGGCGAAGAGCATGGTGTGGCTGGTCATTTCCATGTCTTTAACGCCGGGATTGACCAGGCGCAGCGTGCGGCGCTCGGCCGCGCCGCGTTCGACGGTGATCTGATCGCGCGCTTGCACGAGCCCTTCATAAACGTCGGCCCACTTCCAAAGGTGCGGCAGCACTTTGGTTTTCGGATCGCCGGGCCGGGCGCCCGCCGGGATTCGCCAGATTCCCGAAATCCATTTCTCCGCCAGCCGTTGATCCAGCTCTGCTCTATTTACGTTCGCTGCGCTCATGGTTTTACCTCGCTTGATAGGGGGTCGCCGATGGCATGTTCTCACCCTATCATGAGTTGCGTCTATTTGCTTTATTCTGCTATGTAAAGCGTCGGCGGGGCTTCGCTCCACGTTTAATCAATGTGTTAGCTGACGCAGTTTGCCTTGTCAAATTTTAGTTCATCCACGGGAAATCGGCCGATAACGGGATTGGGAGAACCTTTGATGAAACTGTTAGCGATCGCATTTGTAACCCTTCTGCTCGGGCCGGGTTCCGTCGAAGCGGCGGATAAAGTCCGGTTGTCGATCTCCGCCGTCGACGTTTCGTTTCTCACCGCCGGAGTAGCCTCGAAAAGGGGATTCTTCAAAAATGAAAATATCGAGGTTGAAATCATCAGAATGAACGCCAACGTTTCGATCACCGCGCTGAGCACCGGCGATATCGACTATACGATGGTTTTCGGTTCGGTGGTGCGCGGCGCGTTGCGCGGCATGCCGATGCGGGTTGTGGCAAGCTATATGGACAGCTCCACCCATCTGTTGATCGCCCGGCCGGAATACAAATCTTTAAAAGAACTGAAGGGGAAAACGCTCGCGGTCAGCACCTATGGAGCGACTTCCGACGTGGCGGCGCGGATGATGTTCAGGCAAGGGGGCGTCGATCCGGACCGGGAATTGAAGATTATACAGTTGGGCGGCGAGCGCGCCCGCTACGCCGCGCTCAAAGAGGGGATTGTCGAAGTTGCGGTGCTGTCGCCGCCGACGGATTCCGACGCGACTCGTTCCGGCTTAAAACGTGCTGTCGCGATTTTTTAAACATATAAGATGCCGTTTACCGGTGTGGGCACTAACACCAGGAAGCTCAAGGAAAAGCCGGATGAGGTGAAACGAATGGTCAAAGCCCTGATCCGCGCCAACCGATACGTCCGCGAGAACCGCGAAGGCACAATTCACGCCATGATGGATTGGATAAAAGTCGATCGCGAAAGCGCTGTGGCGACTTATGATTCGACATGGAAAATCTTCAGCCAAGACGGCAGCATGCCCGAAAGCGGTCTCCAACTGGTTATAGGGCAGGCTAAACAGGCGATGAAGATCGATAGACCGGTCGCCATCGAGGAGGTCGCGGATTTCGGCCCGCTGCGGGCAGCGCACAAGGAACTGGCGATCAAATCGCGGTAAGCTATAAGAGTGCCGCGCGCCTTGCCTGAAGAAGCTCTGTCACGCAGTCCGGCGCCGCTGGTACTTTTCTCTTGCCGAGGACACTGCAAGACACGGGTATGCTTGAATCGATGATCGAAAGGAGCAGTTCATATGAAGAACGGTTTTAAGGCTTTCGATAGCGACATGCATGTCTATGACCCGGCGTTTCTCTATGAGAAGTACATGAACCCGAAATGGGGCGATCGCATTCCCAAGGGGCAACGCAACGGCAAGCACGGCCGGGTGGAGTTCTCGCTCGGCGGCGGCGCGAAGTTGCGGGCAATCACCGACGTTATCGATCATGGGCAGAAACAGGTCGCCGATCGCTACGACTTCGCGGTGGCGCGGGACTATGACGCGGTGTCCCAGGTTCAGGCGATGGATATGGAGGGATTGGACGTGGGAGTGCTGTTTCGCACTTCGCCGTTACACTGCGATGAGACGCTGGAACCGGACTACGCCAACGATCTCTGCAAGGCTTGGAATAGCTGGATCGCCGATTTCTGTAAGGAAAATCCGCGGCGCCTGAAGGCGTCGGCACTGATCACCCTGCATGACACGGATCTGGCTGTCGAGGAAGCGCGCCGCGCTGTCGCTCAACTCGGTGTCACGGCCCTATCGCTTTGTCCGGAGCCAATCAACGGCAAACGGATTCACGACCGCTGCTTCGATCCGCTCTGGGCGGAGGTTGAAAAGCTCGGGATCGCGCTGTGTTTCCATCCGCCGGCACGGCCTAAGCAGGAACAAGTGGCCAACAAATTCTTCGGTCATCCCAATGCCAATATCGTCGCCCTGGCGCTGCGCAATCCGGTGGAGTTGATTCAGGCGGTTGCCAGCTTTTGCGCCGGCGGCGTATTGGAAAAGTTTCCCGGGCTGCGCGTGGCGTTTCTCGAAGGCAACTGCGCCTGGCTGCCGTGGTTGCTCTATCGTCTTGACGAACGGGCCAAGCTCCATGGTCCCCTGGCGGACGTGCCGTTGTCGCGCAAGCCAAGCGAGTATTTCCTGCGGCAGTGTTTCATTTCTACGGATCCGGATGAGTATCTGGTGACCGACGTCGTCAAGCGCATCGGCGACGACAATCTGGTGGTTTCCACCGATTACCCGCACATCGACGCGCATTTTCCGCATGCCTTGGATGAGTTTTTTGAAATTGAAGGTCTCAGTAGTACGAGCCAGGGCAAAATACTGTGGGACAACTGTGCCAGGCTGTATCGGATTTAAACACGTTCAAATTGTTCAAAACGTTCAAGTCGTTCAAATCGTTGAAGAGTTCAAGGTTCTAATCGTTAAGCAACAGATGTTGATGATCCGCTTCGAACATTTTGAACGTCTTGAACTACTTGAACGTTTTGAACCTTACTCGCCGGAACCGGAGGTATCATGTTACTCGATGAAGAAGAGCTCGAGCGCATGCACAAAAGGTTTCCCTATCCGCGTTTTTCTCGGGCGGAGTACGAGCGGCGCTACAATAATATTCGCAAGTTGATGCGCGAGCAGGAGCTTGACTGCCTGCTGATCGTCGGCGGCTCGGCGGCCTATGGCCGGCTGTGGTTCAATTTCCGGTATGTGACCAACATGATGGGCAAGGCGGAGATGGCCAATTACTGCTTTTTCCCCAAAGAAGGCGATCCCGCGGTGATCGTGCGTCCGGGCCATTCGTTGGCCGGCGGCATGCTGGCGCGCAGCGCCGTGCGCAACGTCATCGTCGGCACGCCCAACGTGCTGACCGCGATCGTCAATGAAATCAAAGAGCGCGGTTACGACAAGAGCCGAGTGGGTGTCGTCGAGTACGATCCCTATACATCGATTCCAAAGAATCACTGGGATTTTTTGGTTGCTAAATTGCCGCAGGCCGAGTTTGTTTTTACGACCGAAGAGTTTATCGCCATGCGTCTTTTGAAGAGCCCGGAAGAAATTCAAGCCCTGGAAAAGTCGGCCGAGTTCGGCGATGCCGGCATTCGCGCCATGCAGGAGCGGGTTACTTCAGGGATGACCGAAGGCGAAGTCTTCGGCATCGTTCATGAAGCAGTCATGAAGGCCGGCGGCGAGATGGGCATGATCCAACTCGGTTCCTGTTCCATGCTCGATCCGGATATCAACGACCAGCGCCCCCGCCCGGTGGAGCGCGTGATCGGCGATCGAGACATCATCAACAATGAGCTGGGAATTTTTTACAACGGCTACGAAGCGCAGTGCGGCAAACCGGTGGTGACGGGAGAACCGACGGCGGAGTACAAAGAAATGTTCGAGCTCGCCTTGGAAGGGTACCAGCGGATGGTGCCGACACTTTACGCAGGCAAAAGCAGCGCCGATTCGGTCGAGGCGGCAAAGTTTATTCTCGACACCGATTATGAATTTTACGGCGGCTTTCTCCAGGGCATGCTGGGCGCCAATCCCAGGCACGAACCGCAGATCGGCTTCGACCGCGCCCAGAGCGCCGAAGATCGTTTTCTCTACGGAGACGACGGCAGGCTGGTGTATCAAGTCGGCCATGTCTTCACCCTGCAGATGCACATCGTCGACAAGAAGCACTCCAAGGGTCTCTTTCTCGGCGACTTCTTCGCCATCGAGGAGAACGGCCCGCGCTGCTTGAATGAGTTCCCGCCGGAATTGGTGCGAACGAGGAGTTGAAACTCGTGAACGTGAATCGTGGTCGTGCGCGCCGGCGGCTAAACCGTTAGGGGAGGTTAGCTATAGGAAATGGTTTTTCGCAATCACGAACACAAAGACGAACATGGCTTTTCAATTCACGGCAGGGATTTGCATTATTTTGCGGAGCACCTTAACATTGCGCCTCGTGCGATCCATACCGGCGGCTGTCCGCAAATTCGAAACATGTTTGAAAGGTTATTAAATAGGATGAAAGATCTCGAACTGGGTTTGTTGCAAGGTTTTTTTCTGTGCCTCCGCGATTCGCAAGCCGTTCGTCTACAGTCGAGTAAATGGAAAAGAAACCTTTTGATATTCAGCAGCGGCGTATGCCTGGAAATCGCCGCCCTTCCGTATCTGGCCGCTTGGATGGGGTATGACTCGACCTGGCATGCGTGGTTTCTTACCGGGCTGTTCTTGCCTTTGGGGTTGTTCGGGGCGTATGCGAGCAAGTTTGGTGGGGATCGTTTAGTCGAGTGGCTGTTGATCGTCCCGAAGCTGGATCTAAAGATCTAGATCCGGGTTCACCTTCCGGCGATACGCGATCTCGGAGCGTGGATAGCCGGATCAAGTCCGGCTATGACGGCGAACAGGGATCGGATGTTTTGCCCATGACACAGGATGAAAGATCCCCTCCAACGTCTTCTGTCATTCGACCGCAGGGAGAAATCTTTCGCTCTCTAACCGGATTAGCTTCCTCATGTAAGCATTTGGATAGATTAAAAATCGCGAACACGAACACGATCACGTCTTGTGAACTTACTGCTCCGTTGCCCGCACGGTGATCTGCGACGCGGCGATGGCACCGTCTTCGGCTCGGGGGCCGCTGGCGGAAATGTTCGTCCCGGGTCTAAGCATCTTGCGGTCGCCGACAACCCGCTTTACAACCGGCGTATTTTCCGGCACCAGGACCTTAATCACGCCGCCCTTGTACTTGAGAGTCAGCATCCGCCCTTTGACATTTTCCAGGGCGACGTCGTCAACGGTCTCGACGTTGGCGTTGGTCATCGTCGCGCCGCTCTGCGGCGCCGAGCCCAGCGGCCGGTGGCCTTCGCCGACACCCCGCTGATCCTCGGAGAAGATGTGCAACCGGCTCGCCCGGAAGGTGCCGTCGGCCTGCTTGTGCGCCGTCGCTCCCACGTACATGCCGGAGGTGATATCGGAAAACTTCACCGGCACTTCGCTTCGGATGACCGTCTTGTCGGCAAGCTTGACGACGACCGGGCCGCTGTTCGACTCGACCGTTATAGCCGAACCGGTCATCCAGGAAATTTTGCCATTCACGGTTAGAGACTCGGCCGCGAAGCCGGCTTGTGTATCGACCTGAGCACTGCTTGCAATCAGCGCCAGTGCGATTATCAATCCCGACCACAAACCACGAGGGATGTCCCAGCGATATACTTTCATTTGTTGATCCTATCCGCTGCATTCACACGCTTGCGTCTTTATTACCCTTAACCTTTTGCGAACAGCTTGACCAGCAGGCTGCTGAAAAAGCCTCGTATGCTTCGTTGCGCTCGACCGATTTCGCGTCAACGTACAACAAGAGTAAGTCTCTGCTTATCGATCTTGGTTCGCCTAGCCTCGAGGTCTTTTTGAGCAGCCTGCAACCGGAGTGTTTCAGCAATCCGCCTCGAACGGCTTGAACGTTTTGAACGGAGCGAAGCGATTGAACGCTTTGAACGTGTTGGAAGTCCCGGCTATTTTTTCTCATTATCGAAGGAGGCGCTGGTTTGCCGGATCGATGGAAGTTTGGTCGCGAAAGCCGCCACCGCCAGCAGGCAGATGGTGCCGCCGGCCATCAGAGTCGCCGGTGTGCCGATCGCGGCGGCGATGGCGCCGAACAGCAGGCTCCCCAGGGATTCGATGCCGCGACGCGCCATGACAAACAGGCTCAGTACCCGGCCGCGTTTCTGATCGTCGACAATGGTCTGGACGATGGTATTGCTCGACGCCATCTGCATCATCAACGAGAAGCCCAGCACCAGGGCGATGAGCAAAGCGATCGCCAGAGAATTCGACAAAGACAAAGCGAAGAATCCGACGCCGTAGAGGATGCCGGCGATGACAATCATCTCACCCAGACCTTTGAGGCTGCGGCGCGAGGCGAGAAATATCGCGCCCGCCAGCGCGCCCACGCCGGTGGCCGACATGAGATAACCGTAGACGAGCGGTCCGCCCTGCAGGATGTCTTCGGCAAATACCGGCATGAGCAGCGTGTAGGATGCGGCGACAAAGCTGACCACCGCGACGAGTATTAAAATGGATCGAATCGGCACTGAACGGATCGTGTAAACGGCGCCTTCCATGATCGCTGCCTTGATGTTGAGCGTGCTGGAGGAGAATTTCTTTTGCGGAATGTTCATCAGAAAGAGCGCGCCCAGGACCGCCATGTAACTCACGCTGTTGAGCGCGAAACACGCTCCCTCTCCAACCGCGGCGATCAGCACCCCGGCCACCGCGGGACCGATCAGCAGCGCGCCGTTAAAAATGAAAGAGTTTAAAGCGATGGCGTTGGGCAAGTCTTCTCTTTTCTCGATGATGTCGACAATGAAGGCCTGGCGCGCGGTGATGTCAAAGGCGCTGATGATGCCGAGCAGCCCGCCCAGCACGACCACATGCCAGACCGCGACCAGATCGGTGATAACGAGAATCGCCAACACCGCCGCCTGAAACGCCGAGAGTGCCTGGGTGAGGACCATGATGCGGCTACGCTTAAACCGATCCGCCAGGACACCGGCAAACGGCACCAAAACAAACAGCGGGATATCGCTGACAAATCCCACCACGCCCAACATCAACTCGGATCGGGTCAGGCGATAGACCAGCCAGCGCATGGCGATCAGTTGCATCCAGGTGCCGATCAAAGACACGGCCTGGCCAAAGAAGAACAAGCGAAAATTTCTCGAGCCCAACGCGCGCACGAGAAACCTGAGACCTTTGGTTTCGATCGGCATGAATCAATTCATCAGCAAGTGGACGAAGGACATGACGGCTGGAAGATCTCTCTCATGGCACGTTAGCGGTTGCAGGCCCAAACCTGTGGTGGCGAAAGCTGCCGCATTATGCGGCCGGATACCGAGTTGCTCGGCTTTGGCTAATAATTTTTTAAACCTGGCGATGGGGTCGTGATCCATTTTCCTCGGTAAACCTTTGGATATTCCGGCCCGTGGTGAGAGAGGAGACGCCAAATCTCCTTCATCAGGGCGCCGGATTGGATTCAATGTCTGAAGAACATCAGTATTCCATCCATGCGACGAGACGGCAAGATGTTTTGAAAGGATAAAGGCATAAATCGTTCAAGTCGTTCAACCGCTTCGCTTGATTAATGTCGGATTATCCTGACGATTTGCTATTTCCAGCGGGCTCGTGTTCGGATGGGAGGGAGGCAGACCTATACACGTAGTCGCTGCGTTGAATGAAGCAACGCCCGAGATCTTTATAATTACAGCGTATGAACCTGGTCCGGACCACTTTGAGGCTGACTACAAAACCAGGAGAAAAAAATGAGCCAAAACAAGTTTGGAACACTTTGTGCTTTGTGTGGCGGTGAGAAGCTGCCAGGTACGACGACTTTTACCGCTGATCTTGGATCGGGAGTCGTGGTGGTTCGCAGCGTTCCCGCTACGGTTTGCAACCAATGCGGCGCCGATTGGATTGAGGATCGGATTGCCAAACAGCTCGAAGACATTGTTAATGATGCTAAAAAAAAGGGCTTGCAGGTGGAAGTAACCTCGTTCAGTTAAGAATACTCACCGGAACTTGGCAGGCTATGCTAATCACCTTGAACGCAAGATAATACTCAACTATGGATTGCTCCAGCAGGTGCGCGCTGGCCGACCAATTCGCATCCCTCTGGAGCGTGGTTTAGTTATGACACGGAGCTATGACAAGCTGTGATGACGAGTTGTGACCGGCGATAATATTGCCCCAACCGTGCTTGTCCACGGAATGGGGGCGATATTACATCATGGCTTTTAAAGCCGGTACTTTGGCGATGACTTGCTCCACCAGTTCCGGCCCGGCTTTTTGCTTGGCATAATCCACCAGCATCTTGACGAATGAACCCGTGGTTCATTCGTCAAGATGCTGGTGGATTATGGAGCTACAATTAAAAAGTGTGGAAATAGGAATTAGGTAGGCGTACCCTTTCGTA
>JBBDNJ010000291.1:0-12181 GCA_040877705.1 Binatia bacterium | reverse complement strand
TGGTTCAAGGTAGGCCGGGCGGCGTCTCCGTCTATCCTAAGATCCATATGCGCGATGACAACGCCGAAGATCGCGAGCTTTACCAATAGCGCCAGCGGAGGAGATCTTGCCTAAAAAAGAAATCACACGCGGATGTCTGTCCATAGCTATTGGCTTGGTCGCGTGGGAGGCTTTGACTCGCCTGCTGCTCGAAAATGAATTGCTTATCCCGCCGCCGAGCAGCGTACTGCAATCCTTTTGGGACCTCGCCGTCACCGGCAAACTCAATCAACACCTCGCCGCCACCCTCATCGAGTTTATCTGCGGCTTTACCACGGCCTGCGTCATCGGGATCATCCTTGGTTACTTGATGGGCATGTATAAATGGTTCGATGAAATCATGGACCCGTGGATCGCCACGCTCTATTCGATCCCGATCATTACCGTCGTGCCTCTGATTATCATCTGGTTCGGCATCGGCATCGCGTCGAAAGTCGTCGTGGTGTTTAAAATCACCGCCGTCGCCATTATCTTGAACACGGCCGCTGGAATTAAATCCTTAGACCCCGTCTGGCTCGAGCTGGCCAAGTCGTTGCGCCTTAGCGACTGGGAGACCACCTACAAGATTCGTTTACCCGGAGCCCTTCCCTTCATTATCACCGGTATGAGACTTGGCGTCGGCCGAGCGCTTCTGGGAGTCATCGTCGCCGAGCTTATGGCGGCCAACGCGGGCTTAGGCTACCTGCTTCGCGACGCGTCGGAAACGTGGGACAGCCCCAAGCTCTTCGTCACCGTCATTTTGCTCGCCGTCATGGGACTGGCGAGCTTCAACCTGATCAAGAAGTTAGAGCAGCGCATGGCGCCCTGGCGTCAGACCGCCGAATGGTCTTCGGATTGATCGATAATCTGCGGACAGGATCATGAACGAGCAAAACCGTAAATCAATGTCGACACTGCTAAAGGTCGGCTCCGTGGTCGGCGGCCTGCTTCTTTGGCACGTTCTTGCTACCGTGGTCGTCAACGACACCGCGCTGCTGGTCTCGCCGGTCGTCGTCGTTTCCACCGCCTACCAAATGCTCTTTGTCACTAAGGACCTCTATCCTCATCTGTTCGCCAGCTCATGGGTTTTCATATATGGCTTTGGACTGGCGATTCTTGCCGGCGTGCCGTTTGGTTTCATGATGGCGCTCAACAACGTGGTGCGCGATTACGTGAACCCATGGATGGCAATTCTCTACACCACTCCACGCATCGCGTTCGCTCCGGTGCTGTTACTCTGGTTAGGCATCGGCGCCGGTTCCAAGATCGCCATCGTGTTTCTCGGTTGCTTCTTCCCGATCCTCATCAACTCCTATTACGGCATGCGTGTGGTCAATCGCGAGTATGTCGAGCTGGCCCGTTCCTTTCGCCTGAGCCGCTGGGCACTCTTCTATAAGATCCTTTTACCGGCGTCGCTTCCCTTCATATTGGCGGGGATACGCCTCTCCGTCGGCCGCGGTCTCACAGGGGTGGCGATCGCCGAATGGTTTGGCGCAACCGAAGGGTTAGGCTATCTGATCTTTTTTGCCGGCCAGACCCTGAACATACCCATTCTCTTTGTTGGGGTGGCCGTGTTTGCGGGGCTCGGCATACTCGGCTTCGAAGCGATCAGGCTCATCGAGCGTTACGCGACGCCATGGAGAAAGGAAGTACAAGGAAACTAGTTATGGGCGGACCAGCACTTGTATTGCGCAATTTGAACAAGGCGATTACCAGACCGGATCGTGATCCTTTTGTTATCTTTAGAGACATCAACCTTTCGGTGGGCGACGGGGAATTTGTCAGCATCGTCGGCCCGAGCGGCTGCGGTAAAACGACCCTGTTGCGCGTGATCAACGGTCTCATGCCGCACACGGGCGGAGAAATTCTCATCGACGGCAAGTCCGCCGAGGAAGTAGACAATGAACTTCTGATGGGCTTTGTCTTTCAAGGCGCCTCTCTCCTCCCCTGGCGCACCAGTTTAAAAAACGTTGTGTTGGGCCTGGAGGGACGAAATAATAACGCCAAGCAAGCTGAACAGACGGCGCAGAAGTTTCTTGAGCTGGTCGGCCTCTCCGGCTTCGAGACTCACTACCCCCATGAGCTTTCCGGCGGCATGCAGCAGCGCGTCAATCTCGCCAGAGCATTGGCGGTAAACCCCAGGATTTTGCTGATGGACGAGCCCTTTGCCGCCCTGGATGCGCAGACCCGCAGTTTCATGCAGCTGGAACTGCTGCGCATCTGGAGGGAGACGAAAAAAACCGTCATCTTTGTGACTCATATGATCGCGGAAGCGATCCTTCTTTCGGACCGGGTCATCGTCTTCAGCCACCGGCCGGGGAGTATTCGTTCTGAATATAACGTACCGCTACCGCGTCCAAGAACCATGGACATAAAGTCAGACCCACGCTTTCTTGAACTGGAAAACACCTTGTGGAAACAGATCGAGGAAGAGGTCAACGCATCCGGCGGTTTTTCGCAACTGTAGACAAACGCAAACTCAAGGAGGATTCATGGAAAGATACAATATAAAGATTCTGGCGCTCTTCGGTGCGCTGCTGTTCGCGATATCGACCGGCACGGTCGTATTCGGCGCTGAGGCGAGTAAGGTCCGTTTTGCCCAGAGCGGGCACACGGCGGCCAGTTGGCCCATCTATATCGCGCAGCACAAGAAAATTCTGGAAAAAAACAATATCGATCTCGAGGTCATCATTATCCAAGGCGCAACCAATACGACCCGCGCCGTGCTCAGCGAGACCGTTCCCCTCGGACGGATCAATCCCGATTATGTGATCGGGGCGATCGAGAAGGGTGCTAAGGTCAGAATCATCGGCGGCAATATGGAGAAGATCCCCTACGACCTCATGGCGCGCGCGGAGATCAAGAGCGGCGCCGAACTCAAAGGCAAAACCATCGGCGTCAGCACGTTGACCGGTGGAACCACGAACATGGTCGAAGAAGTCTTGATGAAGGCTTTTAAACTTAAAGAAGGAGATTATCGATATCTGGTTGTCGGAACCTCGCCGGAACGCTACGCCGCATTAAAGGCCGGCTCGGTTCAGGCAACCTTCATGGGTCCGCCATTCAATTTCAGGGCACAGCAGGATGGCTTCAGCAAAATTATTACTTTTCATGAGATTTTAGGGCCTATCCAGTTTACCGCCGACTTCGCGCACATGAACTATATAAAATCGAATAGAGACGAGCTCGTGCGCTATTTAAAATCCATGATCGAGGCAACGAACTGGCTTTACGACCGCAAGAATAAAGAAGAGGCAATTGCCATTCATATGAAGGTTCTCAAAAGCAAGCGAGACATCGCCGAACAGGACTATAAATACCTGGTTGAAGACTTCCAGCCGTTTCCTCGTAACGGCGCCGTCAACAAAGCGGCGATGGAGAAGACCATTGATTTGCGGACAAAGGAAGGAACCTACAAAGGCAAGAAGGTCCCGGCTTACACGGAGTTTGTCGACAACTCGCTTATCGAGGAAGCGCAAAAGCTCGCCGGAGTAAAATAAATCCGTCAAAGTCCGAGTCATCGAACAACCGTTGAACCGGCAAAGAAGGTATTGAGTTATGAACCGAGCTTGGCGATTTCTGATTTTCAGCACATTGATCCTGATTTTCAGTCACAGCAGCGTGAGCGCTCAAACCCTGAAAAAAATCCGCATCGGCTATCCCTCGTTGAGCTTTCGGCAAAGTAATGTTTGGGTGGCCAAAGAGATGGGACTCTTTAACAAGTACGGCCTGGAGGTGGAACCGATTTATCTTCGCGGCGGTCAGACTGCCACACAAGCCTTGGTCGCCGGCGATCCGCCCATCGTCAATATCGGCACTGTGGTGCAAGCAAGCCTCCGGGGACACAACCTGGTGCTTGTTGCCGCGGTTGAAATCAACTACGATCAGATCGTCTTCGCCCGACCCAACATCACCAAATTGGAGCAGCTCAAAGGAAAAAATTTCGGCATCAGCGGGTTTGGATCTGCGACTCATTACGCGTCGAGTATTCTGATTAAGCATCTAAATTTTGATCCCAAAGATTTGACGCTTCTGCCAGCCGGTCCCGACGCGGAGCGGATGGCTGCTCTCACTACCGGAAAGATCGATGCTAGTTTTTTCAGCTCCTCCGCGGCTCCGGTAGCCAGGAAGGCCGGGTTTAACGAGCTTTTGCAGATCGCCAATCTCGGCGTCGAAGTACAGGGCAACGGATTTGCGACTTCGAAGGCTTATATTCAGACTAACCGAGACACCGTTAAGAATGCGCTAAAAGGATTTGTCGAGGCAATCTATTTCATTCACGCGAACAAGAAAGAGGCCCAGAAAGTTTTTGCCAAATACATGCGCACAAACGACCCCGTCGTGCTCGAAGACTCCTATCAGGGCCACACCAAGATGATACCGAAAAAACCCTACCCTACTCTCAAGGGAATCCAGTTCATGCTCGACATGCTCGGGCCGACGATCCCCGAGGCGAAAACCGCCAAGCCGGAGCAATTCGTCGATCTAAGTTTCTTGCAGGAACTTGAGAAAGAAGGATTCTTCACCGAAATGTCGAAACGATATCCGACAAAATAGAAGCGCATTCAAACCGTTCAAGCCGATCGGACTAAGAAAGGAGTGTGTTATGGCAACTAAAACGATTCAGCCGCAGTCTTTAAACGACCCGAGACCCCGATATTCTCAAGGCATTCTTGCCGAGGGCGGGAGGCTGCTTTTCATTGCGGGTCAAACGGCTTCGGATAAGGACGGAAACGTCGTGGGCAAGGGAGATATCAAAGCTCAGACGGGCCAAGTATTCGATAACATCAAAGCGGTTTTGGAAGCCGCGGGCGGATCGCTTGATAATTTGGTAATGACGACAACCTATATCACGGACAGAAAATACCGCGAAGGATACAACGAAGTGCGCCGTGGGATGTACAAAAAAGATCCACCGACGAGCACCCTGCTCATCGTAAGCGGCCTGGCCAACGAAGATTACATGATCGAGATCGCCGGCATTGCCGTCCTCTGATTCATGAGAGTCACCATTCTCGACGACTATCAGCACGCATTCGAGAATGTGCGAGCCATCGAACGGTTGCGCCGGCAGGTCGACGTTGAGATCCTAACCGAGAAGCTGCCTACCCAGGAGGCGCTCATCCACGCGCTCGCGAGCTCGCAAGCAGTCATTCCTATTCGTGAGCGCACAAAATTCAATGCGCCTTTGCTCAGAGCCCTGCCCGATCTCGAGTTCATCTCCCAAACCGGCAATCACGTCTATCACATAGACATGGAGGCGGCCACCCAGGCGGGAATCGTGGTCGCCATGGCGCCGGGCGGCAACAGCACTACGGAGCTGGCCTTCGGTCTCATGATCGCCGTGATGCGCCGTATTCCACAGAGCGATCAAGCCATGCGGCGCGGCGAGTGGCCGTTGGTGCTGGGCTATGTGCTCAAGGGGAAAACTCTCGGGATTTTAGGCCTGGGAAAAATCGGCACAGAAGTAGCGGCAATCGCCCGGGCTTTCGGCATGAACGTCATCGCCTGGGGGCCGACGCTGACGGCCGAACGCGCCAGCCAATCGCAGGCAACGTACATGGCGTTGGCGGAAGTCTTGAAGAACGCCGACGTCATCTCGGTCCATCTGAAACTTTCGGATCAGAGTAAGAATCTCCTGAACGAAGAGCGGCTTCGCCTGATGAAAAAATCGGCATACCTGGTCAACACGGCGCGCGGCGCCATCGTCGATGAACAAGCACTGGTGAAAATTTTACAGGAAGAAGCGATTGGCGGCGCCGCTCTCGATGTGTTCGTGGAAGAACCGTTGCCGGCGAGCCATCCGCTGCTCAAGCTGCCTAACGTGGTCCTTGCTCCTCATCTCGGTTGGCCCACCGATTCCGGCTTTGAGGGTTTCGCCGAAAACGCCGTAAATAACATTCTCGACTACATGGACGGCAAACTCACGCGGGTTGTGAACCCCGAAGCGCTGCAAAACCGCGCGCCCCGAAACTTTAAGGAATAGACTAAGCCGTGTGTGGGCACACCCGCGCAAGTCAGCATGCGAAGAAATTCTCTGCGTGTCATTCGAATTAAACGTGGAGGTGGAGTTTGCTCCAGATCAACTCGGAAAGCCAACCGGCGAGGAAGGGAAAGAACAAGCTCACGGCGACTCGGACTGCGACGACCTTGGCGCCAAGAAAAGGAATCTCCCACATAATGATGCGCTGAAGCCCAAACAGAGACCAGGCAGTGAGATACGCAACCAGCGGCCCGACACCGATACCCACCTTGTACAAAGACGCAATCACCGGAAAGTGCGTCATCGGCCCGCCCGGCGTGACGCTTCCCAGAGTCATACCGATTAACAGCCCTTTCACACCCGAACCATGCCCCATCCACCGAACGATAACTTCCTGGGGAACAACCGCCTGAATCAAACCGGCCAGCATAAAAGCCGCGATCATGCGCGGAATGATTTCGAGAATCAAAGCGCCCGTCGCACTCAGGCCCTTGCTTGCGGCTTCGGGCGACTTCCAGTACACAATGACCAGCGTGATAACCGTGGCCGCCAGCATGATGACCGTAGACGTGTCCATAGATCTCCTTAAAATGAGGCGCAGTTTATCGGTTGGGGGCATGTATGAAGTTCAATCGGGCGTGAGCCTAGCCTTCGACTTTAAACAAGCACCGGCCTTTTTTCAAGCGGACGGTTATCGAGCAGCATTTGACTTAGATATTACGCTATAGTTTCTTAGGTACTGAATTAAGGAGGAGAACAAAATGGCAATTGACATAGAAGCGGCAAACAAAGTCTTGGAACAGATCGATCGCGACGAACTGGCGCAACTGGGTTGCGATCTCACCAGCATCCCCAGCCCGACCGGCCAAGAAAAAGCCATCGGCGAATTCATATTAAATTGGTTTCAAACCCATGGCCTTAAAGCCGTGCGGCAAGACGTTGAGTTCGACCGCCCCAACGCCGTGGGAATCGTCAAGGGAGACGGCACTGGATTGAGCCTGGGTTTTAACGGCCATACCGACACTAGCTTCACGGGCACCGCGGAAGACGCCCGCATGGTCGCCAACATGGAGCCTGAATCCGAACTCAAAGGTGCGATCAAGAACGGCAAAGTCCAAGGTTTAGGGATTTCCAATATGAAAGGCGGCGTAGCGGCCTTCATGGTGGCCGGAAAAGCGCTCAAGAAAAGCGGCATCAAGCTCAAAGGCGATGTCATCCTTGCCGCCGTCGCCGGTGAAATCTCGCGAACCCCGATCGGCCCGTGGCAGACCAAGGAATATCGCGGCGAAGGCGCCGGCACGCGCCATCTGCTGACCCACGGCATGCATTCCGATTACGCTGTCGTCGCCGACGGCTCGGATCTCAACATTGTCTGGACACAAACAGGTGTCGTTCAAGTGAAGATCCAAACCTTCGGTAAAGCCGAAGCAGCCTGGGGATCCAACCGTTCGACCCATCCAATGGAGAAAATGAACGCCATCGTCAAGATGACCAAGATCATCGAGGCCATTGAACACTGGGGCGCCGAGTTCGAAGAAAAATACGTTTACAATTCCCCTACCGGCCCGCTTTATCCCAAAGTTAATATCGGCGGCATCGAAGGCGGCGCGCCCTATCGACCGAACTACTTTCCCGGCGTGTGCACGATCTACGTCGATGTGCGCATGCCGCCCCAGGTCAGGCCGGTAACGATCAAGTACGAACTGGAAAACGCGTTAAACCGCCTCGGCCTCGAATACGACATGGAGATTTACAAATCGCTCCTCGGTCACGAAGGCAAAAACGTCGAGCCGCTGGTGAAATCCGCCGAGGAAGTCTACCAGCATCTATTCAAAGAAAAGATCAAACCCGAGACCCCCGACCGCGCCAGCATCTGGACCGATACGAATGTCTACAATGAACTCGGCATTCCCGCCATCAAGATCGGCCCCCGCGGCCGGCGCATCGGCCCGCGCAACGAAGAGATCGAAATCGATGCGATGGTGAAGGCGGCGCAAATTTACGCGCTGATGGCACTGGACATCTGCCGCCGGGAGCGGCCGTAGAATGAAAGCATCAAGCTTCGGGTCGAGAAATTAGAGAGAAAATTAGGGACCCTATCTGCTAGGAAGATCAGCCGAAAAACAGTTGAGGTAGCCTGTCCTACCGGCTCAATAGTTTACACACCGAGAACAAGGCGCATCGGCGTAATTTTCTCGCCGATTCCAAATGTCAACGTTTGCTTTACTTTGCCCGGGTCGAAATAGGTTCCAAACATTCTATCCCAGACGGTCAACAATGACCCCAGGTTGGAGCGGTAATGTGCCGGATAATCGCTGTGGTGAACATGATGATATCGAGGTGTGACAATCAGGTACTCCAACCATGTAGATTTCCAGGACACGTTCATATGCATCCAGTTGTTTCGACAGATGTGCTCAAAAGCAATGAACTGGAAGATCCATATAGGAGCGTCGGCTAATAGCGGTTTAGCTGCTACAAAAGTCAAATTGAACAGGACGATATGCGGGATCGACGTTCGAATCCCGGCCAGCCAGTACATGTAGGTCGGATAATGGTGCCACTTGTGGGTCCGCCATAAGCGTTTCGTGTGCATCAGGCGATGGACCCAATAGAGACCGAGATCTTCGACGATGTAAAACAACAGCAACTTATAGGCGAGTGACAGTTTCAATAGGCCTGCCGGCGCGTAGTTCGGGATGGGAATGCGATCCGTCAGGGGCACAACCAGCATGAAACACAGATTATATGCGACGAAAGCGATAAGATCTCGGAGAAAAACAGAACGATATGGAACTTGCCTGGCGGGAAAGAAATATTCGGCGGCGAAAGCCACAGACCCACGCCCCAAAATACTAGAAATAGACGCAAATATGGGGTCATTTTCTCGCTGCCATCCGTAAGGGCCGTGCCATGATTTGCAAGCGTATTGTAAAACCGTCCAAATAGTCAAACATCAAAGACCTAGCCTGGCTGGCTCTCTCCGGTTCGTACAGGCATGCCGAAGCGAAAGCCATCTATCGTGAGAGGCGAAGGATTAGCTTACGAGGTGCCTAGTTTGGTTCGAAGTATTTCCTTAAATCCTTCATTGCCGGCGCAAAGCTGTTTTCCAGCAGCTTCAGAAACGATTTCATAAGACCGTTGAGGCATTAGATCCGCTATGAACAATAAAGTCTTGCGGCTAGGAGAGTTGGAAAACATCGAGCCCTGCTCTTAGTCGCAGCCCCAGCTCTTGTAACTGGCGCTGAACTGGTTTGCTCGCATGCTTCAAACCTCCTGCAGATAGGCGCGATTTCCCTTAATAGCGCCATGGAGATCACCGAACTGAGCGAACTTGAATCTTTTGCCGTCTTTCTTACGGAACAAAAGATATACTCTGCCAGTGCCGCACAGCTTCGTGCCGGCTTCGTCATACATATCGAACTCATTCATCAGTTCGTTACGTTCGACCTCCAGCACTCTATGAGCAGGGATTTCTAGCCAGTTCATAGGGGGACAAACTAACAGCTATCAAGTGCGATTGTTCTAACTTGCAGGTGCGTTGCTGATTTTATGAAACGAATTTGAGGAAGAGCAACGTGATGACCAAGCTGGCATTCACTTGGTTGGCTAATTTCCAAGCCCGAGACCCTCTCATTGGAAATACGCCTCTGGCCGTATCAGCAGTTTCTCAATTGTTTTTGTCAGATCCAATAGCGCTGCGGGCTTGGTGAAATAAGCGTCGGCGCCCGCATGGAGTGCTTTGGTTTCTGTCATCTTGTCGGTCCGCCCCGTATTCACGATGATTGGAATACCGATGGTTTTTATATTGCTTTTCAAAGCTTTAATCAGATCAATGCCAGTCATATCCGGAAGGCTTAAATCTAAAAGGATGGCTTCTGGAAATTCAAGAATAGCCTTCGTAATAGCTTCACCGCCACTGCCAGCTTCAATTGGCTCAAAGTACATATAGCGGAAGCAGCGTGAGAGAAGGTCGCGGCACTCCGAATGATCCTCTACGATGAGAACTTTCTTCCCATGCATTGTGGAGCTTTTCATGAACGATTGTATAGCGCAAGCAATATGCCAGAGAGCATCGCCTATGACAGATCCATTCGGCGGCTTTCATGCAGACAGAAATGACTGTCAAAGATGACCAAACTGACAGGCGTACTAATACTCACAGCTCCAAGAGCTCGCTGGCGCTTACGTTCATCAACGGAATCGTCGCGCTTTTAGTACCGACTGTGTATTCCATGCCTGTTTCGTTCCTACTAAGTGGTGCACTTCTATCGCGCTCTCAAGACGTTCAGGGTCGGTAAGTTGCGGTACATGACCGCAGTTGGGACAACCTATTCTTCGTGAAGTGATTAGAACCGACTCCGATGAGTATACGTCCACGTCGAAATCCGAGCCGCATTTCATGCACTTCAAAATCCAGGTTCGCTTTTTGTATTGGGCCATGTCGGAACTCACATCACTTTCGGTGCGTTTCTGGTGACTACTAACTCCTGGGTCCAGGGGCACTGCCGTTTTAATTCGGGATACTTCGTTAGCAACTGCTTGAGAAGTTCGACTGCGTACGGCTGAGATGGGTTAGCCTTAACCGCTTCGACCCAGCACCAAGCTGCACCCTTGAAATCTTGCTGGGCGTACAAGCTTATGCCGAGATTCGTAAATGCGTACGGCTCACTGGAGTTTATTTCAATTGCCCGGCGGCAATAACTTTCCCCTCTGTCATACATATGCAGTGCGTTCAGACAATACCCGGCATTGTTGCAAAGAAAATACACTGTCTCCTTCCGTTTAGGCGTTAGAAAGAGGCCATGTTCGTAAAGCTCTAAAGCGGTTGCCCACTTGTCACTGGCTTGAGCGATGTGCCCGAGGACGAGGTAAGCGAGCGCTGAACGTTCCCGATCATCGGATTCTTCAATTATGAGTTCAAGGAGCAGTATTGCGAGGTCGCTTCGAACCGCCTCCTTATGATAGAAGACCGCGAGGTCCCAGAGAGCTTGTGCCCGTGGTTCGTCAGCGGTTGTTCCCTCAAGCGCCTTGATAATTTGTCGCTCTGTAGCTGAATGCGTTGCGGGTATTCCGGGAGGCAAAGGCAGCGTAGTGGAAGCAGTCATGTGCAGGTATCAGGAGCAAACGATAGGCCATGGAAAAACAGACCTGACACCAGTGGTAATTGTCATCGCTTATCCCTGACGTTGTTCATGACCAACCTTCACAGGGTCGGACTATAAGGACTTCGGCTTACCTAAGAAGTCCAGCGAAGACGGTAAGATGTTTTGGCCTTCTCATCCACCAGACCTGCGTGCGAAGCAACTCAAGTAGAATCATGTTAGCCAATTGTGCGATGGTCGTTAGTGACTCCTCCAGCTTTTGAGCCAGTAGTCGAGATCACCACTCTTGACGCGCCACTGTGCTCGATCCATTCATTCAATGGATCAGCTCTCATCGGCAATCCGACTGTCGATGCATTTTTTCGCTAGCGCAATTCCTTCTCTTTCGGCTTCAGGATCGGTCGCAAAATAACATTCCTGATGTGCAAACATCCTAATGTGCTCGTCGGCGCTGTCGTTCCGGCATAGACCGGAACATAGCCCAGTCTTTCTAATAGATCGCGTATCCGGGTTATCTTCGACGATCAAAACTTTCATTCGCCCGCCGTAATCTGAATTGTGATGAACCTACGGTGAAACAGAGAGATTGGCGCCGGGGTACGAAGAAAATCCGTGGTGTAGTAACAAGCTGCGCTTCTTCGCCCCGGCTAAGAGTGATTAAGCAAGCGTTGTGCCCTCACTGTTCATCGAGCAGCTAACAACTCTGGAGAATTTCGGAGCGCGTGCGGGAGTTCTGTCTCGGCACGCTCGACGGCAGCTTTGCCTGCTAAATCAAAGCCATTTAGTGATCGGGCTTATTTGTCAGTGGTTTCGATGAAAAGACGGAAGCAGTTGGACAAACAAATACCAGTCCCAGTGGGCATGCTCCATGCTCTAATGAACCAACTTAAAAATAGAATGTAGGTATCAAAGCATTTGAAGTTGATAGTTAGAAAAATACTCCGACGCTCGGGCTCGATTCAAACTAATCGCGACGGTCCCTCTCTGCCAATATGAATGAGACACTTACCCGCCAATAGTTTAGTGTAGCAACTGTCTTCAAAGTCAAGTGGTATGAAACGAGAAAGTTTCAGAC
>JBBDNJ010000290.1:0-12204 GCA_040877705.1 Binatia bacterium | reverse complement strand
CGCGCGCACCGCCCTGCTTGATATGAAAAATGGAGAACAAATTTACCGTGACCTCAAGCCGAGGTATAGTTGACATGCAAAACGGAGCGAGTGCAGCCTCGGTCGAAGATCCGGGAGGTGATGGTTTTACGTGACGACTATTCTCTATAGCGGCACGCGGCGATATTTCAGACGACAGTCCAGAAGGTTTACCAAGTCGGACTGGAAGGGAGCCGTTGTCTGGTACTGCGTTTTTGTAGTCGGCGGTTTCTTCGCCGTCAACTGGATCTATCAGGTGGTTCGCAAGCCCGGGGAAATCCTCGCGCCGATCAGTGCCTCCTTACTAAAAGGCCCGGATGCGACGTGGCAGAGTTACGGACCGCTCTTCGAAAAGCATTCGACAAACATAATTTCACCTGAATTTCTTGCCGCCCTCGCTCAGGTGGAAGGCAGCGGGAATCCGATCGCTCGCACCTACTGGCGCTGGCGCTGGTCATGGAACCCTTTCGAAGTCTATCGTCCGGCTTCAAGCGCGCTTGGCATGTTTCAGATCACCGACGGAACGTTCGCCGAGGCGCGAAAATACTGTATCCGGGATCACCAGGTTGTGACCGATGGCCCGTGGCACGACCCGCGTTCCTGCTGGTTCAATAGTTTCTATAGCCGAACCCTAGCGAGCCATTCCATTGAGATGACCGCCGCGTACCTGCACAGGAGAGTGACCCATACACTGGATGCTCGCCGCAGCGCGCGAAGCACACCGGCGCAACAACAAAAGCTGGCTGCCGTGATTCACCTGTGCGGACCCAAAAGAGGAGAGCGCTTCGTCACGCGAGGGTTCCGGACAACGCCGGGCGAGCGTTGCGGGACTCACAAGTTGGGGCGGTATCTTGCTCGGATCGATCTGATGAAGAAACGGTTTGTGCGGTTGAGGACGGCAGACTAGGCGATCAAAGGGTTGAGTCCGTTCCAACTGAAATTCAATATCGAGAAAGATTCCTCGCGCCGCGCTCGGAATGACAAGTAAAAGCAATCTGTCATCTCGAACGAAATGAGAGATCTTGACCCAACTGAACCATTACCTTCGCCCGTCGTTACCTTGACAACTCCGCAACTTTCCAATACAAATTTTTAAATACCTGTTAGTTTTTCGGAGCGAAATCCATACTTTCGAACTGGTGAGGTATGGTTTGTGACATGGTCATCGAATCATGAATGATTCTTATTTTCCTCTAGCTGTTCTCTTCGCGCTGGCAGGAGTTGTGGTCCTGGCGCTGCTATTTATTGCACAAAAATTTGGTCCTAAATCTGTCAATCCGGCAAAATCTCAGCCGTTTGAATCCGGTAATCCGCCCAGGGGCGATGCCCGCATTCGTTTCTCCGTGCGCTTTTACCTGGTCGCTATGTTGTTTCTGATCTTCGATTTGGAAGTTGTGTTTCTCTATCCCTGGGCGATTTATTTTCGACAGTTGGGATTATTCGGCCTCGTGCAGATGGCAATCTTTCTCGGCATTCTCACGATCGGTTATATTTACGCTTGGAAGAAAGGCGCCTTGGAGTGGGATTGATCTTTAATGTCTGAGACCAGCTCCCATCTCCAAGACATCCAGGACAAGCTCGGCCACAAGGTTCTGGAGACCAGCCAGTTTCGCGGCGACAATGTTATTATTCTTGACCCGCTGGAATTGAGAGAAAGTTTTCGTATACTGAAGAAAGATCCCGCGCTTCACTTTGACTTTCTTTCCGACATCACGGCGGTCGACTACTGGAACAAGAAAGAACCCCGCTTCGAGATCGTTTACCAGTTATTGTCTCTGCAAGACGGGAAAAGACTGCGCGTGCGAGTCCCGGTGTCAGAGGAGAGTGCCGCCGTGGATTCGCTGACGCCGCTTTGGCGCGGCGCCGATTTTATGGAGCGGGAGGTCTGGGATCTGTTCGGCATTAAATTTACCGATCACCCGGACCTGAGGCGCATTTTGCTCTATGACGAGTTCAAGGGGCATCCGTTGCGCAAGGACTATCCGGTCAATCTCTGGCAGCCGCGAGTGCCCGAACGCCCGGTTGACGGCACCTTCGTTGACGAACGGTCGCGCAACAAGCTTTTGCGTTTGAAAAAGACTTTGGCGAACAAGGACCGGTAATGTCAGTTCCGGAAACAAGAATCGATACCAAGAACCTTCCAGCCGAAATTATGGAGCTGCAGATGGGCCCATCCCATCCGGCGAGCCATGGAACCATCAAGTTTAATCTCAAGCTCGAAGGCGAGAAAGTATTGGACTGCGATGTCGAAGTAGGTTATCTCCATCGCGGTTTTGCCAAGAGCTGCGAGCAGGTGACCTGGACGCAGGTCATTCCTTACACCGACCGGCTGAATTATGCTTCGCCGTTGATCAACAACGTCGGTTACGCGATGGCGGTGGAGAAACTGATCGGTGCCGAGACGCCGCCACGCTGTCAATATATTCGCGTGATCGTCAGCGAGCTGTCGCGTATCTTCGATCATCTTACCTGCTGCGGCATGGCTTCGTCCGAACTGGGCGCGATCACCGCGGGCTTTTACATGATCGAAGCGCGCGAGATGATCATGCGCATCATCGAAAACCTGACCGGTGCCCGGCTGACCGTGACTTATGTTCGCATCGGTGGCCTCAAGCATGATCTGCCGCAGGACTTTGCCGACAACGTGAGTCATGCGTTTAAAATTATTCGAAAACTGTTGGACGATTGCGACCGATTGCTGTCGCGCAATCGGATCTTTATCGATCGGATGTCCAATATCGGCGTGATCTCCAAAGAGAAGGCGATCAGCTACAGCTTAACCGGTCCGATTCTTCGGGCCAGCGGCGTCAATTACGATGTTCGAAAAACCAATCCCTATCTGGTTTATGATCAATTCGACTTCGACGTGCCGCTGGGAACCAAGGGCGACAACTACGATCGCTTTGTCTGCCGCATTCAAGAAATCGAGCAGAGCATGAAAATTGTCGAGCAGGCGTTGAAGAGCCTGCCGGTCGGGCCGGTGTGGATTGAAGATCCGCGCTTTGTGCTGCCGGAGAAGGAGAAGGTCTATAACAGCATCGAAGGATTGATGCACCATTTTAAGATCATCATGGAAGGAATTCACGTTCCGCCCGGCGAGACTTACTTCGCGGTGGAAGGCGGCAACGGCGAGCTGGGCTTTTATCTCGTCAGCGATGGCGCGGGACGGCCGTATCGCGTGCGAGTGCGCCCGCCGTGCTTTATCGCCATGGGCGCGTTTCATGAGATGATCGAGGGATACCAGTTGGCCGATATCGTGCCGACTTTCGGCATGATCAATATGATCGGTGGAGAATGTGACCGCTAGCAGGCTGCTGAAAAAGACTCATATGCTTTCATGGCTCACTTGAAATGGTTCAAGCCGTTCAAAACGTTCAAAGTGTTCAAATCGTCGGCCTCTGAGGCCTTTTTGAGCAGCCTGAAAACGGAGTTTTTCAGCACACCGCGCTAGGCAGAAGAACAATCGCATGTCAGTGGAATTTTCACCGGAAGCACTTAAAAAATTCGCAGAAACGGTGCGTCGCTACCCCAAAAAAGAGGCGGCGATGTTGCCGGTTTTGAACCTTGCTCAGCAAGAGTTCGGCTATCTCGGCCCGGAGGCAATCGAATACGTCGCCAGGCTGATGGGCCAGTCGCCGGCGCGGGTGCATGGCGTGGTGAGCTTTTACACGATGTACAACATGAAACCGATCGGCAGGCACCATATCCAGGTGTGCCGTACGTTGCCTTGCGCGCTAGGGGGCGCTGAACACGTCACTGAGTTCATCAAACAGAAACTGGGAATCGAAGTCGGGCAGACGACGACGGACGGCAGGTTTACGTTGTCGGAGGTGGAATGCTTGGCCTCTTGCGGAACGGCGCCGATGATGCAGGTCGATGACGACTATTACGAAACCCTGACCGAAGAAAAGGTGACGCAAATCCTCGAATCTTTGAAATAGCCGCACCGGATAACCATGGAAAAAGTTCTGCTCCGCAATACCGACGTTGCTGATTCGCACACGCTTGAGGTTTATCGCGCGCGCGGCGGCTATCGCGCCTGGGAAAAAGTCGTGCAAAGCATGAAGCCGGATCAGCTTATCGACGAGGTGAAGGCGTCGGGGCTGCGCGGCCGCGGCGGCGCCGGTTTTCCCACCGGCGTGAAGTGGAGTTTCGTCCCCAAGGACAATCCCAAGCCTAAGTATATGGTCTGCAATGCCGACGAAAGCGAACCCGGCACCTTCAAGGATCGGTTGCTGATTGAGAAAGATCCGCACGCGATTATCGAAGGGACGCTGATTGCAGCGTTCGGGATTCAGTCGCATACCGCTTTTATTTACATTCGCGGTGAAATGGCATACGGCACCCAGATGCTGGAACAGGCCGTCGAAGAGGCAAAGCGCGCGAGTTTCATCGGCAAAGATATTTTGGGGTCCGGCTACGACCTGGACGTGATCGTTCATCGCGGCGCCGGAGCTTACATTTGTGGCGAAGAAACCGCATTGCTTTCGTCTCTCGAAGGCGGGCGCGGCTGGCCCAAAGTCAAACCGCCGTTTCCAGCGACGCATGGCCTGTTTGGCTGTCCGACGGTGGTCAACAACGTCGAGACCTTGGCGGCGCTGCCATGGATCATCGAGCGGGGCGCGGCGGCTTACGCTGCGATGGGCACCGAAAAGAGCAAAGGCACCAAGCTTTTTAGCGTCAGCGGGCATATCGCTAAGCCCGGCGTCTACGAGGTCGAGATGGGATATCCTTTTAAGAAGTTACTCGAAGAGGACTGTGGCGGGGTCCCGAACGGCCGGAAGCTCAAGGGCGTCATACCCGGCGGCGGATCGATGCCGGTGCTGCGGCCGGAAGAAATTGAAAACGTCACTCTCGACTATGAGTCGGTACAGGCGGCAGGCAGTTTGTTGGGCTCCGGTGGCGTAATCGTCATGGACGATTCGACTTGCATGGTCCGCGCCGCCTGGAACCTGGCACGTTTTTTCGCGCACGAGTCGTGCGGGCAATGTAGTCCCTGCCGCGAAGGCTGTCACTGGATGGAAAAAATTTTCCGTGGCATCGAGCGGGGCGACGGTGAGAAGAGCGATCTCGATCTGATTCTCAACGTCAGCGGCAACATCATGGGCAATACCATCTGCCCGTTTGGCGATGCCGCGGCAATGCCGGCGGGAGCGTTTATAAAAAAATATCGGGACGAATTCGAAGCGCATGTCACAGAAAGGCGCTGTACGGTAAGGGAAACATGAGTTGGTAATGGAGTGTTGGAGTGATGGGTAAGAGAACGCAATACTCCAGTACTCCATTAACCCAGAATTCATTATGGACCCAATTAAGCTTATCATCGACGGCCAAGAGGTGAGCACCGTTAAGGGCAAGACCGTCATTCAGGCGGCGGCCGAGGTGGGTATCGCCATCCCTCATTACTGCTATCACCCCAAGCTTTCCATCGCGGGTAATTGCCGCATGTGCTTGATCGAAATCGAGAAGATGCCCAAGCTGCAGATCGCCTGCAATACGCAGGTGGCCGAGGGCATGGCGGTGTTAACCCAGAGTCCCAAGGTCTTGTCGGTGCGCAAGGCGGTCATGGAATTTCTCCTGATCAATCATCCGGTGGACTGTCCGATTTGCGATCAGGCGGGTGAGTGCTGGCTGCAGGACTATTACATGACGCATGATTTGCAGGAGAGCCGCTTCGAGGTGAGAAAAGAGCACGATCGCAAGCGCGATATTTTCGGTCCCAACGTCGTGTTCGACGGCGAGCGCTGCATCAAGTGCACGCGTTGCGTGCGCTTTCTTGAAGAAGTCACACATACGGGCGAATTGACCGTCGACAATCGCGGCGATCATTCGACCATCGCGCTTTTTCCCGGCGCGGTTCTCGACAACCCGCTGTCGGCGAACGTCGTCGATATCTGTCCCGTCGGCGCGCTGACCGATCGCGATTTTCGTTTCAAAGTGCGAGTCTGGTATCTGGAGAAAACACCGTCTATTTGTCCCGGTTGCAGCACCGGTTGTAATACCAGCGTCGAAGCCTACCAGAATCGCATCGCGCGTTTTAAGCCGCGGGTCAATGAATCCGTGAATAGCCACTGGTTGTGCGACGAGGGTCGGTATTGTTTTCATGATCTGACCGGCGGTGAGCGTTTAACCACGCCGATGATTCGCCAGGAAGGCGGGCTGGTGCCGACCACTTGGGATAATGCGTTGCGCGCCGTCGTCAAAGGGTTGGGCTCGGCCGGTCCCTTGGCGGGAATACTTTCCGGCAGGAACACCAACGAAGAAGCCTTTTTATTCGCCAAGCTGATGAAAAAGCTTTCGCCCGAGCCGGCTCTGGAAGTGTTCTATCAAGAGCGTGAGCTGACCGAAGTGCAAAAGATTCTCATGAGCCCCGACCGCTCACCGAATTTTCGCGGCGCGGCCGAGATGGGTGTAAACTCCAACGGTGGGTTCGATTCTTTGCTGCAGAAACTGGTCGCCGGCAATTATTCCGGAGCCTATGTGGTGGGCGAGGATTTAACCGGCGCCAACGGCAACCAGGAAAAGCTGCGCTCGGTATTGGAGAAACTATCGTTTCTGGTCGTGCAGGATATTCGCATGACGGACACCGCGAAGGCTGCCCATGTGGTTCTGCCGGCAACCCATTTCGGCGAGAAAGAGGGCACCTACACCAACCGAAAAGGGCGGTTGCAAAAGCTCAACGCAGCGGTTATTCCACCCGATGGCGCGTTGCAGGATTGCGATATTTTCATTCGTTTGCTGGATGCAGCGGGAGAGCGGGTATCGTACTCAACGCCCGGCGAAATCTTTCAAGCTCTGGCGCAGGAAATTCCCTCCTATAAAGGGTTCGATTATGATGCCATCGGGGATCAGGGAGTTCAGTTGGGGAGTGGTGCTGCGGAACCGTCATGATCGTTGATATCGGAATTGTCGCAATAAAAGCCTTCCTCGTGCTTTTCATGGTCCTCAATCTGGCCGGCCTGCTCGGTTGGGTCGAGCGCAAAGGCAGCGCCCTGATTCAAGACCGCATCGGCGCTAACCGGGCTTCGATCTTCGGGTTTGCCGGTATGGGGCTCGTCAATACCTTGATCGCCGATCCGCTGAAGTTTCTGACTAAAGAGGATTTCATTCCGCCGTCGGGTGACCGGTTTCTGCATACCTTGGCTCCCTGCCTGGCGTTGTTTCCGGCTTTAGTGACTTTTGCAGTCATTCCCTTCGGCGACGTTCTTTATCTGGGCGACCGGGTGATCAATCTTCAGGTTGCCAATCTCAACGTCGGCATCCTTTATATCTTTGCCATGGCGTCCCTGGGCGTTTATGGCCTGGTTATCGGCGCTTGGGCATCGAACAACAAGTTTTCGCTGCTCGGCGGCGTGCGTGGTTCGGCGCAAATGATTTCTTACGAAGTGGCGCTGGGCCTTTCCGTGATCGGCATTCTTATGGTCTATGGCACTTTGGAGCTTCAAGAAATTGCCCGTGGCCAGGGCACTCTCTTGAGAGAGTGGCTTCCCGAATCGGCGGGCTTTCTACGTGCTGCCGTAGGCTGGCTTCCGGCCTGGGGGATTTTCTTGCAGCCGGTGGCCTTTTTGCTTTTCTTCACTGCGGCCGTCGCGGAAACCAAACGAATACCGTTCGATTTACCTGAAGCAGAGTCCGAACTGGTCGCCGGCTCTCATGTCGAATATTCCGGCGGCAAGTTTCTGATGTTCTTTGCCGGCGAATTTGCCGAGATCGTCACCGCCGCCGGCCTCATGACGACGCTTTTCTTCGGCGGCTGGCAGGTCCCTTATCTCATGCGCGACGGCTTTCACTTTCCATGGGGCGCAAGCATTCTCTTGCCGCACTTGGCGGTTGTGCTGCTGCAGGTCGGCGCGTTCACATTCAAAGTGATTTTCTTTTGCTGGTTGCAGATCTTGCTGCGTTGGAGCGTTCCCAGGTTTCGTTACGACCAGGTGATGCGGTTAGGCTGGAAGATGCTCTTGCCGGTGGCGTTGGTGAACGTGATGATCACCGCATTGGCGATTCTCTATATGCAACACAACCCGTAAAGACTATGAGCGGTGCACAAGTCGTTTTTTTTATTCTTGCAGGTTTGCTGATTGGTTCATCGTTATGGGTGGTCTTTCAGCGCAACGTCATCCATAGCGCGATGGCGCTGGTGGCGGCGTTATTCCTTATCGCCATTCTATTCTTAACCCTGAATGCGCCAATGGTGGGGGTGTTACAGATTCTTGTTTATGCCGGCGCGATCATGGTGCTCTTTCTGTTTGTCATCATGTTCTTGAATCCTATCGGTTTAGAACAGCGACGTCGTCTCTGGTGGGGTTTTGGCGCCGTAGCAGGCTTACTTTTGGCCGGCGCGTTGGTGCCTGTTCTGACCAACGGCGACGCGCCCCGCGATCCTGTGGTCGCCACCGAGATCTTTGGCGGCCCGGAAGAGTTGGCCAGAAGCTTGTTTACCGACTTTGTCCTGCCGTTTGAGATTGCCTCGATTTTACTTCTGGTGGCGATCGTCGGAGCGGTGGTTCTGGCGAAGAGGGAGCCATAAGCACCCATGGTGCCGCTGGATTATTATCTTATTCTCAGCGCGATCATCTTTGCCATTGGCGTCGTCGGTGTGCTCATCCGTCGCAACCTGATTATCGTTTTGATGTCCATCGAGCTGATGCTCAACGCCGTAAACCTGACCTTTATCGCTTTTGCCAACTCGTTAGGTTCAATGGACGGGCAGGTGATTGTCTTCTTCGTCATGGCGGTGGCTGCGGCTGAGGCCGTGATCGGGCTCGCTATTATTATTTCCGTCTTTCGTCATCGCCAATCGCTCGATCCGCAGGAGATGCAGCTTCTGAAATGGTAGCCTCGACTTCTACTGTCGCGACTTTGGAGCTATTGCGCTGGATTCCCTTGATTCCGTTGTGCGCCTGCGCGATTAATATTTTCTTCGGGCGCGCTTTGGGGCATAGAACCGCCAGTGTTTTGGCGTCGGCGGCAGTGGGCGCTTCGTTGGCGGTGGCGCTTTATGTCTTTTGGTTGCTCCCTGCCACAGGTATTTTCCGTGACCTGTTGTACACCTGGATCGAGTCGGGTTCCTTTCAGGTCAATCTGTCGTTCCAAGTCGATGCCCTGACGGCGATCATGCTGCTTGTCGTCACCGGCATCGGCTTTTTGATTCATATCTATTCCCTGGGTTACATGGCGCATGATGACGGCAAGGTTCGCTTCTTCATTTATCTGAACCTGTTCTTCTTCTTCATGTTGTTGCTGGTCATGGGCGATAATCTGCTGCTCCTGTTCGTCGGCTGGGAGGGCGTCGGTCTGTGCTCCTATCTGTTAATCGGCTTTTGGTACCAGGATGCCAAAAACACCATCGCCGGTAACAAGGCTTTCATCGTCAACCGAATCGGCGACCTCGGCTTCATTTTGGGCATTTTTCTGCTCGTCACCGAATTGGGCAGGCAGGGAATCTGGACCCTTGATTTCGCGGAATTGCCAAAGCATGTCCCGCTGCTCACGCCGGCGACGATTACGCTGATTACTTTGCTGCTTTTCGTCGGAGCGGTGGGCAAGTCGGCGCAGATTCCTCTTTTCGTTTGGCTGCCGGATGCCATGGCGGGTCCGACCCCGGTGAGCGCGCTGATCCATGCCGCAACCATGGTCACCGCCGGCGTCTATATGACTGCGCGCCTGCACTTCTTGTTTGCGCCGGCACCCTATACTTTATCGATCATCGCAATCATCGGCGCGGCGACGGCTTTCTTCGCGGCGACGGTGGCGCTCGCTCAAAACGACATTAAAAAAGTTTTGGCTTATTCCACCGTCAGTCAACTCGGTTACATGTTTTTAGCCGTCGGCATCGGCGCCTTCAGCGCGGCGATTTTCCATTTGTTTACGCACGCCTTTTTTAAAGCCTGTCTGTTTTTGGGTTCCGGCAGCGTGATCCACGCTTTGGATGGCGAGCAAGACATGCGCAAAATGGGCGGACTCAAGTCCTATTTGCCGAAAACTTACTGGACTTACGTGATCGCCACATTGGCGATCGCCGGAGTGCCCTTGACCGCGGGCTTTTTCTCCAAGGACCTGATTCTCTGGCAGGCGTTCAGTCATGGCTCTTACGCGCTATGGCTCATCGGCATCGTCACGGCGGGCTTGACTGCTTTCTATATGTTCCGGCAACTGTTCATGGTCTTTCACGGCAGCTCAAGAGTCGACGATCATGTCAAAGCCCATATTCATGAATCGCCGGCGGTCATGACCGTACCGCTGATCGTTCTCGCCATCGGCTCGATCTTTACCGGCTGGCTAGGGGCGCCGGAATATTTGTGGGGCAGTCTCTGGGACCTCTGGCTGCAGCCGGTTTTCGGTGGCGCTCATGGGGCGGAACACGGACCTGTTACGACCGAGATCCTGGTTACCTTGATCACGGTTGCGGTGGTTGGCATCGGTATCTACCTAGCCTATGCCAGGTACGCTCGTACCGGTACCAGAGTCGTGCCGGCTGAAGCGGCTGCCGCCGGCGCAGGCCTGTACCGCGTGCTGCTCAATAGCTACTGGATTGATGAATTTTACGATCGCATTGCTGTGCGGCCGTTTACCCGTGTCTCCCAATGGCTGGCGCAAATATTCGATCCGCTTGTGATCGACGGCATCGTCAACGGTGTGGCCAAAGTGACAAGAGGATTCAGCTTGATCTGGCGTGAAGCTCAAACGGGCAATGTTCAACACTATCTGATCGGCTTTCTCGCCGCGACGTTGGCACTGCTCATCTATTATCTTCGTCAACTATAATTATGTCGCAACTTGCCGTCGGTCATCTGAGTTTAATCCTTTTAATACCCCTGATTGGGGCGGTGGTGATACTGCTGATTCCCCGCCAGCAACGGCAAGTCCTGCTCACTATCTCGCTCTTGTCCAGCTTGGCGGCCTTTGTCTGGTCCATGAGGCTTTTTCAAGCGTTCGACGCCGGCAATGGCGAAATGCAGTTTGTCGAAAGGTTGGCGTGGATGCCGGCTTTCGGCATCGGCTATATCGTCGGTATCGACGGCATCAGCCTCTTCCTCGTGCTGCTGACTACCTTTCTCATGCCGCTGGCGATTCTTGCTTCCTGGCCGGTGCGGGAAAAAATCAAGGAATATCTTTTCTTTATGCTGGTGTTGGAAACCGGCATGCTGGGGGCGTTCGTTGCGCTGGATCTTTTTCTTTTTTACGTCTTTTGGGAAGTTATGCTGGTGCCGATGTATTTTCTCATCGGCATATGGGGCGGTGCGCGCCGGATCTATGCGGCGCTGAAATTTGTCGTTTACACGATGGCCGGCAGCTTGCTCATGCTGGTGGCGATTATTTATCTGGCCACGCGCCATGCCCATGTCAATCAGGCGCTGACTTTCGATTTGTTGCAACTCTATAATCTGCACCTACCGATCAATGAGCAAACCTGGCTCTTTTTGGCCTTTGCGCTTTCTTTTGCCATCAAAGTGCCGCTGTTTCCGTTTCATACTTGGCTCCCTGATGCCCACGTCGAGGCGCCGACGGCCGGCTCGGTTATCCTCGCCGGGATTCTGCTTAAAATGGGCACCTATGGTTTTCTCCGTTTTGCGATACCGTTGTTTCCCGACGCAGCGCTGGCAATGGCGCCGGTGATTATCGCGCTGGCTGTGATCGGGATCATTTACGGCGCGGCCGTGGCGATGATGCAAGCGGACATCAAGAAATTAGTCGCTTATTCATCAGTGAGCCATTTAGGGTTCGTCATGTTGGGGCTTTTCGCGCTTAACGTCCAGGGAATTCAAGGCGGCATTTATCAGATGATCAGTCACGGGCTTTCCACCGGAGCGCTGTTTCTCCTGGTCGGCATGATCTATGACCGGCGTCATACGCGCATGATCGAAGATTTCGGCGGACTGTGGCAGCAGGTGCCGGTATTGTCGGTTTTTTTTCTGGTGGTTACTTTCGCTTCGATCGGTTTGCCCGGCTTAAACGGTTTCATCGGTGAATTTCTGATCTTGCTCGGCGCGTTCAGCGTCACGCCGGGATGGACGGTAGCCGCCGCCTGTGGAATTATTCTCGGCGCAATCTACATGCTCTGGATGTTGCGGCGATTGATTTTCGGTCCGCTGACCCATCCGGAGAACCAGAAGCTCGTCGACCTCAATGGCAGGGAGCTGCTGATTCTCGCGCCCATCGTTGCTTTAATCTTGATCATGGGGGTCT
>JBBDNJ010000289.1:0-12251 GCA_040877705.1 Binatia bacterium | reverse complement strand
ATCCTATGGCTTCAAAGACTGAACAACAGACTTGGGAAACTTTTGTGCGCCGGCCCGGCGATCTCAAAGAAGCGATAGAGATGCCGATGGTGCTCCGCGATCTCACTTCGGGCAAGAAAAAATATCAAATGCGCCATGTAGTTGCCGTTGTGAGCCGGAAAGCGGAAGAAATGGCTTCGATGGATATTCTTCAGGTCCGAACTGTCGTCGGCGTTCTGCTGAGCGAAATATGGGGCATAAGAATTCTCAAAGATCTTCCCACAGAGCTACCAGGAAGACCGTACCAGGACTTTTATGAGGCTCTGAGAAAAGCCTCGTCAACGGAAGCCTAAGATTTTCGTGGTGATTTAAAAAGGAATACGTGGTTTTGGTTTTGACCGCTGCGACTAACGCCATCAAGCCGGTGATCGAAGACGCCGGCTTAAAGAGGGGATGCACGACAACAGCATCGTTGGGGCGACAGCTTTATGCACCAGGCGGGAACTCGTGAGGCGGTTACGAGATCCGGGCTCATCATCGTTGGTTTTAAAGCGCAAATTTCTCTCGACAAGCAGGCGGAATTTCACGACCGGCTGGAGCGTTCTCTAGTGAAGTCCGAAGATCTGCATGAGTTGGGCGAGCTTTAACCGGCAAGTGCCGCCGGCGAAAGGACGACAAAGAGATTACCTTCTTTAAGAACAACACCGGTATGGGCATTCAATTCGCGGCGACAGCACGAAAGGTGTGGGCGCCTATCGAAGGACCCCAAAGCTTCGAGAGTCTTTGGCGCGGCATTGAAGGTGCTTCGAGACAAGAAGCGAGCCAAGTCGTAGATGGCATAAGTCAATTCAGAAAAGTGAGGGTTTAATGATGGTATTGCTAATCAACAATCAAGACGTGGAACGTTTACTGACAATCAAAGAGGTGATGCGGGTGTTGGACGAGGCTTATCTCGATCTCGATAAGGGACTTACCGCCAATCGTCCACGCACCTTTACGTTTTCACCTACCGACAATGGCCGTTTCGTCGCTAACACTCACGAGGGCCTGATCCGCAACAAGGGCGTCTACGATATACGCATCGTTACCCATAGCCGCCCCGATCCAACCGTCGATCCCACCAGAGTAAATTACTTTCACGGGGCGCTTAACTGCTCGCTGGATCTACTCTATGACATTAACAGCGGCGATTTGCTGGCGATCATTCACGACGGCTACCTCCAGAAGATACGCGTTCAGGCTACCAATGCGATCGCGGCGCGCTACATGGCCAGGAAAAACACTAAAAGCATGGCTTTGATCGGGTCAGGCTGGCAGGCCACCGCCGCTATAGAGTCGATGCGCTTCGTTCGTCCGATTCAAAAGGTCAATGTCTTCAGCCGGAATATTGAGAATCGAAAAACCTTCGTTCGACAGATGCGCGCGGTTTACAAAGACATGGACATACAGGACTTCGACAGTGCGGAACAGGCCGTGCACGGCACGGACATGGTGGTTGCGGCTACCAACTCAAAGGCTCCCGTCTGTAAGGGAGAGTGGATCGAGAAAGGGATGCATCTCACTGGGGTGTTGCCGTACGAGTTTGATTTGAATTGCTACAAGAAGGCGGATTATATCGTCATCTTCAATCGCCTCCACGGACGGGACTACACGCTGAGGCGTGGCCCCGAAGAGGAGCCTTTAGATATACCGCCGCATGCCGAACTGATCAAAGGCACGCCCGAAATCGCCGACTTAGTATCCGAAAAAGTCCCAGGTAGAAAGAGCGATGATCAGATCACGATTTTTGCCAATGGTGGGCACGGCTGGGGACATGACGGAGGGCCGGGCTACGGCATCCAGTTCACCGCAATGGCCAAGCTGATTTACGACCTAGCGAAGGAGAGGGGTGTCGGCCGCCAACTCCCTCTGGAGTGGTTCCAGCAGGATGTGAATTCGTGAGCCTGAATCACGTTTTGTTTAATACGGTGACTAGAAAGGAGGAACGATGGTACTTTTGTTGACTAGTGAAGAGGCGGAACAGGTGATGCCAATGCCGGCATGTCTCGCCGCGCTGGAGCAATCCTTCCGTGAGTTGGCCGAAGGGTTGGCGGTGAACCGGCCTCGTTCCGACACCTATACGCCGACCTCGGAGAAGGACGTTTACTACCGATACAAGACGATGGAAGGAGCGGTGCCCGGGCTCGGCGTCCTGGCGCAGAGAATCAATTCCGAGAAGATGCGCTGGCCGGTGGTGAAGGGCATCACGCGCCAAGACAAATTCCAGAGAGTTTATCCCAATCATTACGTCGGCTTGGTTTTGCTCTTCAGCACCGAGAATTGTGAATTGCTGGCGATTCTCAAAGAGGGATTTTTGCAAAAGATGCGGGTCGGCGGAACCACTGGCCTCGGCATCAAATACCTGGCGCGACCGGACGCGTCGGTGATCGGTTTGTTCGGCTCGGGCTGGCAAGCCAGCGCGCAATTAATGGCCGCCTGCGCGGTACGTAAGATCAAGCGCGTGAAGGTTTACAGTCCGAATGCGGACAACCGCAAAAGATTCTCCGTAGTGATGAGTCAACAACTTGAAGTCGAGGTTGAGCCGGTGAAGCAACCAGAGGATGTGGCCCAAGGGGTCGATATTCTCCTTGCCGCCACCAATTCGATGCAGCCGGTGCTCTTTCCTGAATGGGTGAAGGAAGGTATGCATGTGGGATCGATCAACACCCGCCGCGAGTTGGCTCCGGGTCTGCAAGAGAGATGCGATTACGTGGTCGTCAATACGCGAGAGCCAGGCCTGCAAATCTGTGTCGGCGGATCAAAAGAGGGAATTGTGCCATTCCAGGATAACGATATCGAGTGCGGTGATGCTCCGGAACTGGGAGAGGTCATCGTCGGTAAGCGCCGCGGAAGAGAGAGCGCAGCCGAGACGACCTTGTTCCTTAATAACATTGGCCTAGGGACGCAGTTTGCCGCCGTCGGAATGACGATTTATGAAGCGGCCAAAGCAAAAGGGTTCGGTAAAGAGATTCCCAGCGAGTGGTTTTTGGAGACCGTACAATCCTAATCAATAGGAGATAAGCGATGTTGATCCTTAATTCCGATCATGTGAAATCCGTTCTGACGATGAAAGACTGCATGGACGCGCTTGAGGAGGCTTATAGGGAAAATGCGCTCGGCCGGACGGTCAATCACAGAAGAACGCATCTCCATATGACGGTCTCCAAGCCCGATCGACTTTACCGTTTTAAGACGATGCCGGGGGGAATTGAGAAGTTGGGGCTTCTCGCCATACGGCTCAATTCCGACATAATGACCTGGCCCGTCGTAGACGGAAAACGGCGCCAGGTAAAAGTCGCTGGGGCGCCCGGAGAACGATTTGTCGGGCAAATCTTGCTCTACAATGCCGAGGATATGCGGTTGCTCGCGATGATTTCAGAAGGCGCCATCCAGCTCTACCGCGTCGGCGGCACCGGGGGGGTCAGCACTCAATACATGGCGCGAAAGGACGCCGCGGTTGTGGGATTGTTCGGTTCCGGCCAACAGGCGCGGACGCAGGTGCTGGCTCATTGCCACGCGCGCAAAATCAAACTCATCAAAGTATTTAGCCCCAACCCGGAGCATCGTCGGCGATTCGCTGAGCAGATGACCGAAGAGGCGAACGTCGAGATCAAGCCCGTAAATAGTCCGGAAGAATGCGCCAAAGGGGCGGGCATTCTCGCCGTGGCCACGGACTCCCGCGAACCAGTGCTCAAGGCGGAATGGTTAAAGCCGGGAATGCATGTGACCGGCGTTGGCAATGAGCTCGATGCCGAAGGCCGAAAGAAAGTTCATATTTATGCCCAACGCGACCGCCGGATTCACGGCTTCGAGAACTGTTGGACCGACGGCGCGAAAGAACGAATGGCGCAGATTTGGCCGGGCTATGAGCGCGTCTACGGAAGAGAGATTCGAGGAGGACTGGCGGATTTTCCCGAGATCGGTGAAATCATTCTCGGCAAAGTTTCCGGGCGCGAGAGCGATGAACAGATCACCTATTTTCACACTGACGTTGGGTTGGGCATCGAATTCGCGGCGGTGGGAGCGCGAGTCATGGCTCTGGCGAAGGAGAGAGGATTGGGAATGGAGATTCCTGACGACTGGTTTAGTCAGATCGAACACACCTAGTCAACGTAACGGAGGAAGCATGCCTTTAGTTCTTAGCAACGAAGATGTCGAGAAGGTTCTCGATATCGGCCAGTGCATGGAGGTATTGGAGCACTCCTTCAAGGACTACGCCGACGGCACGGCCGTAAACCGTCCGCGCTCTCATACCTACACTCCTATCGATGAAGAAAACTTTTACTTATTTAAATCAATGGACGGCGCCGTGCCGCGTTATGGCGTCCACGCGCTTCGCCTGACCTCCGAAATCATCCGTGAATACCACGCCGGGAAAACCATGCGGTCGGAAAAAATCGCTTCCATGCCTGACGGTAATTGGCTTGGATTGATTCTGCTCTTCTCGACCAAAAACGGCGAAATTTTGGCCATGATCAAAGACGGCTACCTGCAGCGAATGCGCGTTGGTGCAACCAGCGGCCTCGCGGCCAAATATCTGTCGCGCAAAGATTCTCGGGTGGTCGGGCTGTTCGGTAGCGGCTGGCAGGCTGGCGCCCAGCTTCTGGCTCTCTCCGCGGTGAGAGATCTGAAGCTTATCAAGGTTTACAGCCCGACGCGCGCCAATTTGGAAAAGTTCGTCACGGACATGAAACGGCAAATCTCGGTCGAAATCAGAGCCGAGACCGATCCGCGCTCGGTCGTCGACGGTTCGGACATCGTAGTTGGCGCAACTAACTCTTTCGATCCGGCTTTCGACGGCGAATGGCTTATGCCAGGTATGCATGTCAATTCAGTCCAAGGCGGAGAGCTGGATGCACGCACGCTCGAAAGAGCCGATCTCATCGTCATTCGCGCGAGGGAGCCGGGAACCTACTGGTTTCCCCGAGGCCACGAACCTAAAGGTTCTAATCGTGAAAACCGTTTCGCCGGTGTAAAGATGGAAGACAAGACGTTTGAGCTTGGCGACGTGATGCTTGGCAAAGCACCGACCCGTAGCAATGATCGGCAGATCACTTTCTTCGGCGGCGGCGGCACTACCGGCAGTAACGGTTTGGGAATCCAGTTTGCGGCCGTGGCGGCACGAATTTACGAACTGGCCAAACAACGCGGATTGGGACGCGAGCTTCCCCTTGATTGGTTCACGCAGGACGTGCACCCGTAGTGATTGACAAAGAAAAGAGAACGTAATGAAAGCACTGGGAGATTTTTCGCGCGTTGGCCGACGAGCAGTCTAGACCGAAACCGCCGAGAATAGTTCGCGAGCGGAGCTGTTTATGAAGAGCGCTTACGGTTTCAAAATACCCGAACCTGATGCGGAACTGACACGCGTAGGCCCGGGCACGCCGTGCGGCGAACTGATGCGCCGCTATTGGCAGCCGGTCTGCCTTTCCGCTGATCTGAAGGATCTGCCAAAACGCGTGCGGATCCTTGGCGAAGATCTAATCGCGTTTCGCGATGGCTGGGGTAAAGCTGGGCTGTTGTTTTTTCGCTGCAGCCATCGCGGTGCGTCGTTGGAATATGGTCGCGTTGAAGAGCGGGGACTTCGCTGTTGCTATCACGGCTGGCTTTATGACGTCGAAGGCAACGTTCTGGAAATGCCGCTCGAGCCCGCGACTAATCCGTTCCTCAAGCAGATCCAACATCCCTGCTATCCGGTGCGCGAATTCAGCGGCCTGGTCTTTGCCTACATGGGGCCGCTGAACAAAATGCCGGAATTTCCTATTTACGATGTGTGGCGCAGCGAAGGCGGTGTTCTGAAGGCGCGAATGGGGCCGCGGGTGGGCGGGCCGGTGAATTGCAATTGGCTGCAAGCCGAGGAAAATTTAATGGACGCCTTACACACTTTCTGGCTGCACACGTTGCACAGCGGCCCGCAGTTTCCATCACAGACTTACGGTTTGAACCTCGATGAACTGAAGTACGAAGAGACGCAAATGGGAATGCGTTTTGTTCTGAACCGAAAGCTGCAGAGTGGCAAGTGGTGGGAGCTGATTTGGGAAATGATCATGCCGCTCAACGTTCATCTAGTTTACACCGACGAGCCCCAGACCGAACGCGTGCGAGCCGTGACTTACTGTGTTCCGGTTGACGACACTCATCAGCTCGGCGCCAGCATCCGCTGGTTTCCAGAGGGGCAAAGCGAAACTCTCAGTGGACGTGAGCAGCTTTCCCCAGCGGGGCGAAAGGATAACAGCTACGAATACACTCAGCGCCATCTCGACGACAAAGAAGCCGTCGAAGGTCAGGGAACCATCGCGCTGCACGGTTTGGAGCACCTCGTCACGTCTGACAAAGGTGTTATCCTGTTTCGCAAAATTTTGCGACAGGCGATTCAAGCAGTCAATGAAGGCCGCGATCCCAAGGGAATTCTGCGCCACAGCACTAAGGCGGCATTCGTTCAAACCAGCGCTGGAAGCGTGATTTGCGATTGATTTAGTGTCGCGATTATGTGCCGTATCGATTGTTGTGAACATTTTTTCGGGCCGCTGCTTGCGGCTCGGCAATCGACTTTTTTTGAAGTGAGGCTTCATGGTGAAGAATCTCCATGTTGCAATAGTGACGCTTCTCTGACCTTTGACCATGGGCGGTCAGTCCACCGCTTGAGTTCTTTTCAGAACGGAAGCGGCATAAAGGAGGAGTGAAATGCAGTCCCGAAAAATCCCAGAGTACGGCTCCGATCTCATTGTCGATCTCATGCGTGACTACGGATTCAAATACGCGGCGATCAATCCTGGGTCGAGTTTCCGCGCCTTGCATGACTCCATCGTGAACTATGGGGGAAACGAGAACCCAAAGATCGTACTCGCGTGCCATGAAGAAATCGCGGTGGCGATCGCCCACGGTTATGCGCGCGCGTCAGGGAAGCCGGGACTTGCTATCTGTCACGATGTCGTTGGACTCCAACACGCCTCGATGGCGATTTACAACGCCTGGATAGATCGAGCGCCGATAATTGTCTTGGGCGCTACGGGCCCGTCAGATCCTACGGGCGACGATCCTTATCCGCGTCTGGCGCCGGTTCACACGGCCCATCTCCAGGGTCAATTGGTGCGCGACTACGTAAAATGGGATTACCAACCGGCTTTATTGACCGGCGTGGTCGAATCTTTTGCCCGCGCTTACAAGATTGCGCTCACGGAGCCCATGGGACCGGTCTATCTTTGTTATGACGCAAAGCTGCAGGAAGATAGACTCCAGGAGATGCCGAACTTGGAGTTGGGCCGAAATCATCTTCCTTCGATTTCTCCTTCCGGCGACCCCGAGAAGTTGGAGGAGGTTGTCCGGCTCCTTCTCGGGGCAAAAAATCCGGTTATCATAGCCGGCATGGTGGGGAGGAAAGCCGGAGCATGGAAGTCGCTCGTGTCCTTTGCTGAGAGCCTCGGTATTCGAGTTATCGATCAAGGGGTGCGTTTTAACATACCGACGACTCATCCGCTCACCGCAGCCGGAGCCGAAAAAGAGATTTTGGCTGACGCGGACGTGGTGCTAGCGCTTGACGTCATCGACCTCTACTGGGCGATTCACCGCCTCGGGGAAAAACACGAACGGTTGCTCAATGCCAACGCGCGACTGATTCAAATGGGCATGGAAGACTTCACCGTGAAGAGCTGGAGTGAAGCCCGAAGACTAGTGGCCGCCGATTTTTCTCTCATTGCGGACACAGGCGTTGCCTTGCCCGAGATGACAAAAATGGCCCGGCTTTTAACCGGGGATGAACCCAGCCGCAGACGGATCGACGAACGAGTGAATCAAAGCCAGCGGCGCCATGAGGAAATCTGCTCCCGCTGGCAAAAGGAGGCCGAACGCCAGTGGGACATGCAGCCGGTATCGTTGCCGCGGCTTATCTTGGAGCTTCAGGATTTGCTCAAAGCTGATGCCTGGTCCCTGGTGAATACTGGAACCGGAACGTCCGTTTGGGCCAAGCGGCTATTGGACCTGAAAGAACCCGAGCAATTCTGCGCCGGCAATCCCGGGGGAGGCCTGGGTCACGGGATTGGAGCATCCATAGGCGCGGCACTGGCGGAGTCGCTGTCGAACCGTATATGCGTGAATTTCCAATCTGATGGAGACTTGCTCTACGCTTTGAGCGGTCTCTGGACCGCTTCGCATCTGCGCCTTCCGCTACTCATCGTCATGACCAACAACCGCTCGTATTACAACGATGAGGAGCACGCCGAACATTTGGCCGTACGGCGAAACCGGCCGGTTGAAAATAAGACAATCGGCTTCCGCATAGAGCCGCCGCAGGTAAATTTTGCCAAAATCGCACAGGGATTTGGTATTTACGCTGAAGGCCCAGTTGAAAACCCGAAAGAGCTGCGAGAAGCTTTGGAGCGTGCGGTAACAACTGTTCGCGAAAAGCGTCTACCCGCGCTCGTGGATGTGATCACACAACCGAGGTGACGCCGGTAAACAGTTGCGCGCAAACCGAAACCACTATCGTAAGAGATTCCCTCTAGGAGGCGCAGGTTATGACAAAAAATAAATTTCTTTTCGGCTCACTAACTGTTCTCGTCTTGCTATCCATGCACGTTAAACATGGTTCATACACTTCTGTTGAACTTGTTGCCTCGGCTCAAGCCGCGGTCGGCGCCGAGCCGTTTTACAAGGGAAAAACTCTGAGGATTGTTGTTGGTTTGTCCGCAGGCGGTGGATACGATGTTTACGCCCGGTTGTTATCGCGGTTCATGGCGAAACACATCCCGGGCAATCCCTCCATGATCGTCCAGAACATGCCGGGCGCCGGCGGCATATCCGCGGCCAATTATGTCTACGAGGTAGCCAAGCCTGACGGCCTGACGATGGCCTTGGTGCCCCGGGAGCTTTACCTTGGCCAAATCGGTGCGGTGCCGGAACTCAAGGTCGATTTTCGCAAATTCATTCCCGTGATAAGTCTGACCGATGAGAATCCGACCATATACATGCGAACGGATACCCCTTATACAAGTATCCGCGCCATCCAAGAGGCGGTGCAGCAAGGAAAACCGCCGGCCCGCATGGGGGCTACCGGGATTGGCTCAACCGGCTATGTCCTACCCCGTGTCGTAGAGGAACTGGTCGGGATGAAGCTGTTCAACATTATCGCCGGATATCCGGGAGCCTCGGAGGTGGACTTGGCGCTTGTCAAGACAGAGATACACGGCGCCGGCAGAACCTACGTCTCCTTGCTTGAGCGTTCCCGCCACCTGCTGGATAAGGGAGAGGTCACCGTTATAGTCCAGGGAGGCACAGGGGACCGAAAGCGAGCCCCGTATTTGCCGAATGTGCCCACCTACTGGGAACTGGCTAAGACTGAGGAAGACAGGGCGCTCGTGGCGAGCCTGCTCGTCGGCTACAATGCCGCAAGGCCTTTCTTTCTGTCGCCGGGAGTTCCCTCTGATCGGGTGCGCATCTTGAGGGAGGCCGCAACAAAAACCGTCAAAGATCCCGAATTTCTTGCCGAGGCGGAAAAAACCAAACGGCCCATAAATCCCTTGAGCGGAGAGGAAATGGAAGCGATGTATAAAGAGGCTTTGGAGCTTTCGCCACGGCTTAAAGCCCTATGGAAAGAGCTCCTTGGCCGGTAGAACAACCGAAAGCAGTGAGACCATGAAAAAAACATCTTTCGTGGCTATCGAGCGTTGCCGATTTCCCGAGCAAAACCTTAACCGGCTACAGCTATCCAAGCAGGGTTTCTACCAGGTGCTCTAGAAAAAGTGAACTTCCATCAGCTCGGAATCTTCTGCGCCGTGGTCCAGCGGCGGAGCTTCACCGACGCCGCTTTCGACCTGAGGCTGACCCAACCGGCCGTGAGCCTTCAGGTGAAGGTGCTCGAGAGGGAGCTCGGCCTGCCGCTCTTCGAACGCAGCGGTGGAAAGCTCAGGCTCACGCAAGCGGGAGAAGCGCTCTATCGTTGCGCGACATCGATTCTTCACTCGAAGGACGAAGCTCAGCGGGCCATTTCCGAGCTTGCGGCGGCGACCAAGGGGAAGCTGATCCTGGGCGCCAACACTACCGGCGGGATGTATCTTCTCCCGCGCATCGTGCGCGGCTTTACCGAGGTCCAGCCGGGGGCCGAAATCATCTTCCAGATCGAATCGACGGAGTGGCTCTACCAGCAGATCCTTCAGAGCGCCGTGGACATGGCGCTCGTGGGCGGGCCTACCGATGAGCGCCGCTTTGGCGTCGAGCCGGTCTGCGTCGATCACGTCGTGCTCATTGCCTCGCCCTCCCACCCGTTTGTCCGCGCCTCGCAGATCACGCTCGACGAACTCGAGGGTCAGCCCTTAATTCTCCCAACCCACGGATCGAGGACACGCTTGCTTGTGGAGCGTAAACTTAAGGAGGTGGGGGCGAACCCGCGCATCGCCATGCAGCTCTCCGGGACCGAGGCGGTCAAAAAAGCAGTCGAGGCAAATCTCGGCGTCGCCTTTGTCTCTCAGTTCGCCATCGAGCGGGAATGTTCGCTGGGCGCCTTGAAGGTTATAGCTGTTCAACGCTTCAGGCTCACCCGCCACATGGAGCTTGTCTATCGAAAGCAGAAATATTTTTCGCCGGTTGCGCGTCGCTTTCAGGAATTCATCCATCTCTACGCGCGCGACCATCTAGTTCCGCCAAACAAGGCGCACTTCACGACCACTGCACTGAAATAAACAATTCCTTATAAGGTTTAGGTCGACAATTTATTTGCCCTAACGCGGAGCGCCTGATTAGATCGCTCACATGCGCTACGGATTTGTCATTGATCAGAACCGTTGTATCGGCTGTCACGCCTGTACGGTGGCTTGCAAGGAAGAACACAATATCCCCATCGGTGTTAATCGCACTTGGGTCAAATACATCGAGAAGGGCTTCTATCCAGATACGCGGCGCCATTTCGCCGTGCTGCGCTGCAATCATTGCGACGACGCGCCGTGCATCGAGATCTGCCCTACCGTGGCGCTGTTTCGCAGACCCAATGGCATCGTCGATTTCGACCATGAGCGCTGCATCGGCTGCAAGTCCTGCATGCAGGCCTGTCCCTACGATGCCCTTTATATCGATCCTGATCGCAACACCGCGGCCAAGTGCAACTTCGACGCTTCACGGGTCGAGATGGGCTACAAGCCCGCTTGCGAGGTGGTCTGTCCGACCCAGGCAATTCTTTCCGGCGATCTCGACGATCCACAGAGTGACATCAGCAAGCGCATCGCCATGGACAAGGTCAGCGTGCGTAAACCCGAGAAGGGAACCAAGCCTAAACTTTTCTACGTTGGCGTGGAAGGCGACCTGCTGAGTCCAACCATGATGGAGCAGCAGTCGACGCACTTATGGGCTGACAAACAACCAGGCGAAGACCTTTACGCATTGAGCAACGGCAAAGCCGAACGCTCCATGCCCGGCGGCGCGCGCGAAGTTTACGACGTGCCGCACATCACGCCCTGGGGCAAGAAGATTGCCACTTATCTGTGGACCAAATCGATTTCCGCTGGTGTGCTGCTGTTATCGGCGTTGTTTCTCAACATGGGCTTCGAGCAGGATGCGGTGGTGCTCAATCTAATTAGCCCGGCAGTCTCCTTGCTGTTCCTGCTCGCGACCATGCTCTTCCTCGTCTTCGATCTCAAAAAGCCTGGCCGGTTTTTTTTCCTCATGACCAAACCCAACTTGAACTCATGGCTCGTATTGGGCGGTTACGTTCTGATGATCTACGGCATTCTTGGGACACTCTGGCTCGGCCAAGGCATCACCCAAGGCCGCGTGTCACACTTGATTATCTGGCCCACCGCGCTTTTCGCCATCGCATCGGCGGGTTATTCGGCTTTTCTTTTCGCCCAAGCGCGCGGCCGTGATTTCTGGCAGAGCCCGCTGCTCTTCTGGCATCTATCGATTCAGGCGATCAGCGCGGGAGCGTCGATGTTGATCCTGATCGGTGCCGTTATCGGCGTCAGCGAGCCGCTATTTTACTGGTTGGGCAACTTACTGGTGATATCGCTGTGCGCCGGTGTAGCGATGATCTTTGGCGACCTGTTTATGAAACACGGCTCCGAAGATGCCGTGCGCGCGGCAGATATACTCTTGAAGGGCGCTTTGAGCAAACGGTTTTGGCTCTTTGGCATCGGGCTCGGCGCAATTGTTCCCATCGCGCTCCTACTCTGGCCAGGCGGCTCGATTCTGCTTTACTTGATCGCCTCGGTTTTGTCACTGATCGGATTATGGATCTATGAAAATCTCTG
>JBBDNJ010000288.1:0-12296 GCA_040877705.1 Binatia bacterium | reverse complement strand
GGTGATGCGGGCAAAGTACGATTGCGGCTTACCGCGTGGAATCGCTTCCTGGATCAGTGTCCGGTAAACCGTCGTCTCTTCCGAGATCACTGAGTTCTCGGGCAGCGCCTCGGCCAACGCCTGACAGAGCCAGCGCGGGTCGATGGGAGTGTCATCGGCGTGCTTGCGGGCTTGGTCTTTCAAGTTGCCAAAATAACCGTCGTGTTGACCGCGCGTGCGCGCCAGGCGCTGTTCGTACGTCGCGCGATTGCCGACCACCTGTTCGGAAGCTTTCGCCTTGGCAACGAGTTTCTCCAAGGTCGATGCCGGCGGCGCCACCAGCGCCAGATCGACGTTGTAGCCCCAGTAAGGCAACCGCGAATTAGGAAACTCCGCGGCGATGGCAATGACCTTGGCGTTCTTGGGCGCCTTGCTGGCCGGATACCACGGAGTGACGGCTTCGACCATGAGCACTAGATCCGCCGCATCGACAACCTTCGCATCGTGGTGCAAATAAAGCGGGTGCGTGCGCGGGAAATTCACAAATGCCGGCCGATAGGTCTCCATCACCGGAATGGCAAACAGCTCGCACAGCTCCACCAACCGTTCAACGGCGCGGGGATCACCGCCGGCGTATTCGGTCACCGCGATGGGGTTTTTCGCGGCGGCAATAAGCTTCACGGCTTTATCGATGGCGCCATCGTCGACCGCCACCGGGCGCACCACCTCGTTAGGCTTGTTGTGGTCGATCCATTGGACTTCTTCCATCATGCACTCGAACGGAATACCGATGAGCACCGGACCCGCCGGCGGTTCGACGGCGATTTGCACGGCGCGCTCGATGGTCGGCGCCAACAGCTCGGCGGAAGAGATGCGATCCGCCCACTTGACGCAGCCTCGGAGCAGATCCGGCGAGCCGCCGAGATCGGTGAGGTCGTGCAGCCACTGGCCGCCGGGATCGGCGACCCGGGTATTCTCACCGTAGGCGGCGATTTCGCCGGTGAGGATCACCATCGGCGTGCGCTCGTGCAGCGCAGCGCGCAGAGTCATGGCCGCGTTGAGCGGACCGGCTGTGGCGTGCAGCATCACCACCTGAGGGCGATTCGTCACCTTCGTATAACCCGCCGCCATGGCCACCGCGACGGCTTCGTGCCGGCAATTGATGTACTTCGGTTTTTTCGCTCCGCGGCCGGCTGCCTCGGCTAGAGCTTCCCACACCGGCGGCCACTCCGAGCCCGGAGAAGAGAGGATGTAGTCGACGCCGCTTCGTTCGATTGCTTTTAACATTGCTTGTCCGCCGTGCATGATCTGGTCTCCTTTTTATTGGCCTAACGCGGTAGTTTTTTTCTCATCTCCGGCAAAAATCCGCTTTCTTCCAAGTGTCGCGCCGGACTGGTCACCAGTAACTGCTCCAGATTCGCTTCCTGAACTTTAGGATTGACCCGCTTGAGCAGGCGCTGAATTCGTTTCCAGGCCTCGGGATTGGGCGTTACATTTAAACCGGACATCTGCAAACGCGAAACCTTATAGGACGACTCGACGTCTTCGTCTCTGGTTAATCGAAGATTTTTCTTCAAAACTTCGCCGACCTGCCGCTTGTTCGCCGGGTCCTGGATATAAACCAGCGCTTCGACGACCCCCTTGGTCAATCCGAGTATCGTCTCGGGGGTAACTGCACTGGAATCTTTTTGCGAACAGAGAACTGTTCCCTGGTAGACGAGCTTGACAGTCCCGGCATCGGCCAGCGAGCGAGCGCCGGCCCTCTTGGCCATGTTCGCGAAGCTGTATGGCACGACCGCGGCGTCGACGTTGCCGGTGGTCAGCGCCTGCGTCACCGTGGCGGTGTCGCCGATGATCCGCATGTTGAGCTTGTGCTTGTCCGGATCGATGCCGAGGCCGTCGAGGACCGCCATAGTGGCAACCAGAAGCCGCCGCCGATGCTTTGAACACCGAAGGTTTTGCCGCGCAGGTCATCCATCGATTCGATTCCCTTCCTGACGTTCAACTCGCGCGGTATCCGATCATTGCCGACAGCGAAGCAACCGAGTTTCATCCCTCCCAGCGATGCGCTGAGGGCGCTGGTCGGCGCCGCCCAAACCAGAGGCGCGCCGCCCGAGGCCAAAGTCGCCATCATGATGGGGCCGGCGCGCGTCTGCAGCACTCTGGGATCAACACCGTGTTTTCTGAACAAGCCCGTTTCAATACCGACCCAGAGAGGCGCCATGGTCTCGTTATGGCCGCCGTAGGCGATCAGGAGCGGACCGGCGGCTCGGATTTTGGCAGACGGTAAAAGAATTGCGACGATAAAAATGGGAGCGAGAGATAAGCGCTGTAAAATAGCCATTTGCATGTTCGGCATCCTCCAACGATTCTTCGCTGGTACTAGCACACCGTCGTCTCTTTGCCCAGTCCGAAATGGATCTCGCATTGCACGTGAGCACGTGTCGGGCGCCGGCAGGATGTTGACATTTCGCTGCACGCTTGGCATATCCCGTCGTTGGCTAATCTATCTGCCCAGGTTCACTGCAGGGGGAATCATGTCGAGAAAATTAACAGGCGTGTTCATACTGATCTTGCTTGCGGCGGCAAACGCCGCGCCGGCGTCCGCGCAAGACACCATTCCCTATGTGCCCTCGCCCATGCAAGTTGTCGAACGCATGCTTGAGCTCGCCGAGATAAAGAAAGACGACGTGCTCTACGACATGGGCAGCGGTGACGGGCGGATCGTCATTCAAGCGGCAAAAAAATACGGCGCCAGAGGTGTCGGCATCGATATGAACCCGGAGTTGGTGACAAAGGCGCGGGCTAATGCAGCGAAGGAGGGCGTCAGCCACCTGGTCGAATTTCGCGCGCAGGATGGTCTCACAGTCGACATTTCCGAAGCCACCGTGGTGACCCTTTACATGTTCAAATGGTTCAACAATCAAATGCGGCCCAAGTTACAGCGCTTGAAACCCGGTTCCCGCATCGTCGCCCATGATTTCGATATCGATGACTGGAAGCCAGACAAGATCGAGTACGTGAATCCGAGCGAGGAAGGTGGATCGGAATTCAACGAATCTCGCACGCTCTACTTGTGGAAAATCGGCGCGGAGTTTCAATGATCCATGTGGAAATCATTAAAGCTTGACTTGCCGCAACCTTAGGGCATTGGCGATGACTGACACCGAGCTGAACGTCATAGCCGCGCTGGCGATGATCGGACTCAACAGAATACCAAAGAACGGATAGAGAGCCCCCGCCGCTATGGGAACTCCCATGATGTTGTAAACGAATGCAAAAAAAAGATTCTGCCGGATGTTGCGCATCGTCGCTTGACTCAATCGCCGTGCCTTTGCAATTCCCCTGAGATCGCCCTTCACCAGAGTGATTCCCGCACTTTCCATTGCGACGTCGGTGCCCGTGCCCATGGCGATGCCGACGTGAGCTTGCGCCAGCGCCGGCGCATCGTTGACGCCGTCGCCTGCCATCCCCACGATCCGGCCTTCGGCCTGCTGCCGTTTGATCACTTGCGCTTTTTGTTCAGGCAACACTTCGGCTTCCACCTGATCTATGTCCAAGCGCCGCGCCACGGCTTCGGCCGTAGTCCGGCTATCGCCCGTCAGCATGACGATCCTGATACCTTCTCGGTGCAAAATTTCGATCGCTTCGTGGGTCGACTGCTTGATTGGATCAGAAACCGCCACGAGTCCAGCCGCTTGGTCATCGATTGCGACAAACATCACCGTATGTCCTTCGCGGCGTAGTTCCTCGGCGCGCGTGCGGAGAGGTCCGGGATCGATCGACAGCTCCTCGAGAAGCTTGATATTGCCCAGCGCCACGGAACGTCCAGCCACTTTGCCGATGACTCCTCTGCCGGTGAGCGAGCGGAACTCCTCAGTATTCGCAAGCGGTACTGCTTCTTTGTCGGCTGCCGCCACGATAGCCGCGGCGAGCGGATGCTCGCTGGCACGCTCGATACTCGCAGCTAGGCGCAGGATCTCTTTCCTGTCCGCGGCCGCAACGGTGACAACTTCCGAGAGCCGCGGCTTTCCTTCGGTTAAAGTACCGGTCTTGTCGACGACCAACGTATTAACCTTCTCCAGGACTTCCAAAGCCTCGGCATTTTTAATCAGCACGCCTTCCGTGGCGCCGCGGCCAACACCAACCATAATCGACATCGGCGTCGCCAGACCGAGCGCGCAAGGACAAGCGATAATAAGCACGGCAACGGCATTGACAATAGCGTAGGCCATGCGCGGCTCGGGTCCGAAGAGCGCCCAGATGGCAAATGTCAACACGGCAACCGCAAGGACCGCAAAAACGAAATACCCAGAGACGATATCCACCAGTCGTTGTATCGGCGCGCGCGTCCGCTGCGCTTCGCTCACCATCCGCACGATTTGCGCGAGCAAAGTCTCGCTCCCTACCCGCTCGGCCTTCATCACCACGCTACCGGTAGCGTTTATTGTGCCGCCGGTCACTTTGCTGCCTTCTGATTTCTCGACCGGAATCGGTTCGCCGGTAACCATCGACTCGTCGATCGACGTGGCGCCTTCGAGGACGGCACCATCAACGGGAACTTTCTCCCCGGGCCGAATCCGCAAACGATCGCCGATCTTGACTCGTTCCAAGGAAACGTCTTCTTCCCGCCCATCGTCATGAATCAATCGCGCGGTTTTCGGGGACAGGCCGAGAAGAGCCTTTATAGCGCTGCTGGTTTGACTACGCGCGCGCAATTCGAGCACCTGGCCCAACAGGACCAGCGTGGTAATAATCGCCGCCGCCTCGAAGTAAACCGCAACGGTGCCGCCGTGGCCGTAGAAAGACTCGGGGAAAATATCAGGGAAAAGAGTCGCTGCCACGCTGTACAGGTAAGCCGCGCCTACGCCGATGGCGATGAGCGTGAACATATTCAAATTTCGATTGACGATAGAACGCCAGCCGCGCTCAAAGAACGGCCAACCACCCCAAAGTACGACCGGCGTGGCGAGGACGAACTGAAGCCACATGAGTAAACGCGGAGACAGTAACTGCTGCAGAGGCTGCCCCGGCAGCATATCGGACATCGCAACGATGAACAGCGGAAGGGAGAGGGCCGCGCTGATCCAGAATCGCCGGGTCATGTCGATCAACTCGGGATTGGGTGCGTCTTCCAGAGTCACCGTACGAGGCTCCAGAGCCATGCCGCAGATCGGGCAGGAACCGGGCTCAGTGCGCACGATCTCTGGATGCATCGGACAGACGTATTCGGTGCGTGTTGCCGGCGCGGCAAGCGTAGCAGGCTCCAGCGCCATGCCGCACTTCGGACAAGCTCCGGGGTGAGACTGGCGCACCTCCGGATCCATGGGGCAGATATACACGGCGTCCTCTTGATCGTGGGTCTGCGCGACGGACTGCTCGTGCGCGTGCGAATGCGCGCCATGTCCGCGCGGCTGCTCACTTACGAATTTCTCTGGGGTTTCCCTAAATTTCGCCAAGCAGTGCTGGCTGCAAAAGTAATACGTCTGCCGATTGTGATCGGTATTGAGCCCTGTTTTCTCGTCCACAGTCATGTGGCAAATCGGATCGATAGCCATAACTGAGATCCTCCTATCTGATTATGTATCTCAGTCAAGCTGACGCAAGCTCTCAAGCTAAATTACACGGATGAGCCTGCTCGACCCGCTAGTGTAGCTACAGAAGTTTCCGTTAAGGTAGTCTCGTCCAGGCTAGCTATTGCGGAACGGCAACATCACCTGACAGGGCAGCGGGAGATTTTTGCGATGACGCACAGATCTCTGCCCGAAGCACAAGGTACATCTATTTACAGATCCTGGATGATCTCACCGCTCGCATGCTCGGGACGTGCCTGCCGTGCCGACAAGACTCTTCTTAAATCGAAGGCAATGATACCGATGATCATACCTGCAGAAAAAATCACCGGCCCAAGATTTCCCGAAACAAGAGACGTTAAAGCCGGACCGGGACAAAAACCTGCTATGCCCCAACCCAAGCCGAAGATAACGGATCCGGCAATCAGGCGAGAGTCAATTTCCGTCTGCTTCGGCAAAGAGAATCGCATAGAAAAAAGGGGGGAACGACCAGTGCGGATAACTCGATAGAAGAGCGAGTGAACCCCAATGGCTCCGAGCATCACGAAAGCGAGGCTCGGGTCCCAGTTGCCAGCGAAGTCGAGAAATCCGATGACTTTGGCCGGCTGGGTCATGCCACCGATGCCAAGGCCCAGGGCGAACACGAATCCCGAGATGAATGACACCAGAGTCGACTTCATACGCTGCCTCCGAGGAGATGATTGACGAGATAAACCGCAGCCGCGCCCGCCGCAATGAAAATCATGGTCGCAACTATCGAGCGAACGGAGAATCGACTGATCCCGCAAACTCCATGACCGCTTGTGCAGCCGTTAGCCACACGCGCCCCGAGGCCGACCATGAAGCCTGCCAGTAGAAGGGCAGCTCCCGACCGGACAATTGCAAATTCGAACGCCTGAGGAGCGAGCAGCCGCAGTATGAACCCACCCGCGAACAATCCGGCCAAGAAAGAAGCGCGCCAGAGCGAGTCGTTCTCTTTCAAATCAACCAGGCCGCCGACAATCCCGCTGATCCCTGCAATCTTCCCGTTGAACAGGAGCATCGCTGAGGCACTGAGGCCGATCAGGATTCCCCCAATGAGGGAGGCTATGGGTGTAAAATTTTCCATGCTCTATGACTACAAAATTCTGGAATAATCAGATTAATGTTTGTCCGTCAGCTTGCGAATCTCTTCAAGAATCTGCTCCACCGAGGGTCGGTCTGAGGGATCCTGGCTGCAGTAAGCAAATAGCACGTTCCCTTGTCGATCCACCAGAAAGTCCCCACCGAATTGATAGTAATCATCTTTTCCGTAGTCCTCGATCTTTCTTCCGCTACGCAACAAACGAAAGTACATCTTCAGCGTAGACGGTGAGAAAATACGATACCATGGCAAGCGTTTGAGGTTAAAGTAATGGTACGCTGCACGGTCAGGATCAGTCAGAAGCAGAAACGGCCACTGGTGATGCTGCTGATAAGTAACGAGCCGCTCCGGTTGTGCGAAAGAGATGACTATGATAGCGACTCGGTGTTTTTCGAATTGATCTTTGACAGACTGCACCTCTCCGAGGTGTTCCTGGCAGGGCAGTCAGGCCAGATGCCGAAGAAAGATCAGAAGCGTCAGATCTCCCATGTGTTTCTCCAATTCGATAGGCCTACCCTGGAGATCTAAAAGGCGTAAACCATCGAGCAGCATGGCTCCCATCTGTTAAGCCTTATTTTACAGCGCTGCCATGAGCTTCAGCTCGGCTGATCATCGGTTCTCCGTGCATGTGCTGCGCGAGCGAAGATCCACTCAAGACTACATAAGCAGAGAAAACGCGCCAGCGCGAGTCTTGTCTTATTCACTCCCTTATCTCCTTGTATTGATGATTCTTCTAACATCCTTAAGCTTCCCTCGGGCGCTGGTGGTTGTCCATGCGCGGAATAAACGCTGGCGTCCGGACCATATAGCGCCGATAGGCGTTTCCGAACTCTTCCAGCACTTCTCGCTCTTCACGGCGTGCCAGCTTGACGTACATCGTTACCAGAATAGGGAACATGATGAGCGTGATCAGCGTCGGCCACTGGAATAGAAAGCCGAGCATGATCAGAATAAAGCCAACGTATTGCGGATGACGCACACGGGCGTATGGTCCCGTGGTCGCCAGGGTCTTAGTCCGCTGCGCTTCATAAAGCACCTTCCAGGCGGCTGCCAGAAGAATAAATCCGCCGAAGATCAAGACATTGCTCAGGATATGCAACGGATCGAAATGAGGGTTGATGTCCCAACCCAGCAACGTGTTCCACAAATGGCCGGCATCGTGGGAAAACAAATCGAGATTCGGATATCGCTTTAGAAGCCACCCCGAGATTAAATAGATCGTCAGCGGGAAACCATACATTTCGACGAAGAGAGCGACAATAAAAGCTGAAAAAGCGCTGAAGGATCGCCAATCCCGTTTCGTGCGAGGCTTCGAAAAGCTGAACGCGAAGATGATGAAGATAAGCGAGTGATAATCACCAGAGACCATAGGCCGTAGGCCGATTCGTGTGTCATTTGCGGTCGCCTCCCTCGCCATCGCGATCGCCGCCGCCGTGTCCGCCATGAAAGAAGTGCAAAAGCGGGCACAGCAAGAGCAAAGCGAAAGGCAGGTATTGCACTACGTGCGCCCTGTGCTCTGTCCATAGAAAGTAGGCCGCGATCCCGAGAAATCCGAGCAACACCAGGCCGTTACGCGAATGAAATTTCATAATTTGCCCCCCGAGCGACGGGATTTTCAGCGCAAAAAGTAGAATTTCGGCGGAATCAACTCAGGTCTCTTTTCTTGGTCTCGAACTCCTCCTTGTTGATTTCGCCGCGCGCATAGCGTTGGCGTAGGATTTCCAGGGCTGAATCGCTACGTCTTTCTTTGCCTTCCCTCATTAGCCAGCGGACGGCGAGCACAAGCCCGACAATCACCAGAATCCAAAAGAAAAACATCATGAACATCATGCCGATGCCCCAGGCGCCGCCCATCCACCACATCGGATGCATGCCCCAGCCCCACTCATAGCCTCGTTCCTGTAGCAATACTGTTTCTGTCGTGAGCCAATGTAACAAATCGAACATGTTTCGCTCTCCTTTTCTAGCACTCCCCCGGACGCGTCTTTAAGTTCGGGAAGCATGGCGACGCAGCCCAACCCCCCGCTGAACGACGCTCTTGTCTATTAGTTAGCCGCTGAAGGCCTCAAAGACTGGAGGGAAAGTAAGAATCCAACCCAGCGCAATAAGAATCAGCGAGACAGTGTAAACGGCGCTGAAGTTGACGTCTTTGCCCCGCCAAATGGCATGGAGTATGGGCCAAACAATCAGCCAAACGATTACGCCAACGCCGGTTTTGCCGATAAGCGGTCCGACCGCGCCGGACCACGTCAATGCCGCCCTTAACGACGGGCTGACCTCAGCCAACGTAGTCATGGAACCGGTAACAAACACGCCGATAGCTGCGGCCAGGACTGCGGCGGCTGCAACGCCATCGGGTATTCCAGAATGTGCTCGTGCGGTCATATGCGATCCTCCTGAGTCATCGAATAGGAGCTAGTTTGTTGAGAAACGCGCCGAACAAGCCAGCCACGGCAGAGGCCGCAAAGGCTATGGTAAACAACACCAGCGCTGCCTTGCGTAGACGATCCTTATCGGCCAAGCTCGCCCCGTACTACGTCACAATGAAGGCTGCTGCAGTTGCCAGGATCGGGGCGAACCAACCGACATGCTCTTTCCACTCCATCCCGAATGTATGCCAGAGTTTCGTATCGGGGTTCGCCAGCAGAAGCGACCTGGGACTTCCTGGATCACGAGCTCGGTACCACGGATAGACGACGTAAGTGCCGGAAAAAACCGTAAGCCAGGCAATGATTGCCATGGTCCACATTCCTATGAGAAGCCGTTTCATGCGCTCTCTAATGCCGGCGGTCGTGGTCAGCTCCGGCTTAAGGCTCCAAAGACCGGCGAAACCGCCTGCGAATGCCAACAAAAAGAGAGCCCCAAAGACCATGCCGTGGAGCACTGTCCAAAATTCCCTCGCCGTGATTGTCATTGCCTCTCCTCCTCGCGCTAAGAACCGCGAGCAGCCACTCCCTATATGGGTGCTAGGGAATCACTGCTTGCTATCATGCCTACTGTGTCTTTTTCATTCCCCGGCCCATGCGCTCCGAGATCTGCTTCATCATGCCGGACATGTCGCCCATCATCTTTGACATCTCGGACATCTGCTCAGGCGTCATCTTGCCGCTTGCCATCATGTGACCCATGTCACCCATCATGCCGGACATGTCGCCCATCATGCCGCCCATGCCTTTCATCTCATCGCTTTTCATCATGCCCTGGCCTTTCATCATGCCGCCCATGCCCTTTTTCATCTCCGACATTTTCTTGTGCATCTCGTTCATGTTGCCCATCATCATGCCGCCACCCTGCATTCCTTCCCCCTTCATGGGCATGCCTTCCTTCATCGGCATTTCGCCTTTCATGGGCATGTCCTTTTTTTCCTGGGCCAGTAACGGCACCGCGCTCACGGCGGCGGACAACAACACTGCTAAAATGATTTTTTTCATGACATCCTCCTTCGTATTTTATTCACTTTCGAGCACTCTACTTCTCGATTGATGACGCCTTGGCTTTGCCTCTACTGTGTCTACTTCAGTGAGTTGAACCACCTTTATGTCCAATATTCAGTTTGATTTCTGCTCCGGCGGCCGGAGCAGGCGGAATAGGGGAGAAACTAATGCCGTTGGGGCCGGCGCCGGTCGGGATTTTCGCAATGACTTTCCGTTTTCCCAGGTCAAGCACAGTGACATCGTTCCCGTAAATATTTGTAACGTAGGCGTACCTGCTTGAAGGCTCGACAACGACGCCATGGGCTCCTTTGCCTGTTTCAACGGTCGCGACCACCGCGAATGTGGCCGTGTCAATCATCGAAACGGTTGTGCCCGGGTTATCCTTTGTCCCCTGATTCGCGACGAGCACATATTTGTTGTCGGGAGTTACGAAAACCTGAATAGGGCCGCTGCCGACTTTTACTTTGCCAACCATCTTGCGGCTCGTCACATCGACCTTTCCTACCGCGTTCTCCGCGTTAAGCGAAACGTACAGGAACTTCCCATCAGGCGAAAAACCGACCTGCACCGGTTTCTCGCCGACTTTGATATCGGCTACTTTGCTGTGCTTGCCGGTATCGATCACGTTCAAAGTTGTGTCGTTGGTATTGGCCACATAAACCCATTTTCCATCGGGGCTTGGACGCAAACCATGCGGCCCGTTGCCGACCTTGATGGTCTTAACCGCCTTCATGGTGGAGGCGTCAATGGCAGTCACGGTGTTGTCATCGCCGTTTGCCACATAGGCAGTTCTGCCGTCAGGCGTGAGAATGATGTGCGCTGGATGCTTTCCCACGGGAACGGAACCATGCAGCGCGTAGGTAGCGGCATCGATCATCAGGGCCAGAGGCGGGTGTCCGGTTACTGCCCATACACTCCTGTTATCCGGCGTGACTTGCAGATTGTGCGGCGCTTCGATTCCGGTCAATTGCGTGACGATCTTGTTGGTGGCGGCATTAATCACGATGATGCTATTGCCATATTCGTCCGCCACCCAGATGGTTCCCTCGATGATGCTTGGTCGACTCAATGGCGCTGAGCGATCGGCGCAAAGGAGGCGTTCGCTATAGCCAGCGAGCAATAGGAACGCGCCGGCAAAGATCATGATTTTCGCGACTACTGAAACAAGCTTGAAACGTTTCATATGTGACTCCTTAAAGACTTTTATAGGTATTTTCTCATTGCAGATCCCAGCGGAAGGTCCTCTCTTTCACTCCCGCAACGTCCTTGATTGTAATCTCGAGATGGTTGCTTTCAGGAGATACTTTCGGGAACGTCAATGTGGCCTCGCGATGATGACCGCTGCCTTTATTTTCGATGCCCCGGGGAAGATACGTTTTGCCGGAGCCATCACGCAGAGCCGTTATGGTCTTAAGATCGTAGCGGTCTAAATCGGCCGAATGCGTATCGAGTACAAGCTCGAAGCGCGGCTCATCGTCACTCTTTGGGTTCAAGTAAGTCACCTTTACAGTGACGCCCCCTCCAGTTATCGTTTTCGTCATTTCTGAGTCTGCGGCCTCGACGATCTCACTGTAACCGCCCATGCCGTTGAAGAGTAAACATCCTAAAAATACGAGTGTGTGTCCTTTCATAATGTCCCAACCTCCTTATGCGACTACCTATTCTTATTGTTCCTTCACAACCATAGTGAATCGATCTAAATAGCGCACTCCAAAGCAAGATCCTCAAGAAACTTTGGTTGTTGCCTCAAACATCATGGAGCACGAATGAGGCCACGATGTTTCATCTTTTTCTCACGAGATTTTCAAGTTTTTTGCCGCGGCTGGGAATTAGAGATGTTCTCTTTCCTAGAATTGCGAAAACGCACCAGTCGCATCTAAATGGCCGGTGCAGGCAAAAAAGATGGAGAGCTAGCGCAAGCTCATCGCTGGGGTTTTACAAAATGCGAAAACAAACCGATTCGTTTGCACGCTAAGAAAACGTCTACTGAGTTTTTGCCCGGCTCCAGGCGTTAGATCCAAAAAAACGATTCAGAAAATTGGCACCTCCGTTGCTCTATACTCGGAGAAAGGAGGGCTCGCGATGTTCACTGATAAGATAGAGGCTAAGGACTTCGACAAAATGCAGCCTGAGTACAGGGATCTTCTCGGGCGCGTGCTGACTATTCAATCCGATTGTGAAATTGGC
>JBBDNJ010000287.1:0-12300 GCA_040877705.1 Binatia bacterium | reverse complement strand
ACATAATTACCGCCAAACTGTGGATATTCTTTGCCGATTGTATGAAAGCAATGGGGGCAAGTCGTGACAATGACTGGCGCTTTGACGGCATTCAATGCGGCGACATTTTCATCGGCCATCTGGGCAAATAGATATTCATTGCCGGTGCGCCGGGCGGTGTCGCCGGTGCACTTTTCAGTCTTACCCAACACAGCCCAATTCAAACCGGCGCAGTGAAGAATCTCCGCCATATTACGCGCGATCTTCTGCGCGCGCGGATCGAAGGACACCGCGCATCCTACCCAATAGAGCACGTCGGGATTGGGGTTTTGGCTGACCGTCGGCACCGGAAAGGGTAAGTCCTGTGCCCAAACGAGCCGTTCATCGGACGATATCCCAAAGGGATTTCCAGCCGTCTCCATTTGGTTAAACGTTTTCTTCAGCCCATCGGGGAATTCCGCGGCACCCAGCACTCGTTCGCGTCTGACATCGATAATGTGCAGCATCTGCTCGTTGCCCACCGGACAAACCTCGATGCACGCATTGCATGTGGTACAGGCCCAAGCCGCTTCTTCGTTCAGAGCAAAGTCCAGTAACGGCCGCGGGCTCTCTTGTCCCGCCGCGAAGTTCGGAAACAGCTTATTCAGCTCGAACCGCTCATTGATCAGAATCGCCGCGGGGCTGAGCGCCTTGCCGGTGTTGGTCGCGGGACAAACATCCTGACAACGGTTACACATGATGCAACTGTAAGCATCCATCAGCCGCGGCCAACTGAATTCTTCCAGCTTGGCAGCGCCGAAGACCGCCTCATTCTCGAAATCCATCGGCTGCAACACGCCGGGATTTTTCTTCTTCAGGGCGAGATTGATCGGCGCCATGAACAGGTGGATGTGCTTGGTGCGCGGAAAATACGGGATAAAAACAAGGATCGAACCTAACGCGCCCCACCAGAAGATATGATTTAACCCAACGACCGCGGCTGGATTCATTCCGACGAAGAAATCGGCAACGACCGAACTGACCGGTTGAAATGGATCAGCACCTTCAAGCGCCAGCTGCGATGCTTTGAACATGAGCCGGCTACCGACATGAAAAATGATGAACGCTGAAACAATCGTCGAGTCCCGGCGAATCCCTTCGCGAACTCCCTCTTGCACAGGCACATTGGCGGGAAAGTCAAAATCCTTCGGGCGAACAACAAACCGGCGCACGACTAAGCTGATAATGCCGACCAGCACGCCGGCGGTCAAAACATCGGCCGTTAGATTGAACAGATTCCAACCGCCGCCGCGGGCGTGAAAAGGTAGGAAACCCTCGAGCACATCGACCAGATTGACCAGGAAGTAAAAAACGAACCCGTAAAACACCAGCGCGTGAAGAAAGGAAACCACCGGTCGTTTATTAAAGACCGTGCGCTGCAGAAGTACGTTGAACAGGCTGCCCGCGACGCGCTTGGCCAATTGATCAAAACGCTGGTCGGGCTTGCCGCGGGCAATACTCCGATAGACGTCGTAGAATCTGCGCCCACCGTAGTAGAGCGATGCCAAAAAAAACAGAATGAACAGGGTTCTTTCAACCGTTGTAAGCATGAGCGCCTTACCGACCTCCAATTTTTCGGTCCACTCAAACTACTTATAGTAGCAGAGCTGGAGTCCTTCGACGGGGCTCAGGGCGAACGGAGGGGATTTGATATCATTGCTGATTTTCCGTTCCTGCCCTGAGGGTCTCGAAGCATTCCTAACCTTTTTTCAGCAACTTGTTAGTCAAATGAACTTTGACTGTACAAGAACAGACATTTACGAATCAACGGTGGGTCGCTAAGGAAGGACCTCTATCCGAGCTCGACAGCCTAGACCTCAACCGGCATATCCTAAGCGTTTTGATAGATCGCGACCGGCGTTAAGAATCATTGGGGCGATGTCGTTTCTAAGCTTATCCATACTGAGACGATCGCGCGGTCCGACGATGGCAAGCGCGCCGACCAAAGTCCGGGTATAATCTCTCACGGGCACCGCAATTGAACTGATCTCGTTAACGAACTCCCCGTGCTCAATAGCGTAGCCCATTTCGCCGGTCTCTTTAATTTGGTCGGCAAGCCCTTTACTGTCGGTAATCGTCTTATCGCTGTGACGCTGCAAAGGCTCAAGATCGCTTTGGGACACTCCTCCATCCACTTCAAAGGCAAGATAAACCTTACCGACGGCGGTGCAATGAGGCGGCAATACGGAACCGAGAAACGAGACTACTCGCACCGGCCTGGCCGGTTCGACGAAATCTAAGGGAACAATTCCCGTCCCTTTCCTAATCGCGACGAAGGCACTCTCCATGGCCGATTTGGCCAACTCTTCAAGAGTTGCTCGAGCTTGCAGTAACAAGCCCATTTGATGAATGAAAGTTTGGCCGAGCTGCAAACACTTGAGACCCAATCGGTAGTTTTCCGATACCTTGTTTTGTTCAATGTAACCGCGTGCTTCTAACGTGGCAAGAAGGCGAAACACATTATTTTTATGAAGTTTAAGCCGTTTACTCAATTCCGTAACGCCGATTTCATCGACGTTTCCGTTGAACTGCTCCAAAACATCGAGAGCGTGGGACACAGATTGAATTACGTAGTTGGATTTCTCACGGCGAACCATGTCTCCTCCTGGATGAACTCTAGTAAGCTGTCCGGTCTAAGGTCCTAGGCCATTCCAAAAAAGCGTTTTAACCTATCCCGCCAGTCACTAGTTGTCAAACAACGCCGTTAACGACCTTAACTGCTTGCCTCAAAGCCGGTTGCGACGTAAGCACCTTCTATCTCGTATGGGATATAGCGGTTACTTCCCGCGGGAGTGGATCTCAACAGCAAATACTTGACCGGCGTGCAGATCCTTAACCTGCCTATTGAAGAAATTCTGTTTCTTATAACAGTGCGGCGATTTGGGGGCCGCGTTTCGGTACTATTCCGCTGGAAGATTTCTTTTATAACTATGCGATGCTGTCCTTTTATCTTTTGTTTTATCGAATTCACACGAAAGAAGTCCGACGATATGAGTCCTGAGGTATTCTTCCTTTACTACTAAGAAGCGAGTATAGACACAGCAAAAGAGCGGCGCATTGCCAGAAAGCACGATTCGAAAACGCTATGCCCGGAGTCGGTGTGGTATCTGCGTTGTTTCAGCCAGTTCGCAACGCTCCAGCTGCTAAAAGGATGACCTATGATTAAAAACGATAAGACCGCCGCCGATAAAGAGGTTAGAACTCGACTGGAGCCTTTGGGGCGTGTCATCGGGCGCACCCGGTATGTCGTGCTGTTGGCGGTTATTGCCGTCTTACTGGTCGCGCTCTCACTCTTTCTGCTGGGAACGATCCTGGCGATCATGGGCATCTGGGAGGCATGGCGGCTTTGCTTCACGGCCGGATCGAAGCCACGGACTTGACCGTCTAATTTTTGGAGATCGTCAGCGTCATGCTGAAGGCGGTCTTCTTTTATTTAATCGGTGTCGGATTTTACAGCCTGTTCATTGCGCCGCTCAACATTGCAACGTCGCTGGGGTGTAGAAACTCTCAACGACCTGGAAACCAAAGTCGTCAGCGTCGTAGTCGTGATCTTGGCAGTGAGATTTCTCGAGGAATTCGTTAGCGGAAAGCAGGCATTGGAAATATTGCAGTACGGCGGCGCGCTGGCAGTGACCGTGGCGGCTCTGGTTCTTTTCCAGTTTTACAATCACCGCGCCAAAGAGGATCAACAAGCGCACGGAACGGCTGAGCAGTCGAAAAAAGATCTGTTCGAAAACGACCAAGAACAGGACCAAGACGAGCCGGGCAAAAGGTCAGACGAACAAGACCGCGGAGTCAGGTAACGTTTCACTCAGCCCGTCCAATTCACCCATGTTCGAGCAGCACGGGCCACTCCTCCACAGTCCGTTCAAACCCTTCCAATCGTTTAGGACGTACGACACGTTCAATGGCTCAGTTCACGTTGTGGCATCGCGCGAACCGCTGAACCAGCTCGTTAATGCCTTAAGGATCAACCCCGTGCCGATACCCCATGCGCCGTTGATCAAAAACGCGGTTAGCAGCAGAGGTGGGTGCCAGCCGCCGCCCATGGGCCGGCCTTTAAGCGGCAACACCACCAAAAGAGCGACCAACGAAGGCAGGATGGCACCAAAAAGAAAAGCCACAACCCAATAGCCGCCGCCGCGAGGAAAGCGGCCATCGATCAGCGCAAACAAAATACCCCAGACGCCGCCCCAGAACGCCAGCGAGAAAACCGCCGGCACGCCGAACGGCTGGGTCGCTGCCATTGGAAAAGGCCCGAACGGTGCCACGCCTGCAGTCCACAGCAAGGTCAGAGCCAGCTGGTGGAAGATAAGAGTGGCGAGAAAACCAGCGACAAAGCCAAACAGTAGCCGTGCCGAAAAGTTGGTAGAAACGTTTCTATCAGCCATAAAAAATCCTCCAACACAGTTGGGTTACGTAAACGATAAGCCACTTTAGGCGGTATCGAGCCGAATCACCGGAGAAACGATACCATTTTCCCATTATGCTATCAGGGGTGCCGAGTGTTCCCTTTTGTTTTACCCTCCCCGGCGGGTGTTTCGCCTGGCGAAATATAACAGCCCCCCAGCCGCTACTAGCAAAATAAAGCCTGATGCCGCAATCAGAGCAATCTCGATCCCTCCAGAAAACCCAGCCCAGCCGACGTCGAAACGGGATGGCGGTTGCAGGATGATGGCCGATGTCATCTCGGTGAAATTAGCATCGGGCTGGGAGGTCAAAACTCGGATCTTCCACGCACCCGAACCGGTCGTTTCTATCGTTACAGTATCTAAACCGGACCAGTGAACGTGATTTTCATTGGTATGGTAAATAGATCGGCCGTCAACGTGCTTGCGTTTGGCGAGCTTCCCCGAAGCGTCGAGAATCTCAACCTCGAAAGAACCACTAAAAGCAACGATGGGATGCGGCTTCCAACTGCGGCCTTGAGTTTCTAAAACCAAACTGTAAAGCCCCGCTCGGCGGGGAACGTAATCGGACGTTTTCCAGCCTTCCTGCCGCGACAGATCGAAGGCAACGCGACCGGTCCATTTTTGCTCCTCTTTTTCTTCCGCGATCTGTCTTGCCTGGGCAACCCAACGGACGATAGCGAAAGCAAAACCCACAAGCGCTAAGATCAGTAGAATTAAAGATGCCCGTCGCATCGAAATAGCCTGAACAGAGTTTGAACTTTTTAACGGTTGAACCGTTCCGCAGTTGCCCGATCGGGAAGATTGCTGAACTCCTCGAGCTTTCGTCTCAGAGCCAGAAAGTAATCTTCCCCCGATTCGTCGGCGCTCACTTATTCGTCTGTGCAAGCTTGACCCGAGTGCCGTGAAACGTTGAAATCGTCAGGCAGTTCAGCGAATCGAGGATCTAATACGTTGTTGCTTCCGGTCTGTCATCGCCTGCTCACCTCTTTTCCTCGCGGCTCTCTTCGGCAGTTTCATTTTCGCTGTCGGAAGCCCCAAGCTTTTCGCCAGTCGCGCACATGAAGGGCATACAAGCATATCAAGCATAACAACGCCTGCCTCTTCCGTGCTGACGCGATAGGGTTTTTGTTTTGTAATGTGGTCGCAGCGCCGACAAACAAACTCCATGGCCGTCTCCTTGCGATTTTGAAAGCGCGAGGCGCTTTAGAGTAGATTTCTAAAAAACAATTTGGTGACGAAAGTGAAAATTCAAACGAAGACTACAGCAGCAATAACAAAAGGCAAGAAAAAAATTCGTCCAATTGAGCGCGTCGGTGTCTCGAATCCTGCGTTATCCACAAATCGATGTGAATAAGTTGTTTATAACGTTCTTCAAGCTGCTGTTTGGGCTACTATTGCGCCCGCTGCCTCACATTGCCTAAAGCATGAGCGAAGGGAAGAAAAAAAATGCGAAACTGTCGTTGGTGATTGACGCTCGGACTTCGTCCAACAGACCAGTTGTCTGACGCCCTAGGGTCTCCACTGCTTACGTGTTCAGGAGACCAACTTGTCGCAGCACGTCCGCGTGGTCCCAATAAATTCGCTCACAGGCGAGTTTGTCGCCACGAAACTGCGCGACCACCACGACATCAACGGAGATCTTCCTGTGGGTCGGGGGTATGTTTGGCAAGAACCACGGCATCGGCTTTCTGTGAGTGAAACTAAGGCGCAGTTCATCCACGAGTTGTCCCTCTCCGACAACACGGTTGACCGGCATCATCTCTCGATCGTCGGGCCATGAGGGAATAAAGTCATCCCGATAGAAGCGCCGCAAAGCATCTTTTCCCCGTCCCCCGGTGTTCACAGGCATATGGTTGACGTAAGCATCTTCTACCATCGTGGCCAGGGTCGCCTCGACATCTTTGCTCTCGAACTCGCCCTTGAGGTGATCCGCCCACCGCTGCTCGAGCTGTTCGGGAGAGAGAACTTCTTGCTCAGCCATTTTGTGCTCCTTTTGACGAAAACCAGAATCCGGCATCCACCTCACACGTCTGACCTTTGTTGCTTCGATGCTAGGCCGGCCCAACGCCTTTCGCTGCCCTATTGAGTGTTTCGGAGGACCAGCAGGTCAAGGGTGTCGATAACCGGAATCGCTTCTATCTCGCGAGCCGCCGCATCTTCGAGCGCCCCTTGGCGCCGCCAAAATTCTTCGTCCGTGAGCAGAGCCAGCGTTGTATCGGTCCGTAGCCGTGTGCGCGTGGCAAGCTCCTTGAGGCTCGAGCAGGTTTGCTGAATCACGGGCTTGACCGTTTCGAACTTAAATCCCGAAACGCGAAAGTTCCCCACGGTTTCGGAAAGGGATGGAAATTGTTCGCAGACTAATTTTGCTTCCGGGAAATAATCAAAGAGCGTGATCTCTCCGAGCCGGCCAGCGAATGCGCCCCTGATAAGAACCCATCCGCCTGCTCGAAGCACGCGAGAAAGCTCTTCAGCACACGAAGCCCGGTCGGAAATGTGGTGGTAAACATTGGACAGCAAGGCGACGTCAAAGGAACTCCCTTTGAAGGGAAGCTGTTCGGCACATCCTCCGACATACCAACCATTCAAATGCCGACCGTCGCGCGCCGCGATCTTGCGCATTTCGCTCGCCGGCTCGATGCCGGTGACCTTTGCACCGAACCATTGTGCGAGCAAAACCGTGAAGCGCCCAGTGCCGGCGCCGACATCAAGGATACTACTTACTCCGCCGAGGTAGGGTTCGAAGGCCCAACGCCACACCTCTTGAGCATGAGCTGAAACAGCACGGCCCGCATTAAAGTCGCGCGCCATCGTTCCTTGGTAATTCACACGGCCTGGAAAAAAGCGATTGCTCACGTTTGACCTTTTTCTATAGGTACGTCGACGCTCAGGTCCGCGGCGATTTCACGAAACTGTTCGAGAGCGGCTTCGAGGTCTTCGAGCATTTCCGGTCCGAGGTTATTACAATAAGATAATAGATCCGGATTTAACAGGGCCGCGTGCTCCTCAACCCACAACCGCAGCGCATCGCCATTTCCATAATCCTTGCCCTATCTCAGGCTTGACGCTCTTAACGGATTTCTCTAGTGTCAGGACCATTCCGAGACGGAGGACACGATGAAACTCAAACTCTGCGCTCTTGTTATTTTCCTGGTTACCGTGGTTGCGCTCACCATCGAACAGTCGCAGGCCGCCCAACCGTTAACCAAAGTGACCATGACCACCGGCTCGTTCAGCGAGCGGGAGGCCGCCACGTTTGTCGCGCAGGATCAAGGTTTCTTCCGCCGATATGGCCTGGACTTGACGTTCGTCCAGGTCCGAATACGGCGGCTCAAGGCGGAAGATCTGGTCGATGATCGCTTTGTGAGAAAACTGGATCAGGAAGGACTATTCTGAAAGCTCACTATTTAGACGGGTATCGAAGGCGCTCAACCCGTCTTTCCCGTATAAGCCTTAGAAACGACGATCTCATCCCAGGTGGACAGCAGAGTACCCCTGCGAGTGGGATTTTTATGCGGTTTTCGCGGTCACGGAAGGAGCCTCTGGGAAATTCCGAGGAGATCTGGTGATCTTCCTATAGGCTTTTCGCAGGTCTTTAGCTCGGACCCTCCTTTCATGGTAATTTTGTCATATCGTGAGCACCGATGGCGGTGCAGAGACTGCCAAACTTGCACGCACAGGTGCTCGCATTGCATCCACGCGATCGATCGCGGGGAACACACAATGATGAAATTGAGAACCATTTAGACCTGACTTTTCGCTATTGCAACAGAAATCCGGGTAGAAGCCTTCTGCCTACCCGCTCTCAAGAAACCAACGAGCAGTTTTCCACACACCATCCGTGCGTACACTGATGAACTCTACGAGATTTTCGGGCACTCGCTGTTGATCAAACCGGGCCTGCAGCTCAAAGGCCATCTGCTCTAGAGGACTTTGCTCGTATCCATGCTGCATTAGACCTACTGCGTAGGCCAACAGGAAATTGTCGACACCGAGACGGTCCCACTGGACAACGTGAACGAGCTCGTGAAAATAAAGACTGTCTCTTTGCTGTCCGTTACATACGAAGAAAGTGTCTTTGTAAGTCACTCCCGCCATTGGCATCATTTCCATGGCGCGAAACTCCGGTAATCCGAGCTGTGACACTGGAGGAAACGGTACTCGGGGCACAACAACTACCCGCGCCGTTTCCAGGAGTACGTCAGGATAGTGATCCTTAAGCCGAATGAAAGGTGATTCTGAGACTGGTGTCGCAACATTGACATGATCCTGCAACGTCTGATCGATCCACTTTTTTATACCGGGCAGAGCTGCTTGGAGTCTCTCTACAGGAGTATCCAAAATCACACCTCCTTATCGGGTAATTGACCGTGACGCTTTTAGAACCAATCGACCTCTGCTCATTTTTCGCGTTACTGCGCGTCAGCCATGGAGCTATGCTCCCACAGAATACACGCTCTTCCCCTCTCCCTGATAGCTTTCATACACATGCTCGAATACCGCTGAGCACTTCGACTCATAGAGATCTTTGGAATAAGCCCGTGGCAAGCCCTCGTCAAGCGCGTCTTCGATCGCTAGGTGGATGCGCGCTCGGCTGCCGACTCTCTGCCGCCAGCCAATGGCTAACAGCTCCTTTAACCGCTCCAGTAGCTGACGGGCGACTTTCTTCACTTCGTCACGTTCGTCGGTGGTGAGGTCCGGGCCGGGGCGTGTGAGGATATCCAAGATCGTTAGCTCTTCTTCCGACAGGTGCTCGCGCACGTGGCGGCTTTGCTCCTCCGTCAGGATTTTCGACAAATCCAGCAGTTCTTTGAAGATCTCGTCGATGTTCCGGCTGCCGTTGCCCTGTCGATGGACACCACCATGGCCTTGCCCTGGAAACCGCGCCCAAGAAAATGCTGCACAAGGTCCGACAAGAAGCTCTTCTGTGTAGTCGCTGGGAATCATGGACGAGAGCACCGAGGGTTGCGTGCGGGCTAAGCGCTACCAGGTAGGGGATTCCACCCTTGTTCTTTCAAGCGTTGCCAAGCTTTGAGGAGATGGTCAGGTTTGAGATTGCGCCGTTTACGCGCGGTCCAATTGCAGACAGCTTCTATTGCGGCCTGGGGTTTTTCACGCGCCTCGGGATTATGGCGCATCACCCAATGAACTGTACTCAGAAGTTCCAACCCGTAGGAGTCTTCATATCCATCAATCAGCTCAACCACCCGATCCATTCGTTTTAGAATGTCGGGGTGTTGCACGAGGAACGACTTCGCCTCCTCTACTGCTCCAGGAAGCAATTCGATCGGGCGCGTGGGAACATCCTTACCGTCACCGTATCCCTGCATGTAATGCTTCTCTAGTCGGATCAAAACCTGCCGGAGATTTCTCGCATAAGGACCGTATGGCTTCGCTTCATACTGTAGCCGGAGTTCCAGCCCTGCTTCTTGCAAGAAGTACATCAGCTTATGGATCTCAAGCAGACTCACGAACGGATCGAGCAGCCCGTTTAAATAGCGATCAATCAGAGCAATCAGCGCCGCTCTTCCTAGAGTCATCTTCGGGCGTTCCGTGCGGTTAGGCATCGTCTCAGGCTCAGGCGCGTGCTCCGGCGCGAACAACTGGACTTTCACGTCTGGTAATTGCGCAAAAGCAGCCTCGATGCGCGGACGAACGTCGGCCCAATTCAATCCTCCATTGCCACACCCCAAAGGCGGTACTGTGATAGATCGAGCGCCTAATCGCCGCACCGTTGCAACCAGATAGATCTTGCAAGCCGACTTCAATGTCCGCCAATCGGCTCCGCTCGCGCCAATGCCCCTTGGTTGGAAAGTTGATGATCCAACGCGGGCCGCCCGTCAAACCGCCGAGATCATAGACGTGCACTTTCCCAAGCCGCACTTCACCCGCCTTGCAAGCTTTTTCATAGTCCCGAAACATTTCAGGGAAGGCTTGCTTGAATTGCAGAGCGATGCCCTTCCCCATGATGCCCTGCGTATTCACCGTGTTCACGAGGGCCTCGACCGGGGCTTCGAGCAGATTTCCTTGAGCGATTTGGACCATGGCGATCTGGATAGTATCACGCTACTTGGTTGTCATCCGATGGCTGGCGGCTCTGACTTCAGAGCAATTGTAAGGAGCATATTTGTCCGACAAGCTGTTGGACGATTTATCCTGTTGAGTTTCTGGTATGCATAATGCATACTTCATATAGCTCATCTACCATGTGTAGAAGGAGTTACGGTGCCGCCTTCGGGCGGCACTAGCATTTTTGGCCCTGCATACGATGATAGCTCTCAAATTCCTTCTGTAGTCGCCTCCGAGTATGGTTAAAGGTCACTAGAAACGCCGTCCATGGCAACAGATAGTCTTTTCTCTGAGCCAGCACTACAACGTAATCTTCCCCTTCAAGCCAGATATTGATCCGGTTCTCGTTATTTCTGAATGACACCCAAACTTTCAGACCCTTTGCATCGGCCTCTTCGATAATCGGGCGCGGCCAGCGGATTCGTGAGTCAAACCTACAATATCTACTGCGACGAGTCGTGTCATTTAGAGAATGACAGGCAGTCGGCAATGGTGCTGGGCGCCGTGTGGTGTCCGCTTGACAAGAGACGAGAAGCGTACTGTTGAAAATCTGATAGGTGCGCGGCAAGACGCCGGCGAGCTGGGGATTGTGCTTCTCGATATCGGCCATGGCCTCGTTGATCGCCTGCCCGATGTTGCCACCTTCAGGTAGTGAAAGCAGATCCTCAAAGCGCGCATTGGGAGTAAGGTAGATGACTCCTTCCGCGTGGTACGCGGCGGGCTCGTCGATCCGCGATCCACCGCGGCGCGCGGTCACCCCTGCTTTCTCCAATTCGCCACGGCGCTTGGCAAAACGCGCCTCCGCGAAACGGAGAAAGATCAGCCCGAGAACGGGAGCTGAATATTGCGCTGAGTTAAGCCCGGAATTAGCACGAAGCTGATCCGCCGCCTCCCACAGTCGCTTTTCCAGCAGGTTGTTAGCGGAATCTTTTTCTGATGGCGCGATCCATTTCATTACGAATTCCTGTTTTTTGTATTTATCCTGACAAATGGGCACGACCCAAAAGAGCCTGCGTCAATGCGTTTCAGATTGTTTCAGCCAAGAATTTGCGCTCAGAGTTCCGAAAAGGACAGCTCGGGCTGCAAACCGTATCAGCGAGCGCGATTCTAATCGAAAGAACGTTATTATGCCAAGCTTTTAATAGAGAAACCGTCGCGAAAGGAGCGGTACAGCCGGAACAGAGTGGACGGCGTATTCCGTTTCTAAAATGACCGGCAAATGGGGCGATAAATTCTATCAGGGGGGTTGCTTTTAGCTTGTAGCAGTGTTTGAAATTCTAATAGGTCCACGCAGCGACTCTGGCCTTAAGGAAATCGCAGAATCTTCGGAAGACACACTAAAAGACCGCCTGGCCCGCCGGAGTTGTGATCTGTGAACGATTAATCTGGAGCTGAGTTCTGTTCGTCAATGATCCCAAATCTAATTCCTGAAGGAGGCACAACCCATGCAAGAATTTATTCAAATGGCCGTGAGCCGGTTGGGCATTAATGAGGATCAGGCAAAATCTGCGACCGGCGGCCTGCTCAATTTTCTCAAAGATCAAGGTGACGGCAACGAAACGCAGTCATTGATCGCTAAACTGCCCGGAGCGAGGATTTGATGAAATCCGAGGACTCCTCGGGCAGCGCGAGCGGCGGCGGTGGGATGCTGGGCGGCCTGACCTCAGCCGTCGGCGGCAAGATGGGCGGCAGCGGCGGCCTTTTGGCGATGTTGCAGGGCAGCGGCCTTGACGCAAACAACGCGGGTTCAGAGCCGTTGTCAAATAGTGGGTAAAGGGATTAGGCGGCGACCCTGACTTCCTTT
>JBBDNJ010000286.1:0-12368 GCA_040877705.1 Binatia bacterium | reverse complement strand
CTTCATCCAGACCGCTTCCGCGGCATGGCGCAATTACCACAATGCCGTGATAAGGACACCAAGAATTGTCTGGCGGAATTCGAGCGCTGCGTAAAAGAGCTGGGATTTGTCGGCGCGTATTTGAATCCGGACCCAGCCGGCGACAAACAGACACCAGGAGTGCACGAAGAGTATTGGTTCCCGCTCTACGAAAAAGCAGTCGACCTTGACGTGCCGCTGATGATCCACCCCTCGACCACGTACGACCGGCGTTTGGAGATCATTCATGCAAACTACCAGATGAATAATTATCTCGAAGAGTTCGTCGCGATGCAGCTTTTGACGCACAGCAACGTCTTCCAAATATTCCCGAAACTAAAGATTACCATCTGCCATTGCGGCGGCGGTCTGAACCGCTTCATAGCCACCGACAAGCACGTCGGGCAAGCAGATTTCAGCAAGAATCTTTTCTACGATTCCTGCGTTTACGACGAAAACTACCTCGAAGCCGCCATCAAACAACGCGGCGTCGATCAAATTCTCTTCGGTACCGAGTCTCCCGGCTCGGGCGGCGCGATCCGGCCGGAAACCGGCAAGCCATCGGATGACATGATTCCGGTGATCGACCGGCTCGGCTTTCTGAGCGCCGAAGACAAATTGAAGATCTTTCAGAAGAATCCGTTGAAGGTGTTTACGAAAGTAAAGATCTAGTTGGTATGCGAAACGGAAGTTTTCGCAGCGAACTAATACGGATCGCAACTAGACAGTGGAGAAGCCGCTCCATAGTCGGAGATTATTTTCAGCATGTTGGTTGAATCGAACTGTAGGGGCGGGTTTAAAACCCGCCCTCCTATCAGGAGCATCCGTAGGACGGCTTGACTGCATCGAAGACAACATTGGAGGAAGCAGATGGCATATAGGAATGTAGGCAGAGCAGTACCCAGGCTGGAGGGAGCGGATAAAGTTACAGGCAAGATGCGCTATGCGGCGGACCTGGAGTTTCCGGCCGCACTGTCGGCGAAAATCCTGCGTAGTTCGTTGCCGCACGCGCGGATTATCAACATCGATGCCTCGAAAGCGCTGAAACTGCGCGGCGTACGCGCGGTTATTTCGGCAGCCGATATCGGTCCGGTCTTGGTCGGCTTGCGGATGAAAGATATGCCGCTGCTCGCGCATAACCGGGTGCGCTATGTCGGCGAACCGGTCGCGGCGGTGGCCGCGGACAATGATGAGATCGCCGAGGAAGCATTGACTCTGATCGATGTCCAATACGAAGAGCTGCCCTACGTCACCGATCCCGTTGAAGCGATTCGCCCGGGAGCGCCGGTCCTGCATGACGATCCGACGGCGTACAAGAACGCGCCGGAACGAAGCATCGATCTTCCCAATGTCCAGTCTTACGGTAAGTGGACGAATGGCGATCTGGAGGCCGGTTTTGCAAAAGCTGCGCGCATTTTCGAGCACACCTTTCGCACTCCGTTGGGATTTCATGCCTACATCGAGCCGCACGCCTGCACTGTACAGATTCATGATGACGGTCAGGTCGAAATCTGGGCGTCGAATAAAGCACCGTTTACACTTCGAGATCGGTTTGCGCGCGATCTTAGTCTCGATCCCGCCAAGGTCAAAGTGCACATTTTACCGGTGGGCGGCGATTTCGGCGGCAAGACCTCGGTGATCGAAGCTCCGGTCTGTTACTTCTTAGCAAAACGGACGGGTAAGCCGGTCAGGATGGTGCTCGAATATTCCGAGGAGCTTTCCGCCACTTCGCACCGGCATCCGCTGGTGATTACTTTGCGTACGGGTGTCGACAAGGACGGCCTGCTTTGCGCGCTTGCTGCAAAAGCGATTTTTAGCGGCGGCGCTTATGCGGCGCTTAAGGCCAATGCCGAAGTCACGGTTCAAGGACCACGCCGGGTGGCGAGCTATTACCGCATTCCGGCAATTCAGGTCGAAACTTTGTGCGCCTACACCAATCAGGTAGGCTGTACTCAAACGCGCACGCCCGGCAGCCCCCAGGTGACCTTCGCGATGGAATCTCAGGTCGACATCATTGCCCGCGAGTTGGGTATGGACCCTGTGGCCTTTCGCCGGATGAATCTGCTCATCGACGGCGATCCAACACCTTTCGGACAGAAACTACAAAACGTAGTGGCAAGGGAAACTCTGCAAAAAGCGCTGGACGTATCCGGCTGGAAGAAACCCAAAAGTAAAAATATCGGCCGGGGAGTGGCCATCTACGAACGCCCGTCAGGCGCCGGCCGGTCCGGCGCCGCGATCACTATCGAAAAAGATGGCGCTGTGACCGTGCTCCTGGGCGTACCCGATGTGGGCCCGGGCATTCATACGGTAGTGCAACAGATCGTCAGTGAAATACTCGAGATCAAAATAGATCAGGTCAACGTCCGCGTTGGCAACACCGACGATTCGCCCTATGACTCCGGAACCGGCGGCAGCAAATCGACGAACAGCGTCGGCCACGCCGGACACCAAGTGGCCAGCGAGGTCAAGGGCAAAATAGTCGCGTTGGCGGCGCAGCGGCTTGGCTGTGCGCCGGAAAACCTCAGGGCGCAAAACGGCCGCTATGTCGCGCCCGGCCGTAAGCTCATGGCGTTCAGCGACCTGATGCGCCTTGCCGTCGAGCAACACGGCGCGCCGATTACGCACCTGAGCGTCTATGAGCCCTCGCGCGCGCCGATCACTTCCTTCGCCGCGCAGGTTGCCGAAGTCGAGGTCGATTTAGGGACCGGACAGGTCAAAGTCAAAAAGCTAACCACGATTCACGATTCCGGAACAGTCTTGAATCAGCTGAGTTATCAGGGACAGGTCGATGGTGGCGTAATCACCGGTTTGGGTTTCGCCATGATGGAAGATAATTCGTTAGTCGACGGTCGGATGGCGACGGTCAATCTTGGCGACTTCAAAATTCCCAATGTCGCGGATGTGCCGAAGCTCACTACTCTATTGATGCAAGGCGCCCGGGGCCCGGCGCCGTTTCAAGGCAAGGCGATCGCGGAAATACCGAACGTTCCGACAGCCGCGGCCATCGCCAATGCCATCGACGACGCCGTCGGTGTGCGGCTTTTCGAACTGCCGCTGACGTCAGAGAAAATTTATGCGGCGCTGAACAAACGATCGAGCTAAGGAACGCCTTCAGCGACCGCCGTGCGAATATTTTTCATCGCACGGCAGCGCCCTGGAAATGATTAATACAAATTGGGAAGTCGATCGTGGTTGAGTTTTCCGACGTAGCCGTAGCTCATGCGATCGAACTGGCGGTGGCGCCGGTTTTCCTTCTCACGGGTATCGCCGCGATCCTGGCGGTCATGACCAACAGATTAGGTCGGATCATCGATCGTGCTCGCGTATTGGAGGAGCGGTTGGACGGCGCTTCGCCGGAATTTTTCGCGATATTGCACACCGATCTCGCCACGCTGTCGCAGCGAGCCAAGCTGATCAATCGTGCTATCACCCTTTGTACTACGACAGCGCTGCTCGTGTGCACCGTCATCGCCACCCTGTTCATGAGCGGCTTTTTACGCTTCGACGCCTCGTTACCGGTGGCTTTGCTGTTTATCGCAGCGATGTCGACGTTTTTTCTTGGCCTGCTTTGGTTTCTGCGGGAAATCTATCTGGCAACGGTAAGCCTTCGGATCGGTCCTCGTTGAGCCGGGGCGGATCGCGAAGACAACCGGTGCGCCGGTTGCGATCGCGACCTCGAGAGACGATCCTCGATCAGTTCTAGCTAGGCGGAGTACCGCTGTTCCATCTCTAAAAACTCCGGCAGCCGCACCAACGCCTCATACTCCTTGAGAGAAGCCAATCGATGCGCGTAGTTTTTGGTTGAGCCGTCCTTTTTGAGAATCGTCAGCATCTCGCTGACCGCCTTGACCACCGTGTAGCGCACGGCGTTACTCCCGCCCATCTTAAAACCGATCTGTTTGATTTCTTCGAGTGTCACGTTACCGACCTGAATGGCCTCATCCATGAACATGCAATTGAGCGGCACTTTGACCGCATCGCGGATCCGTTTCAGCGAGTCCAACGTGCGCTGGCGCATTCCTTCCTTTCGCACCCAGGACATGGCAACTCCAACCATATCTACTCCGACCTCTTCGTAGGCTTTTATTCGAATCAGAGCGTCTTCCAAGCCGTTTACGGACTCCGCATCGGTGCGAGCGCTGATGACAAAATCCGCATCCTCTTTGGCTTCGACAGCGGCTTGAAGCTTCTTTACTTGCTCTTTTATCGCCACCACCGGAGTGCCTCCCGGAATGAGAGCGCACTTCTTGGGTGTGACTTGGTCTTCCATGCCGATTCCGGCAACGCCGGCGCGCTCGAATTCCTTAACCGTGCGGGCGATGCCCAGTGGACCGCCCGAGTAACCGGTGTCGGTGTCGACCATGACGGCGATATCGACCGCAGCGGCCACGTTCTTGGCATGATTGGCCATCTCATTCAGGCCGATAAGCCCCAGATCCGGGAGTCCGAGCAGGCTGCCGCAGGTCACATTGCCCAACAGTTTCACCGCGGAAAATCCTGTGGTTTCGGCGAGCCGGGCGGTCAGGCAATCATAAACTCCGGGTGTTATGATAATGTCATCGCCCTTCAGCAATTCTCTCAGCTTTGTCGTTGCTTTCATTCGCTCCTCCATAGACGGTTTTCTTCACTGAACGTTGAATGCCTTTGCAGCGCATTTTGGCAATTCTTTTTTCCGCAATCCCGGATTGCTCGGCGCCATGTTGCCTCTCGGATCAATAGTCGTCGCCTGACAAACCTTGGATGCCCTGAACAAGTCAGGCATGACGGAAGAAAGAGCCAAGGAAATGAGCAGCAGTCTTCGATTCCCTCCATGTCGTCATAGCCGGACTTGATCCGGCTATCCATCTCTAGCCGGCACATCCGCAACGTGCCGGCTCTGGTTTGCAAGCGAGGCTTTTAGATATGGAATCAACCCGCCCTTCTCTAGAATCGCGATCGCTTGATCTGAAAACGGCGGAAATGTGCGTGAATTTCCGGTCGTAAGATTCCGCACCGTGCCCGACTCCAGGTCCACTTCGATCTCTTGTCCCTCTTCGACGAAGGTGGAGACTCCCGCGCATTCGATCGCCGGCAGGCCGAGGTTGATCAGAGTCCGTAGATAGATGTTCGATATCGACTCCGCGAGCACCGCGGCAATGCCGGCGTCGCGCAGCGATCGCGGCGCATCCTCCGCGCTCGAGCCCATGCCGAAATTGATGCCCGCAACGATGACGTCTCCGGGCTGCACCTTTGCGTGAAACTCCGGATCCACTCCGGCCATAACGCCCTTAATGTTTCCGGAGTCGATGCAATCGCCGAATTTCCATACCTTGCCTTTAAAATGTTTTTTCATGCCGGCAAAAACTCCCTGGGATCGACAATCTCACCGGCAATGGCGCTTGCCGCGACAGTCGCCGGGCTGCCCAAGAATATCCGCGCATCGCGGTTACCCATGCGACCGGGAAAATTGCGGTTTCCCGAAGAAATACAAACTTCACCGGTGGCGAGCGAAGGACGGGTGCAGATACCGCATTCCGACGCGGTGAGCAGCACTTTGGATTTCTCGAATATTTGCAGAAGTCCTTCTTCCCGGGCTTGGAAATAGGCGCCATACGAGGCGGGCGTGACGATCATTCGCACCCCGGGATGCACCGTCTTGCCTTTGAGGATCTTGGCGGCGACGCGGAGATCTTCGATCCGTGAGTTGGAGCAAGTTCCGATAAAAGCCTGATTGATCTTGGTGCCGATAACTTCATGGATCGGCTGGCCGTTGGACGGCACACCGGGAGCGGCGACAAATGGCTCCATATCGGTAAGGTCGAAGCGAAGGCGCGATTCATACTCAGCGTCGGCATCGCTCGCAACCGGCGTAAATGCCGTGTTGCCGACTTGCTTGACGTATTCGATGGCTCGCGCATCGGCCGGAAACACAGCATTCAGCGCCAGGCTTTCGACCGCCATATTGCACATCGAAAGACGGCTTTCGACGCTTACGTCCGCAACCGCGCTGCCGCCATACTCCAGAGTTTTGTTAACCGCGCCATGGGCTCCCATTTCGGCCATAATCCGCAGCACGATGTCCTTTCCCCAGATCCACGGCGGCCGCCTGCCCGCGAGCTCGACGTAAATAGCCGGCGGAACTTTCAGCCAGATCCTTCCCGTTGCCAGGACGCCGACGGTCTCTGTAAAACCGATACCGGTGGCAAAGCAGCTCAGCGCTCCATAGGTGCAGGAATGTGAATCGGCGCCGACGATGAATTCGCCGGGTCTGACATGTCCCTTTTCCACCATGACGTTGTGACCGATGCCGCCCTGATATCCTTCATAGAGGGTTGCGCCATGTTCTTTAGAAAATTCCTTGGCCCTTTCCTGCCCTTCCAGCCGTCTCGTGCTCCGCGCCGGCTGCTCATCGAAATTGATAATAACTTTTTCTGGATCCCATGCCTTGATGATGCCCATGTCCTTGAGAACTTCTTTAAACACGCCGTAGAGGCCTTTGGGGTCTTCCGCTTTCGAGAAGCGCAAATCCTTGATGTAAAGCTTATCGACCTCGGCATCGATCATGTCTCCGGGGCGGACTCGATCTTTACCGGTGGCCCGCGCGCAGATTTTTTCAGTGATCGTCATTCCCATGGCTCACCTCATCGTTGAACAGGCTCTCGATTTTGAATCCTTTACGACATCCTCAGATGTATCAAGGCAGCTGCCTAGCTATACGCAGACAAATAATTTTCTGTCAATAAGTTTACGTTGGGCAGCTCCGTGTTGCGATTCATTTATCGACCCTTCAAAAGCGGCTCTTAATTCTCAACGAGCCCTGGCGATTCCTGACCCCCAACGGCGGTCTTGCACCGGCAGGACGGGAGTGGCGCGGAATCCGTGCGGAGATTATTCATTGGATTTGTAGACATTTCTTGTTGACCTAAAGAATAAACCTGGCATAAGTAGAGCCGCATAACCGGGGATTTGACGGTGGTGGTATTTCGATCCACGCGATTGTTAAGAAAATTGTTCCCACAACTTGTCGACAGGGATTCTAAAAATGCTAGTGTGCAAAGCGTGTTTTAATGAATCAGGCGCAAGGAGGGTTAACCATGTGGCCGGACGCTTCCAACGCGGGTCGGATTTATAGACTGATTTATTCGGCGGCAGTGGGTGTTTTTCTTCTTTCGCCTGCTTTTGCTCTCGCCCAAACTCCTTTTTATCAGGGAAAGACGATTACAGTCATTCAGGCCACGTCGGCGGGCGGCAGTTCAGACATGATGACACGGTCGGTCCTGCCGTTCTTGAAAAAACATATCCCCGGGGAGCCGACGATCGTGTCCGAGTACATGCCCGGCGGAGGAGGAACCAAAGCCGCCAATCACGTCTACAAGAACGTTCGACCTGACGGCCTTACGATCGGCCGTATCGGCGGCGCTCTGGTCGCCAATGGCGTCCTTGGAGAGAAAGGCGTTCTTTATGATCTGGATAAACTGATTTATCTGGGCTCAGCGCACAGCACCTACCACTGGGCTTTTCTTACGCGGCAGGAAGCCGGTTTGAAAACCATCGATGACTTGCGTTCGGCAACGGGAGTGAGAATCGGCGCTCAGGCTGTGGGACATTCCATCTATTTCGTCGGCCGGATGTTCGCATATTTGATCGGCATCAAAGATCCGAATTTTGTCGTCGGCTATTCCGGAACGGAGCTTGACGCCGCATTAAGCCGCGGCGAAATCGATGGCCGGATCAACAACGCCGATACCGTACTGACGCGAAGCGCGGATTTGATAAAAAAAGGCGCCCTCGATCTGCACGTCATCATGGAAGTCCCGAAGGGCTTGAAGCACCATCATTTCTCACGCTTGCCGGAGATCGAGGAATTTGCCAAATCGGAAAAAGAGCGCAAGCTGTTGCGCATGGTACGCGCTTTCAGACAATTCGGCTCGCCTTTCATCCTGCCTCCCGGCACACCGAAAGAACAGGTAAAGATCCTTCAAGCGGCCATGGTCAAGGTTTTTAGCGATCCCGAGTTTCCCAGGGAATATAAAAAATTTACCGGCGACGAAGCTTCGCCGCTTATGCCGGTGGACATGGAGAACGCTCTTAAGGAGCTACCCCGAGATCCGGAAACCATCGCACTCTTTAAGCAGCTCAATGCCGCGGGGCCGTTGCCGGCTCGCTAGGGTTGAATTTTTTGATTGAAGCAACTAAAGGGGTCATGGCATGCCATCCGTGGGCGGCGTTGATTTAAAGAGCGGCAAAGAAACCGTGGCACGTCGGATTTCGCGGCCACGACTAGGAGGGTAAGATGAAACGCCTATCACTCGCGTTGTATGGGACAAAGTTCGCAGCGGTTAGCGCATGGGCAATCTTTTTCGTCTGGCTGAGCGCGAACGCTTTTGCTCAGGAGTCATTCTTTAAAGGAAAAACCATCACGATCGTCCAAGGGCGGGGTCCGGGCGGCACGGGGGATCTCCGCGTGAGAGCTTTGGTGCCGTTTCTGCAGAAATATATCGCGGGAAACCCAACCATCGTCATGGAATACATGTCCGGCGGCGGCAGCCGTAAGGCGGCAAATCATATTTTTAACTCCGCTCGACCGGACGGGCTGACGATGGGCAATTTGAGCGCCGGCATGGTTTCGCTGGCCGTGCTTGGTGAATCCGGAATCATGTACGACATCGACAAATTTAACTATCTCGGCTCAGCTTACAGCACTTACCACTCTGTGTTTATAAGCAGGAAAGAAGCCGGCCTCGACTCTCTGGATAAGCTCCGGGCCGCCAAGGAAATCAGAGTCGGCGGGCAGTCCGTCGGCTTCTCCACTTATAACGAAGCCCGGCTTTTCTGCTACATCATTGGTTGCCGGCAGCCGCGATTCGTCACCGGCTTTTCCGGGCCCGAGCTCGATCCGGCCTTGATGCGCGGTGAAATCGATGCGCGCTCGACGGGACCGGATAGCCTGCTACAGCGCAACAAAGAATGGCTGGATAAGGGCTTGATTTATATTCATGCGATCATGGAAACGCCCAAGGGTGAGAAGCATCCGCATCCTTTGTTCAAAAAACTTCCCGTTCTTGAGGATTTGGCGAAATCCGATAAAGAGCGAAAGGTCATTGCTCTGCAGCGTGCGTTCAGAGTCACGGGCTCGCCGTTCGTACTGCCACCGGCAACGCCCAAAGATCGCGTCAAGGTTTTGCAGGAAGGATTTCGTAAAACTTTTCAGGATCCGGATTTTTTCAAGGAATATCATAAACTTACCGGCGATGAACCGACGCCGCTTTTGCCGGAAAATCATGAAAAGGCAATTGCAGAAATCCCACGCGATCGCGAAACCATTGAGATCTTCAAAAAGCTCGTAGGAGCTGGGCCGTTGCCACCGCGCTGAGGCGAAGGAAGGAGGTTTGCCGTGAAGATAAAACACGCGACAAAAATTTTGTGTTTGGCGCTTTTTACCCATGTGGTATTTCTACCCGCGCTGCTTTATTCCCAGACTGATTTTTATAAGGGTAAAACGATCAGAATCGTCCAGGGCCGCAACCCCGGCGGCTCGGGAGACCTGCGCGTCAAGGCTCTGGTGCCGTTCCTGCAAAAATACATTCCTGGAAATCCCACCGTCATACAAGAGTACATGCCCGGCGGCGGCGGGCGGAAAGCCGGCAATTTTATTTTTGCGGCCAAACCCGACGGCTTGATGATCGGCAACAGCGGCGGCGGCATGGTGGCCAGCGCGGTTCTCGGAGAAAAGGGCGTTCAGTACGAACTCGATAAGCTGATCTTTCTGGGTTCGCCGTATAGTTCGACGCACTATATCTTCTTGACCCGCCGAGAGGCAGGTCTGACCAGTCTGGAAAAGCTTCGGTCAGCCTCAGGAGTGCGGGTCGGCGCTCAATCTGTGGGGCATACGATCTACAATATCGGAAGGGTTTTCTCCTGGCTTATACCGCTGAAAGAATCTAACTTTGTTACGGGCTATTCGACTCCAGAGCGCGATGTGGCTCTTATGTCCGGGGAGATCGATGCCTTTGGCACCGCTGACGATCATCTCACGCGCAACCCCGATTGGGTAAAAAAGAACAAGGTCGACCTTCATATGATGTTGGCAGTGCCCAAGGGTCTCAAGCATCCCCTTTATGGTCATCTATCCGACCTGGAAACCCTTGCCAAGTCGGAGAAAGAACGTAAAGTACTTTCGTTGTTTCGCAACTTCCGCCTCACCGGTTCGCCCTTTTACGCTCCGCCAGGGACGCCCGCGGACCGAATCCAGATGCTGACGCAGGCGATCACCAAGACTTTTAAAGATCCGGATTTTACAAAAGAGTACCGGAAGCTCGTCAGCGACGATCCGTCACCGCTTTTTCCGGAAGAGAATCAAAAGGCGATTCGAGACCTGCCGCGGGATTCCGAGACCATTGCGCTTTTCAACAAGCTCGCCGGTCCCGGACCGCTGCCGCCACGGTAGAATTACATGATTTATTGTCAGGGAGGTTATTATTGATGATAAGCAGCACAAGCAGAATAAAGGTAGTGCTATTGACTCTTGCTGGTTTGATCTGGTTGTTTGCGGCCAACGCCTATGCGCAAAAGGATTTCTATGCTGGTAAAACCGTCACCTTAGTCGCGACCACGGCTCCCGGAGGGACCGGAGATCTCCGGGTAAAAGCCATGATGCCGTTTTTAAAGAAACACATTCCGGGAAATCCAACGGTCGTGGTCCAATATATGGACGGTGGCGGCGGTCGCAAGGGAGCCAATCACATCTTTAATTCAGTTGCCGCCGATGGCCTAACCATCGGCGCCGCCAGTGGAGCGATTATCGGTCTTGCCGTCATGGGCGAGACGGGCGTTTCTTACGACATCAATAAATTTATTTATCTCGGCACACCCGAGAACGAAAACCACTACGTCATTTACACAAGAAAGGAACTTGGGCTCGACAATCTAAAAAAACTCTCATCCAAGCCTGGGATCAGGATCGGCGCTCAAACGGTAGGACACGTCTCCTATGTCGCGGGAAGACTATTCGCTTACTTTCTGAATTTAAAGGACCCGAAGTTTATTGCCGGCTATTCTTCCCGAGAAGTGGACGTTGCCCTGGTCAACGGTGAGCTCGATGCCAGAGCCAATCTAGCGACGTCGGTGCTGCGTCGGAATCCCGATTGGTACGACAAAGGCCTGATGAATTTTCACGCCATCATGGAAGTCCCCAGAGGTGATAAACATCCCAAGCTGGGCCACCTGCCGGAAATCACCACCTTTGCCAAGACCGAAACCGAAAAAAAACTCATCTCGGTATGGCGCGCCTTTCGAGGCGTGGGCTCGCCTTACATCTTGCCTCCGGGAACACCCAAGGACAAAGTTGCGATCCTTGAGGAGGCAATGCGTGAGACCTTTAAGGATCCTGAGTTTCCTGCATACTATCGGAAAATCGTGGCAACCGACCCATCACCGCTGGGACCGGCGGAATTAAGGAAAGTGGTCGCCGGAATCCCACGCGATGCCGAAACGTTAGATATGCTAAAAAAATTCTCCGGACCAGGGCCGCTGCCGCCGCGCTAGAATTGCATGAATTATTTTAAGGGAGGTAATCGATGATAAGAAGAATGAAATTAATGATATTCACTATCGCAAGTTCGATTGGGCTATTCGCGGTCAACGCCTATTCGCAAAATAATTTTTATGCCGGTAAAACTGTCACGCTGGTGGCAACCACGGCTCCGGGAGGAACCGGAGATCTCCGGGTAAAGGCCATGCTACCCTTCTTGAAAAAACATATTCCGGGAAATCCAACGGTGGTGATCCAATATATGGACGGCGGCGGCGGTCGCAAGGGCGCCAATCACATTTATGGTTCGGTTGCGCCGGATGGCCTAACCATCGGCGCCGCCAGTGGGGCGATCATCGGTCTTGCCGTGATGGGGGAAAAAGGCATCTCCTATGATATCGATAAATTTATTTATCTCGGCACGCCCGAAAGCGAAAACCACTATGTTATTTATACGCGAAAAGAACTTGGGCTCGACAGTCCAAATAAGCTCCCATCGAAACCGGGAATTCGGATTGGCGCCCAGTCGGTGGGCCATGTGTCTTATGTCGCCGGAAGAATGTTTGCTTACTTTCTGAATTTCAAGGACCCGAAGTTTATCGCGGGATACAGTTCCCGCGAAGTCGATGTCGCCCTGGTCAACGGCGAGCTCGATGCCAGAGCCAATAACGCAACGTCGGTGTTGCGCCGTAATCCGGACTGGTTCGAGAAAGGCTTGATGAATTTCCATGCCATCATGGAAGTTCCGGTGGGAGATAAACATCCCCGGCTAGGGCATCTGCCGGAGATCGGCACCTTTGCCAAGACCGAAACAGAGAAAAAACTCATCACCTTGTGG